>NZ_JACCAE010000001.1:2706127-3006808 GCF_013409205.1 Janibacter cremeus
GCACGAGCCGGGTGGTGATGAGGGAGGAGATCCGCCCGGAGAGCAGCTCTCGACCACCCGTGACCACGCCGCACACGCCGGCCGCCACGCCGTCCCGCAGGAGCGTCTCCAGCAGCTCGGCGGTCTCGCCGAGGTCGGCCCCGCCGAGGGGCTGGGTGACGCGCCCCCACCCGTCGACCGCCAGCAGGAGGTGCGGGTCAGGCGCATCGCCTACAGGATCGGCCTCGTACGCCGCCCACCATGCATCGAGAGTCGAGTGCCCGCTGGCGCGCAGCCGGGCTCGACGCCGGGCCACGTCGCTCTCCAGGCGGGCGAGGAAGCGACGGGTCAGCGGCCGGTCCTCGCCGTCGACCACGCTGCCCACGTGCGGCAGACGGGTGAGATCGGTCAGCACGGAAGAGCCGTCACCGATGACCTGGACCTGCAGGCGGTCAGGTGACCACCGGCGGCCGGCGGCAGTGACGATCGCGGCAATGCTTGTGGTCCGGCCGGTGCCCGGGCCGCCGACGACCATCCAGTGGCCGCTGGACGGGGTCCACGTCAAGGGCACCTGCTCCTGGCGCTCCGGACGGTCGACGAGCGCGAAGGGGGCACCGAGGTCGTGCTCGCCGGGAGTAGGCAGCTCTTCGGCGGTGATGACGCAGGCCAGGGGCGGCAGCCACGGGCGGTGCGGCTGCGCGGTCTGCAGGTCCGCTGCGACCCTGGTCAGCGTGGCCGCGATTCGCTGCAGGTCGGTGGGGCCGAGGTCCGCGCACTGCGGCGCTGTCGGCCACGGTGACCCGGGGTCGCGCACGAGGACCCCGTCGGAACCCGGGGCCTCGTGGCCGGCCACCCGGCCGGTCTGGAAGCTGCGGGCGGGCGATCCTCCGGTTCGGGCCAGGGCTCGTCCGGGCGCGGTCTCGGGCAGGTCGACCGCATCCGGGACACCCAGGACGTCCTCGCTGTCGACCCGGTCGCGCACACGCAGGGCGATGCGCAGGTTGACGTTGGCCTTGATGTCCGCGGAGACGATGCCTCCCGGACGCTGGGTGGCCAGCACGAGGTGCACGCCGAGGGAACGGCCGACGGCAGCGATCTTCATCAGATGGGCCAGGGCCTCCGGTTGCTCCTCGGCCAGCATCCGGAACTCGTCGATGACGATCATCAGGCGCGGCAGCGGGGCCCCCCTGTGGTCGTCGATGTCCTTGGCCCCGGAAGTGGCCAGGATGTGCTCGCGCCGCGTCAGCTCGGCATCGAGGCTGGTCAGTGCGCGCTCGGCCTGTGCCGGCTCGAGGTCGGTGAGGACGCCGACGGTGTGCGGCAGACGGGCGCATTCGGCGAAGGCGGCGCCACCCTTGTAGTCGACGAGCACGAAGGTGATCTCGTCCGGCGACGAGCGGGCCGCCAGGGATGCCACCCAGCTCTGCAGGAACTCCGACTTGCCCGACCCCGTGGTGCCAGCGATGAGCGCGTGGGGGCCGTCGCGGCGCAGGTCGATGCGGAACTCGCCGTCCGTGGCGAGTCCGACGACGACATCGAGGTCGGTGGGCCCGGTTGGTCTGCCCGACCAGGCGGCCCGGATCGCATCCGGATCGTCAGGATCGAGGTCCAGCAGGTCGACCAGTCGGGTTGCCTCCGGCAGGCCGGCGCCCGAGTCATCGGGGGTGGCATCCCGCAGGGGGGCCAGCCCGGAGGCCACCCGGTGGGCCCATGCCGGGCCCACACCGTCGATGACACCACGGGCGGACTGCCTACCGGCGACGTGCAGGGCGACCCGGTCGCCGTCCAGCTGCACGATGGCACCGCACTCGTGCGGGAGACCCTCGGCGGTGTCGGAGAGGACAACGACCAGGACACGGTTGGGGCGGCCCTGCACGAGGGCGGTGCGCAGGTTCGGGTCGCCGCGCCACCTGTCGACGTCGTCGATGACGAGGACGAGCGCGGTGGGTCGGGTATCCTCCGCTCGCGCGCCGGAGGGTTGGCGATCACGCTCCCGGATGGCGGCGGCGTGACCGGCGAAGAGGGCAAGGGCGTCGTCCTCGTCGGCCGTGGCCCTGCCTGACCCGGGAGCATCGTCGTGTTCGCGCAGGTGCACCAGTGAACGGAAGGGGGACCACCACCCTTCGTGAGTGGCCACCACCGAGATCTGCACGTCGTGGTGGGAGTGCAGGACCGTCAGCTGCCCGAGGAGGTGACGGGCCAGCCGGTCACGTTCGTCACGCCCACCGGCGATCCCCAGGACGCCGGCCTCCTCGAGGTCGACGACGAGGGGGACATGATCGAGCACGGGGTGGTCGCGGTCGCCGTGCCCACGCTCGACCTCGAGTCGGGCCGGGAGAGGGGCCATCCCGAGACGCAGGTCGAGGTGCTGCGGGTGCCCGGAACGGCGCTCCCACAACCGGGACGAGTCGCCGCGGGCCGCATCGAGCAGCGCCGTTGCGTCCGGGGCCGACCTGAGGCGCTCGCGTCGTTCGAGGGCAAGGGCACTCGTGAGCTGTTCTCCGGTCCGTGTCCTCTTGTTCACCCACTCCGCTCGGGCTTCCCTGTGGTCACGGCGTGCGGATGAGCGGTCGGAAAGGGTCGATCCGATGGCGAGGACGGGCGTGAGGAGTCCGAACAGGAGCATCCGGGGGCCGAAGAAGAAGGCGAGCAGGGCCGCGAAGGGAAGCGGCAGGAGGACCATCACCCAGGGAATGCGTCGCCGGGCCGGGGCGCTCGGTTCCTGCGGGATGGTGATCCGTGGCGTCACGTGCGTGGAGGCCAAGTGCGGGGTCGGGTTGACCATGATCGTCCCGGAGCCGCTGGGTCGGCGGCGGCAGGGGCGTGACCGGTGGGCCTCGAGCATGAAGGTCGTGTTCCCGGCGTGCACGCAACTGCCGACCCGGGCACGCAACCCCTGGGAGGGCAGGCGCTCACCGTCGGCGAGCGTGATGTTGGTCGCATCCAACTCGTGCACGAGGACGCCGTCCCGATCCACCGACACGGCCAGGTGCTCGCGAGAAAGGGTGTCGTCGTCCAGTCGGAGGGAGGCCATCTCCCCGCGACCGACCACGTGGCGGCCCGGTGTCAGCGAGAGCGTCCGTCCTGAGTCGGGCCCCGAAGTCGTCGTCAGGCGAAGGGGCGCAGGGACCGTGGACCTCGTCACCGAGCCATGGTCGTGACCGAGGACGAGGATGCTCCCGTCGAGTAGTGGTGGCAGCCCGACCGGCGCCTCCGGTGGGACCTCCTTGTCGTCGACGTGCATTGACGTGTCCGAGCCGAACCCCAGCGCCTCGAGCAGGTCCACGGCCGTGTCGTGGGCCGTGGCGCGGACCTCCACGAGTCGCTGTGCGCCGCGTCGGACATCGATCACGGTCATCTGCAGGAGCATGTGCGCACGGTAGACACGCAGCGCCCGACCAGGCGTTCAGTTGTCCACAGGAGGGGCCGCGAACGGGCCGGTCGGAGCATCCTGTGGATTCTCGAGATGCGAACTCCTGGGAAATCGCTAATGTCTCCCGGGCGAGGGGAGCGCTTCGCCACGGAACACGAGCTACACGGGGCAGGAACATGGACGCGGTCGAGACGGTCGAGACAGAGGTGCGCGAACTGATCCGCCGTACCGGCCTGGACCCGGTGCGCGAGTCGGGAGAGGTCGCCGACCTCGTGCGGGAGGCCGTCAGCGACTATGACGATCGCAGCATCCAGGGTGGGCTCCCCGTCCTGGGCAACCGTGAGGCCGCGGTCAAGGCCGTCCTCGATACCGTGGCGGGCTTCGGGGCCCTGCAGCAGTACTTCGATGATCCTCTCGTGGAGGAGATCTGGATCAACTCGCCGAGCCAGGTCTTCGTCGCGCGCAATGGCGTCGCCGAGCTGACGACCACGGTGCTCACTGCCGACGAGGTGCGGGACCTCGTCGAGAAGATGCTGAAGTCCTCGGGCAGACGCATCGATCTCTCCTCGCCATTCGTCGACGCGACCCTGCCGGACGGCAGTCGGCTGCACGTCGTCATCCCGGACATCACCCGGGAGCACTGGGCCGTCAACATACGAAAGTTCGTCGTCAAGGCCGATCACCTGGACGACCTGGTGCGTTTGGGGACGCTGACGCGGGACGCCTCGGTCTTCCTGCAGGCTGCCGTGACCGCCGGTCTGAACATCTTGGTCGCAGGGGGGACGCAAGCGGGCAAGACGACGCTGCTCAACTGCCTGTCTGCGGCGCTGCCGCCCCGCGAGCGGGTGATCACCTGCGAGGAGGTCTTCGAGCTGAAGATCCCACGGCGCGATGTCGTCGCGATGCAGTGCCGGCAGCCCAGCCTCGAGGGAGCGGGAGAGATCCCGCTGCGGCGCCTGGTCAAGGAGGCCTTGCGAATGCGCCCCTCCCGGATCATCGTCGGTGAGGTACGCCAGGCCGAGAGCCTCGACCTGCTCATCGCCCTCAACTCCGGCCTGCCCGGGATGTGCACGGTCCACGCCAACTCTGCCAGGGAGGCGGTGACGAAGATGTGCACCCTTCCTCTCCTGGCCGGGGAGAACGTGGGCTCGCGGTTCGTCGTGCCGACCGTGGCTGGATCGATCGACCTCGTGGTCCATGCTGCGCTCGAGGGGGATGGCACGCGGCGTGTCCGCGAGATCGTCGCGCTGCCCGGCCGTATCGAGAACGACGTCGTGGAGACGACCGACATCTTCACCACCCGCAACGGCACCCTGGTGCGGGCCGATGGCTACCCGCCGCACCGGGAGCGGTTCGAGCACGCCGGGTACGACCTGGCGGCGCTCCTCGGGAGTGGTCCTGCGTGACGGGGGTCGTCGTGGGTGCCGTGCTCGGTACGGGGCTCTTCCTCATCTGGTGGTCCACGTGGCCGCGCGAGGAGGAGACCACGCGCACTCGCGGGGAGAATCCCCTCCTGCGTCGCCTGCGTGACGAGTTGGCGCAGGCCGGATACCGGGGAGTGGGCCCGGTGGGTCTGCTCGTCGCCTGCGTCATCGCCTTCGTCCTTGTCCTGGCCACGGTCACGGCAATGACCCGGGTCCCCAGCATCGCCCTGTGCTTCGCGGTCATGGCCGGCTGGGCGCCCCTGGCAGTGGTGCGGATGCGGGCTCGATCACGGCGTTCACAACTACGGGAGCTGTGGCCCGATGTGGTCGACAACGTCACGTCAGCGGTACGGGCCGGGCTGGCCCTACCGGAAGCCCTGGCCCAGCTGGCGGTCCGGGGGCCACAGGAGCTGCGTCCGGCATTCGCGGAATTCGCTGGTGACTACCGCACGACCGGACGCTTCAACGACAGCCTGGATCGGCTCAAGGACCGGTTGGCCGACCCCGTCGGGGACCGACTGGTGGAGTCTCTGCGCATCGCACGTGAGGTCGGTGGGTCCGATCTGGGGTCGCTCCTGCGGACGCTGTCGGCATTCCTGCGCGAGGACGCCCGCACCCGCAGCGAGCTGGAGACCCGACAGTCCTGGACGGTCAGTGCCGCACGGCTGGCCGTCGCCGCGCCGTGGCTCGTCCTGGCCTTCCTCTCGACCCGCCCGGAATCGGTTCAGGCGTACAACACCACCGCCGGGGCGGTCGTTCTCGCCTTCGGCGCTGCCGCCTCCGTGGTGGCCTATCAGGCCATGATCCGAATCGGTCGCCTTCCCGAGGAAGAGCGGGTGCTGCGATGACCGACCTCGTCCACTCCATCGGCCCGGGCCGAAGTGGAGCAGCCCTCGGGCTGGCCTTCGCCATGGGCGTGCTGCTGGTCATCCAGGGTCTGCCTCGCAACCGACGGGCCACCCTCGATGACCGGTTGGCGCCCTACCTGCGCGACACTCCACGGCCATCCCGCCTCCTGCAGGTCGAGCAGGTGCCCCTCGCCGCGATCATTCCCACCGTCCTGCGTCCGCTCGTCACCGATCTCGCCCGCCGGGTCGAGTCGGTGCTCGGGGGGACGTCCTCGGTGGGTCGACGGTTGCAGCGCGCCGGGCGCGCCCCGGACACCGACCACTTCCGGGCCGAGCAGGTCGTCTACGGCTTTGCCGGCGCAGCCCTCGGTGGTGTGCTCGGAGTCCTCGCCGTCACCAGCAAGGGCCGGTCACCGGTGCTGCTCCTGCTGCTCATCGCCTTGGGGTTCGGTTGCGGGGTGGTCGTGCGCGACGCCCTGCTCAGCCGTGAGGCGAACCGACGCGAGGAGCGGATGCTCGCCGAGTTCCCCACGGTCGCCGAGCTGCTCGCTCTCGCCGTCGGTGCTGGGGAAGGCACCACGGGGGCCCTCGAACGGGTCGTGCGCCTGTCCGAGGGGGAGCTGTCGGACGAGCTCGGCCGGTGCCTCGCGGATGCCCGTGCCGGCGCGAGCCTCCAGAAGGCGCTGCAGGGTCTCGCCGACCGCACCGGCCTGATCTCGCTGGCCCGGTTCGTCGACGGGATCGTCGTCGCCGTGGAGCGAGGCACGCCCCTGGCCGAGATCCTGCGAGCGCAGGCGCAGGACGTGCGTGAGGAAGGACGTCGCCAGATCATGGAGGTCGGTGGCAAGAAGGAGATCACGATGATGATCCCTGTCGTCTTCGGTGTGCTTCCCGTGACCGTCCTCTTCGCGCTCTTCCCGGGCCTCTCGTTCTTCCAGTTCCAGATGTGAATCGACAAGTACAACCACGCCACGAAGGAGATCCACATGTCCGATCAACTCATCAGGGCCCACATCCGGCTAGGCGAGGTCACGCGTCGCGCGGTTGCCCGCCTCGACGACGAGACCGGTGACGTGCCGGGCTGGGTCCTCATCACCCTCATGACCGCCGCCCTGGTCACCGGTCTGTGGACCGTCGCGGGGGAGCGACTGACCTCGATGTTCGAGCAGGCGCTCGACGACGTCGCCAACGGCCCGTGATCGGTGCCGACCGGCTGCGTGGGGAGAGCGGGTCCGCGGTCGTCGACTTCGTCATGACCTCGGCCCTGCTGATGTTCGTCTTCCTCGCGGTCCTGCAGCTCGGTCTGGCACTGCACGTACGCAACACCCTGATCAGCTGCGCCGCAGAGGGAGCCCGGTACGGGGCACGGGACGGGGCGACACCCGAGCAGGGTGCAGGTCGTGCCCGCGAGCTGATCTCCGGTTCGCTCTCCAGCCGTTTCGCTGGAGGGGTCTCCGCGAGCGTGCAGACCACGGCTGCGGATGTGCGGGTTCTCGTCGTCGACGTGACCGCCCCGATCCCGCTCGTCGGACCGATCGGTCCGAGCGAGAGCCTCGAGGTGAGTGGCCGAGCCTTCATGGAGGACCAGTGAGCACCTGGCGCAGCCGCCTTTCGGACGAAGGAGGGAGCGCCGTCATCGAGTTCTCCTGGCTGGCGATCCTCCTGCTGGTCCCGCTCGTCTACCTGGTCCTCTGTCTCGCCCGCCTGCAGGCCGGCTCGTACGCCGTCACCCAGGCCGCGGGAGTCGGCCCGGGCCTTCGTCACGGCCAAAGACGACGCGGCCGCACACGCCCGTTCGCGCGCGGCGGCGAACCTCGCACTCGCCGACCAGGGATTCGAGGCCCAGGGAGAGGTGACGGTCTCGTGCACGGCCAGTCCGTGCCTCTCACCCGGCGCGGTGGTGACCACCCGCGCCGCGGTGGCCGTCCCCTTGCCGCTGGCTCCTGCCGTCCTCGGCGGCGTGATCCCGCTGGAGATCCCCGTCTCGGCCACCCAGGTGGTTCCCGTCCCGGAGTACGAGGCGCGATGACCCCCCTTCGCCGTCTCGGCAGACGCCTGTCCGGACTCGTCCGGCTCGTGCGCACCCGCGCTCGCTGCGAGGACGGGCAGCTGACCGTCCTCATCCTCGGGCTGACGGTCATCGCCATGACCGTGATCATCGGGGGCCTGGCCGTCACCTCGGCGCAGATCTCGCGGATGCGGCTGCTCGACGCGGCCGACGCCGCCGCACTCGCGGCCACCGACGAGGGGGCGGAGCAGGTCTATGACACGGGACTGGCGCAGCAGGCCCTGCCATTGACCGACGACACGGTGCGCAGTGCCGCGGTCGATCACCTCACCGGCCGAGAGCGCCCCCACGGCCTGGCGAGCTGGTCGGTGGCGGGAGGTACCGGGACACCGGACGGGCGCACCGCCGTCGTGCGCCTGGTGGGGGAGGCCGACCTGCCGATGGTCGGGGGGCTGATCAGCTCGCTGGGTGGTTCGGTCACCGTGGGCGTGGAATCACGCGCCCGGGCGGACATCGTCATCGACGCGCCCTGACTTCGCCCCATCGCCCACCTCGACCTGACACGATGACCCCGCAGACGACACCGCGTCGATCGGGAGGAGGGGTGCACGTGGAGCAGGAGCCGGCCGACCCCGTGTCCGACACGCAGGAGGAGCCGACCGCGTCGCGGCCCACCACGGCGGACGAGCCCGAGGCCACCACCAGCGACGAGCCCGAGGTCGTGCACTCGACGGAGGGGACGGTTGCGGCCCCGGTGGCCGCCGCGCAGCCGACGATCCCCGCCGACGAGCTGGACGACCCGGACCGTGAGCACGAGCACCCGGACCTGCGCCCCACCACGGTCATCTCCCTGCCCCCGACGCTGACCCTGCTGGTGGGGGCGGCGGCCGGGATCGTGGCCATCTTCGGCCTGAAGCAGGTCGCCGGGATCGTCGCACCGACCTTCCTCGCAGTCACCCTGATCATCGCGGTGTACCCGGTCTACAAGGCACTGCGTCGGGTCCTGCCGTCGGCGGTCGCGGGCCTGCTGCTCATCACCATCCTCTACGGCATCATCGCTGCACTCGGCGCCTCGATCGGCGTGGCCGCCAGCCGCTTCGCCACCGAGCTGGCCAGACCGGACTACACGAGCACCTTCACCGCCGTCATCACCGACCTGCGCCTGATGCTGGCCGAGCGGGGGATCGAGGCCGACGAGATCGACCGGGCGATCGCCAACTTCGACCTGCGCAACCTCACCGGCATCGCCACGTCGCTGGCCAACACCGTCACGGGACTGACGACGACGATGCTCTTCCTGCTGACGGTGATGATCTTCCTGGTCATGGACTCAGGAGGCTTCGGCCCGCGCCTCGAGGCCATCCACCGGCAGAAGCCCGACGTCGCCGACGCCCTCGTGGCCTTCGGTTACCGGGTGCGCCGCTACTGGATCGTCTCGACGATCTTCGGACTGATCGTCGCGGTCATCGACTACGCGGCCCTGAAGTGGCTCGGCGTCCCGCTGGCGATGACCTTCGCCCTGCTGTCCTTCGTGACGAACTACATCCCGAACGTCGGCTTCGTCCTGGGCCTCATCCCGCCGGCCTTCATCGCACTGCTCTCCGGTGGGGTGTCGACGATGCTCTGGGTGATCGTCATCTACAGCGTCGTCAACTTCATCATCCAGGGCATCCTCCAGCCGAAGTTCACCGGCGACGCCGTCGGTATCAACGCGACGACGGCCTTCCTGTCGCTGATGTTCTGGGCGTACGTCTTCGGTGCACTCGGTGCCCTGCTGGCCATCCCCTTCACCCTCCTGATCAAGACGCTTCTGATCGACCGCGACCCGAAGACCCGGTGGATCAGTCCCTTCATCTCCAGCAGCCCCCGGGGCGGATGAGCAGAGGTCGACCCTGCCGTAGGGTGGCTCATCGTGGCAGTTGACTTCGCATCCGAGATCCAGAACCTCCGCACGACCATGGCGTCGGTGCGTGACGTGACCGATCTGGACGCCCTCGAGGCCCAGATCACCGACCTCGAGCAGCAGGCGGCCGAGCCCAACCTGTGGGACGACCCGGACACGGCGCAGGGCGTCACCTCCGCGCTGTCCCGGGCCAACCACGAGCGTGACCGCATCCGGGCGATGGACACCCGCATCGACGACCTCGAGGCGCTCATCGAGATGGGTGTCGAGGAAGGGGGAGCGGAGGGCTCCGAGGTCCTCGCCGAGGCCGAGACCGAGCTGGCGAAGGTCGCCAAGGCGGTCAGCCAGCTCGAGGTGCGCACCCTGCTGTCGGGGGAGTACGACGAGCGCTCGGCCGTCGTGACGATCCGCGCCGGGGCCGGAGGCGTCGACGCCGCGGACTTCGCCGAGATGCTCATGCGCATGTACCTGCGCTGGGCCGAACGCCACGGTTACCCGACCAAGGTCATGGACACCTCGTACGCGGAGGAGGCGGGCCTGAAGTCGGCCACCTTCGAGGTCAACGTCCCCTACGCCTACGGCAACCTCTCCGTCGAAGGCGGGACCCACCGCCTGGTGCGGATCTCTCCCTTCGACAACCAGGGGCGTCGCCAGACCTCCTTCGCAGCGGTCGAGGTCATCCCACTGATCGAGGGCACGGACTCGATCGAGATCCCGGACAACGACCTGAAGATCGATGTCTTCCGCTCCTCCGGCCCGGGCGGCCAGTCGGTCAACACCACCGACTCCGCCGTGCGGATGACGCACATCCCGACCGGCATCGTCGTGTCGATGCAGAACGAGAAGTCGCAGATCCAGAACCGCGCGGCCGCGTTGCGCGTCATGCAGTCCCGCCTGCTGCTGGCCAAGCGGGCCGAGGAGGCCGCCGAGCGCAAGGAGCTCGCCGGCGACGTCAAGGCCAGCTGGGGTGACCAGATGCGCTCGTACGTGCTCAACCCGTACCAGATGGTCAAGGACCTGCGCACCGAGCACGAGACCGGCAACTCCTCGGCCGTCTTCGACGGAGAGATCGACCAGTTCATCGAGGCCGGTATCCGCTGGCGCATCGAGCAGGCCAAGTCCGACGACTGACCGGAGCGCAGCGGCAACGCGTTCGGCGGTAACGCGCCGAGGTCTCCCGGGTGTCACGACCTCGCAGCGATGCGGCATATCCTTCAGGCGGCCGTTTCCCCCTTCGCACCGCTGAGGCCCCGAGCACCTGATGATCCGATTCGAGAACGTCACCAAGAGGTATCCCAGCCAGAGCCACCCGGCGCTGGAGGAGATCGACCTCAACATCGAGCGCGGCGAGTTCGTCTTCCTCGTCGGCGCCTCGGGCTCCGGCAAGTCGACCCTGGTGCGGTTGGCAATCCGCGAGGAGGTCGTCACCAGCGGTAGGTTGCTCGTGGGTGGCCACGAGCTGCGCAAGATGCCCCAGCGCAAGGTCCCGCAGCTGCGGCGGCAGGTGGGCACGGTCTTCCAGGACTTCCGGCTCCTGCCGAACAAGACGGTCAAGCAGAACGTCGCCTATGCACTGCAGGTGATCGGCCGACCGCGACGGGCGATCCGTGCACTCGTGCCCGAGACCCTCGAGATGGTGGGTCTGGCCGACATGGGCGAGCGGATGCCGCACGAGCTCTCCGGCGGTGAGCAGCAGCGGGTCGCCATTGCGCGCGCCGTCGTGAACAAGCCTCCGGTGCTGCTCGCCGACGAGCCCACCGGCAACCTCGACCCGGCCACCAGCCTGGAGATCGTCAAGCTCCTGCGTCGCATCCACGACTCGGGCACCACGATCGTCATGGCGACCCACGACAACGTCATCGTCGACCAGATGCAGCAACGGGTGGTCGAGCTCGAGGACGGGCACATCGTCCGCGACGAGATCGGCGGCAGCTATGTGCCGAAGGTCGTCGACGCCCGCGACCGGGAGGAGCGCGAGGCCGAGCGGCTCGAGGAGGACGCCGACCGACCGGCGCCCCCCGAGGACCCACCTCTGGGTGAGGTGCACGCCCTCGACGACTGGGACGACGACGCGGAGGACCTGCTGCGATGAAGCCCTCGGTACTCGCCGACGCCTGGGAGGGCCTGCGGCGCAACAAGTCGATCGCCGTCTCGGTGATCCTCGTGACGATGATCTCGATGTACCTGCTCGGGGTCGGCCTGCTCGCCCAGCAGCAGGTCGACCAGATGAAGGGGTACTGGTACGACCGTGTCCAGGTCTCGATCTACCTGTGCACCGAGACCTCATCCCAGCCGAACTGCTCGTCGGGTGCCGTGACCGGGGACCAGAAGGAGTCCATCGCCTCGCAGCTGGATGAGATGAAGCCCCTGGTCAAGGACGTGTACTACGAGGACGAGCAGGAGGCGTTCCAACGCTTCAAGGAGGACTACAAGAACTCCCCGCTCGCCAGCCACATCCGGGTCGGGGACATCCCGGCGAGCTATCGCGTGCAGCTGACCGACCCGGAGGAGTACGCGACGGTGGCCTCTGCATTCAAGGGCGCCCCGGGGGTGGCCAGCGTGCCGAACCTGCGCGAGGTCTTCGCCCCGCTGTTCAGGGCGATCAACATCATCACCGGCGTGATGGTCGGCCTGGCCGTCCTCACCCTCGTCTCCGCGGTGCTGCTGATGGCCACGACCATCCGTCAGGCGGCCTTCACCCGTCGGCGCGAGATCGCGATCATGAAGCTCGTCGGAGCCTCCAACGGCACGATTCGCACCCCCTTCATCCTCGAGACGGTGCTGTCCGGGCTCATCGGTGTGGTGATGTCCATCGGACTGCTGTGGGTGTCCGCCTGGGCGCTCTTCGACCGTTATCTCCTGCGGGAGACCGCAGGAACGGCGTTCATCTCCTCCAGCGACGTGTGGATCATCGCTCCCTTCCTCGTCATCGGGGTCGTGCTGCTGGCCATCGGGACCTCGACGGTCACCCTCTGGCGTTACCTTCGCGTGTAGCCCGGCGCGCCGGTGGGCGTGCCACGACTGTTCAGTTGGTGCGGATGTGACTAGTGTGGCCCTCGATGTGTCCTGATCGCCCCCCCGTGGCTGCCCGTCATGCCCGCACCCTCGTGAGCGCGGCGCTGTCGGTGTGCCTGCTCGGGGGAGTCGTCACCTACGCTTCTGCCGATCCGGATCCGAAGCAGCAGAAGGAGCACGTCGAGGAGAAGCTGTCCGACGCGCGCGGCGACCTGCAGGAGACGTCAGCCGATCTGGTCGAGGCGCACGATGCGCTGGAGAAGACCCGAGGCAAGTTGCCGGCGGCTAGGTCGAAGGCCGAGCAGGCCGCGGCGGCCGAGGTGTCTGCCCAGAGCGAGTACGACGATGCGGTGGCCGCCCACGAGGTGGCCCAGGCCAACGAGCACAAGGCCGAGAAGGAGCTGCGCACGACGAGCACCCGGATTTCCCGGGCCCGTAAGGAGGTCGGCGGTTTCGCGGGGCAGGTCTACCAGCGCGACGGCATCGGCACCATGAAGGTGGCCGTCGGCAGCGAGGACCCGAGCGACTTCATCGACAAGATGATCATGGCCGAGTCGGTCGGCGAGACCCAGGGCGCCGCGCTGCAGGACCTGAGCACCTCACGCGCCAACCTCGTCTCCACCGGTGACCGGCTCCAGGCCCTGCGTGAGCAGACGAAGCAGGCCAAGGAGACCAAGGAGGGTGCGCTCGCCTCGGCGCAGGAGGCCAGCTCCGCTGCGGATGCGGCCCAGGCCGACCTCGAGTCCCTCGAGGATGACCAGTCGAGTCAGGCGGCCGCGCTGGAGCGTGCGAAGAAGAAGGACACGAAGCGCGTCGAGAGCCTGCAGGCCGAGTCGGACAAGTTGACCAAGATCCTCGAGGAGCGGGCCCGCCAGGCGCGCATCCGCGAGGCGGAGATCCGCAAGGCCCGCAAGGCCCAGGAGCGTCGCGAAGCCGAGGCGCGCGAGCGTGCGGAGCAGCAGCGCCGGGAGCGTGAGCGTGCCTCGCGCGAGAGTGCTCCGTCCGCCCCGTCCGCCCCCGCCCCGAAGCCGGCGCCACCGAAGCCGGCGCCACCGAAGCCCGCGCCCAGCTCCGGCGTCCTCTCGGCCCCGAGCAGCGCGCCCGTGAGCTCTCAGTTCGGGTACCGGTACCACCCGATCCTCCACTACTCCCGGTTGCACGCCGGTCGCGACTACGCCGCCAGCTGCGGGACGGCGGTGCGTGCGGCCGCCTCCGGCACGGTGATCAGTGCCGGCGTCGCAGGTGGGTACGGCAACCAGCTGGTCATCGACCACGGCGTCAAGCGTGGGACCTCCCTGGCCACGACCTACAACCACCTGCAGCGATTCGCCGTCAGCGGCGGTCACGTCGAGCGCGGTCAGGTCATCGGGTACGTGGGCACGACGGGCACCTCGACAGGCTGCCACCTGCACTTCGAGACCCGCGAGAACGGCACCCCGGTCGACCCACGACGCTGGCTCTAGCAGCCCGCTCGGCAACAAAACCGATGGCGCCGATGACCGGCGCAACGGGTACGGTGACCCCGGACAGATCGAGCAGCGAAGGGGGGAGTCCCGTGGCCACGAAGAAGAAGAAGGAACCGGGCGAGCTCGTCGTTGCCCGTAATCGCAAGGCGCGCCACGACTATCTCATCGAGGACACCTACGAGGCCGGCCTCGCACTCATGGGTACCGAGGTCAAGGCACTGCGCATGGGTCGGGCCAGCCTCATCGACGGGTTCGCGATCTTCTACGGTGACGAGCTGTGGCTCGAGGGGGTGCACATCCCCGAGTACGTCCAGGGGACGTGGACCAACCACACGCCGCGTCGTCGTCGCAAGCTGCTGCTGCACCGGTCCGAGCTGGACAAGTTGTCCGTGAAGGTCCAGGGCAGTCGACGCACCATCGTGCCGCTGTCCCTGTACTTCAGCAACGGACGCGTCAAGGTCGAGATCGCGCTGGCCACGGGCAAGCGCGACTACGACAAGCGGCACACCCTGCGCGAGCAGCAGGACCGCCGTGAGGCGGACCGGGCGATGTCCGACCAGATGAAGAGGCGTCGCTGAGCGGGAATGCGTTTGGCCGACACCGACGTTGTCGGCAATACTGAATCGCACAACTCAACAGCGTGACGTGTCCACCCCATGGGGGTGATCGGTTTCGACACTGGCCGGTCCTTCAGGGGAAGCGGGTCGAGGATGCACGGTCATCTCGTCAACGCCCCGTGCAAACCAATAGGTGCCGATTCCAAGCGCACCGACTTCGCCCTCGCTGCCTGAGCGAGCCCGAAGTCCGTTGGCCTAGGTTTGATCTCGACCTAGATCCCAGCGTCAGTTAGAGATCTTGCTGCAGTGTTTCGTCGCGGGACACTGTGGGACTCCAACGCGACTGGGCCTGTCGGGGAACGTGTGCGCGCGAGCCCCGGGGCCGAGAAAATCCATAGCGCACTGCACCCGGAGAAGCCCTGATCGTCTTCCAGTGGACGCGGGTTCGATTCCCGCCACCTCCACCATCGTGGACACACGTCACGCAGTACGACGAAGGGCGGGACCGTTGCGGTCCCGCCCTTCGCTTCGTCATGGGGTGGCCCTACTTGAAGGTGTCCTTGACGTTCTCGGCTGCCGACTTCAGGTTGCCCTTGGCCTCCTGGGCCTGACCCTCGGCCTGGAGATCCTTGTCGTCAGTGGCGTCGCCGACGGCGTCCTTGGCCTTCCCGGCCGCCTTGTCCTTGGCGTTGTCCAGCTTGTCGTCGAATCCCATACGGATGACCTCCTGTGGTGGTGTCCTTACACGCAACCACACCGTCAGGGGGATGGCTACCCCCTTCGTCTCAGTCCGCAGCGCCCTCGCGGGCGGCCACCTGGGCCTTGACGTCCTCCATGTCCACGTCCTGCACGGCATCGAGGAGCTGCTCGAACTGTGCCTTGGGCAGGGCGCCGGCGCTCTGGTGGAGCAGGATCCCGTCGCGGAAGGCCATCAGTGTCGGGACGGAGGAGACGTTCGCCAAGGAAGCCAACTGCGGGTTGTCGTCGATGTCGACCTTCGCGAAGGTGATGTCGGAGCGCTCTTCGGCGGCGGCCTCGAAGATGGGCGCGAACTGACGGCACGGGCCGCACCAGGTTGCCCAGAAGTCGACGATCACGGTCCCCTCGCCCGAGACGGTGGAGCGGAAGAGGTCGAGATCGAGATCGGTGATCTTGGTCATGACTTCCATGGTAGGCGGCATGCCCGCACGGTGGCCAAAGCAGGTGTGTTGTGCTGATCCGGTGAACGAACTCCGGTCCGCGCGATGGGTGGTACCTGTTGCCGTGTGGTTGCTCCTGGTGCTGCAGCTGGTCGTGCTGTACGTCCCGTCGGCTCCCGGCCCGTCGGCGCCGATCCCACACGCGGACAAGATCGTTCACGTGCTGGCCTTCGCCGCGCCGGTCCTGGCCGCAGGTCTGACGCGGCGCCGGTGGTGGCCACTGGTCGCAGTGGCCGGCGTGCTCCACGCGCCGGTGAGCGAGGTCGTCCAGCACCTTTGCCTCTCGGGCCGCTCCGGCGATCCGCGGGACGTCGTCGCGGACCTGGTTGGCGTGGCAGGCGCGTCAGTCGCGATATCATTGTGGTTTCGGCGACCACGTCGTCGCCGACTCTAGGAACTCGCACGACGCTTTCGACAGTGGATGTCGCCCGCGAAGAGTTGCGGGTTTACCCATCCATCGACGGAAGTGTGAGCTGCCCCGTGCCGCCCAAGAAGAAGCAACGCTGGACGACTGCCCAGAAGAATGCCGCTGCCAAGAAGAAGGCAGCATCCCAACGCCCGCCCAAGCGCCCGCACCGCGGCCAGGCCCAGCGGCCTGCCGAGGACGCTCCCCGGACCAAGGACCGGTGGCGCGAGCGTGACGGCGCCCCTTCGGGCGATCGTCCCAAGCGCGTGCGTCGCGACGGCACCGAGGACCGCGGTCAGCGGACCTGGGAGCGCCGTGACGACAGGCGCAGTGGTGGCGGCCACGACCGTCGTCCCCGCCGCGAGGACGACCGTCGTCCCCGCCGCGAGGACGACCGTCGCCGGCCCACCCAGCGCTTCGAGCGTGAGCAGACCCGCCGGCCCGTCGAGCCCGTCGAGGACCCGGAGGCGCTGCGCATGGAGGCCGACACCTGGACCAAGGCGTCCCGCACGTCCCTCACCGGCCCGGTCGAGGTGGCCGAGGACAACGCCTTCGCCACGCTCGGTCTACCGCCCGTGCTCGTCGAGCGTCTGGCGCGCGACGGGATCACCACCCCCTTCGCCATCCAGGAGGCGGCCATCCCGGACGCCCTGGCCGGCAAGGACGTCCTCGGTCGGGGACAGACCGGCTCCGGCAAGACGCTGGCCTTCGGTCTGCCCCTCCTCACCCGCCTCGCGGGTGGTCGGGCACGCAGCCGCAAACCCCGCGCCCTGATTCTCGTGCCCACCCGTGAGCTGGCCATGCAGGTCAGCGACTCGCTCGAGCCGCTCGTGCACGTCGTTGGCCTGCGACACAAGCTCGTGGCGGGCGGCTTGTCCTACACCGGCCAGACCGCGGCGCTCGACCGTGGCGTCGACGTGCTCGTCGCCACACCCGGACGCCTGGTGGACCTGCTTGACCGCGGCGCCCTGACTCTCGACGAGATCGAGGTGGCCGTCCTCGACGAGGCGGACCACATGGCCGACATGGGCTTCCTGCCGTCGGTGTCCCGCATCCTCGACGACTGCGCCCCCGGTGGCCAGCGGTTGCTCTTCTCCGCGACGCTCGACCGCGGTGTGGGCGACCTGGTCAAGACGTACCTGGCCGACCCGGTCACGCACAACACCAACGACGTCGCCGCGAGCGTGGACACGATGGAGCACCACCTGTTCCTCATCGACCCGCAGCACAAGAAGCAGATCACCGCCCGGGTCGCCTCGCGTCCCGGCCGCACCGTGGTCTTCGCCCGGACCAAGCTCGGGTGCGAGCGCATCGCCGGCCAGCTGCGCGAGGAGGGTGTCCCCGCGGCCGCCCTGCACGGTGGGTTGGCCCAGAACGTGCGCAACAAGGTCATCGGTGCCTTCCGCACCGGTGCGATCCCGGTGCTCGTGGCCACGGACGTCGCCGCACGAGGCATCCACGTCGACAACGTCTCGCTCGTGATGCAGGTCGACCCGCCGGCCGACCACAAGGACTACCTCCACCGTGCCGGGCGCACCGCCCGTGCGGGGGAGAAGGGGAGCGTCGTCACCCTCGTCCTGCCGCACCAGCGCCGTGAGGTCACCCGGATGGCCTCGGCCGCCGGACTCGAGGCCCGCCCGACGAAGGTCGACCCCCAGGACCAGGTCCTCACCGACATCGGGGCCACCGAGCCGAGCGGCGAGCCGATCCCCGACGCCGACTTCCGCAAGCTCGTCGACCCGCGTCCGGCGCGTCGCCACTCCGGTACCCGGGGCCCCCGTGGCGCCCGGAACCACCGGGGAGAGGACCGTCGGCGCACCGGCGGCGGGAACCAGCGTCGCGACGGCGGTGGACGTCAGGGCCGGCAGGGCTCGAAGCGGGCCTAGGCTCGTGCCATGCAGAACTCGTTGGCCGGCAAGCTGCTCGTCGCCACGCCAGAGCTCGGGGACGACCTCTTCACCCGCAGTGTCGTCTTCCTGCTCCAGCACGACGAGGAGACCGCTGAGGGCGTGGTGCTCAACAAGCCCCTCGATGCCTCGGTCGACGACGTCCTGCCCGGGTGGCAGGAGGGGGCCAGCGAGCCGCGGCGGATCTTCCAGGGCGGCCCGGTCCAGCTGGACTCGGCGATCGGCCTGGCCGGCCTGCCCGGCGACGTCGAGCCACCACCGGGACTCAAGCGTCTCTTCGGTGCGGTCGCGCTGGTCGATCTCGACGCCCCGCAGGAGATCGTCTGGCCGCAGGTGAGCGCGCTGCGCATCTTCGCCGGCTACGCCGGGTGGAGCGCTGAGCAGCTCGCCGACGAGCAGGCACGCGGCGGCTGGTACGTCGTCGACGCCGAGGTCGGGGACGTCTTCGACCAGGACCCCGCCACGTTGTGGCGGCGGGTCCTGCGTCGGCAGGCCGGCCCGATCGGCTGGGCCTCGACCTACCCCGTCGACCCGGCACTGAACTGAGCGCCCGCACCCAACGCCTCGAGACATGGCCAGAGGTCGCTACCGAGGCCGGGTACCAGCCGCTCGCCATGCCTCGTGGCGCCTAGGATGGGGGGCATGAGCACACCCCTCGACCCCAACCAGCCCGGCGCACTCCCGGAGCCCGGTGGGCCGGGTACGTCGACCGGCCTGCTGGAGCGCACCGACCCGGAGCCCCAGGTCGCCGAGCCGGGGGACCACGAGCGCTTCAGCCACTACGTGCGCAAGGAGAAGATCCTCGAGAGCGCCCTGTCCGGCGAGCCGGTCAGGGCCTTGTGCGGGAAGATGTGGACCCCCGGACGCGACCCGGAGAAGTTCCCGGTCTGCCCGATCTGCAAGGAGATCTACGACGGGCTGCGCGACCCGCAGGACGGCGAGGACTGAGGCCCGACGTGGATTCCTTCTACCGTCAGGTGGACGAGGGGCGTTTCGAGTCGCTCCCGACGACGGCGGGGCCGTGGAGCCCGCACGCCCAGCACGCCGGGCCGCCGTCCGCACTCCTCGCGCGCGCGATGGCGGGCCACGAACCGCGCACGGGCATGCGGCTGGCCGACGTGCGCCTGGACATCCTCGGTCCCATCCCCGTCGTGCCCCTGACCGTCCACGTCGAGACCGTGCGCGACGGCCGGTCGATGCAGCTGCTGCAGGCCACGGCCTCGGCTGACGGCGTCCCCGTCGCCGTCGCCCGCTCGTGGCGCATCGTTCGCGCTCCCGACGACTTCCCCCGTCTGATCGGTCGCCGTGCCGGCGACGTCGGGGCCGTCCCCGAGGCCGCGGGCACCGGCCATCTGGAGATGCCCGGCGCCCACACGCACGGCTACCTGCAGGCCGTGGAGTGGCGCATGGTCGAAGGGGGCGTCGGGCAGGGCGGCGTCACGGTCGCCTGGGGCAGACCACTCGTCCCGCTCGTGGCCGGTGAGGACATCACCCCGTGGCAGCGGACGCTCGTCCTCGCCGACTCCGGTGGTGGGATCACGCTGACGCTCGACCCGCGCCGGCACACCTACATCAACTGCGACCTGCACGTCGCGCTCGACCGGGACCCCGAGGGGGAGTGGATCCGGATGAGCTCGCAGGCGCTCGCGAGTCCCGGCCACGGCGGCACGGTGCACACGACGCTGGCCGACTCGCGCGGCGAGCTCGGCACCGGGCTGCAGACGATGGTCGCCCAGAACACCCGCTCCTGAGCACCGTCGCCGAGGGCGTTTCGTCTCCTGTCACCACGGCGATCTAAAGTGACCCTGCGATGAGTCAGTCTGCCGCTTCCAACCTGTCACCCGCCTTCCCCAGGCGGGCTGCGTGGGGTACCGCCGGCAAGCTGCGGGCCTGGCAGGCGCAGGCCCTGCGGGAGTGCCTCGACTCCAGTCGCGCCGACTTCCTCGCGGTCGCCACCCCGGGCGCGGGCAAGACGACCTTCGCGCTGCGGGTGGCCGCCGAGCTGTTGTCGGCAGGCGAGATCACCAACATCACCGTGGTCGCACCCACGGAGCACCTGAAGACCCAGTGGGCCGACGCCGCCGGGCGAGTGGGCATCCACCTTGATCCCCGGTTCTCCAACACCACCGCGGTCACCTCCAGCGACTACGACGGAGTCGCCGTCACCTACGCCCAGGTGGCCTCCCGCCCGTCGGTCCACGAGCAGCGCACCCGGCAGCGGCGCACCCTGGTGATCCTCGACGAGATCCACCACGGGGGAGACAACAAGTCGTGGGGTGACGGGATCCGGGAGGCCTTCGAGCCGGCGGTCCGCCGCCTCTCGCTGACCGGGACCCCCTTCCGCTCCGACACCAACCCGATCCCCTTCGTCGGCTACGAGTACGGCGACGACGGGATCCTGCGCTCGAGCAGCGACTACACCTACGGCTACGCCGAGGCACTGCGCGACGGCGTCGTGCGCCCGGTGCTCTTCATGGCCTACGGCGGGGCGATGAGGTGGCGCACCCGGGCCGGGGACGAGGTCGCCGCACGGCTGGGTGAGCCGATGACCAAGGACGTCATCGCGCAGGCCTGGCGGACCGCGCTGGACCCGAAGGGGGAGTGGATCCCCTCGGTCCTCGCCGCAGCCGACAAGCGCCTGACCGAGGTCCGCCGGGGCGTCCCCGACGCCGGGGCGATGGTCATCGCGTCCAACCAGACCCAGGCGCGCGCCTATGCGCGCATCCTGCAAGGGGTCACGGGGGAGAAGCCGACCGTCGTCCTGTCCGACGACTCCGGCGCCTCGCAGCGGATCGAGGACTTCGCCTCCGACACCTCCCGGTGGCTCGTTGCCGTGCGCATGGTCAGCGAAGGGGTGGACGTGCCCCGCCTGTGCGTCGGGGTCTACGCCACCTCCACCTCGACGCCGTTGTTCTTCGCCCAGGCCGTGGGACGCTTCGTGCGCGCCCGCAGCCGCGGGGAGACCGCCTGCGTCTTCCTGCCGAGCGTGCCGGTCATCCTCGCCCATGCCGGGGCCCTGGAGGAGCAGCGCGACCACGCCCTGGACCGTCCCGAGTCGTCCGACGACGAGGCCCCCATGTGGTCGCAGGAGGAGGGCATGCTCGCCGCGGCCAACCGCAGCGAGTCCGCGAGCGACGACCTCCAGGGTGCTTTCGAGGCGCTGGAGTCCGACGCCCATTTCGACCACGTCCTCTACGACGCGCAGCAGTTCGGGCTGCACGCCGAGGTCGGCTCCCAGGACGAGCAGGACTACCTCGGCCTGCCCGGACTGCTCGAGCCGGACCAGGTGCACGCCCTGCTCAGCGAGCGCCAGACCAAGCAGTCCAAGCGCACCGGCGCCACGGGGGCGAAGGACGACGCCCCCGTCGCCGCGCACCGCGCCCTGGCCTCGCAGCGCAAGGAGCTGAACAAGCTCGTCTCGGCCTACGCGCAGAAGTCCGGGTCGCCGCACGCCAACGTCCACATGGATCTGCGACGGGCCTGTGGCGGCCCTGAGCTGGCGCAGGCGAGCAGCGAGCAGGTCACCGAGCGGATCGAGCGGATCCGTCGCTGGTTCGTCGGTCGCCGCTGATCCAGGTCGGCCGACCTCCCACCTCCGGGGGTCATCCTTGGGCATCATGGAGTCATGACAGCCATCGCGTGGATCCTCGTGGCACTCGGGGTGCTGGCGCTCGTCCTCACCCAGGTGCGGCTGCGCAGGTACCGCGGTCAGCGCGGGATGACCGACATCGCGCCGTGGGTGATCAATCTGCACTCCGCCGCCGGGGGCGCCGGGCTGCTGCTCGTCGCCCTGCGCCTGCTGGACATCGTCTCCTCGACCACGGCGATGTGGCTGGCGATCGTCGGTCTGGCCATCGCCTCGCTCATCGGGTTGACCTTCCTCGCCCGGTGGCGCCGGGCGAGCGGACGTCACGCGGAGAGTCTGAGTGGAGACGGCTGGACCAGCGGCCCGTGGCTCTCCCGGATCGCGCACTTCGGCATGGTGATCGGCACGGTGTTCCTGGCCTGGGGGATGCTCAGCGACACGTTCTAGGTGCGGCGTCGGGCGGCCGCCTCCACGAGGGGGCCGGTGCGCATCGTCTGGTGCGTCACCAGGCAGACCGAGGTGCTGGCCCGCAGCACGTGCGTGTCATCGATGATCTCGTCGATGACTCGACCCAGGTCCGCGTTGTCCGTGGCGACGATGCGGATGATCAGGTCCCCGGCTCCGGTCGTGGAGTGGATCTCGAGGACCTCGGGGATCGCGCTGAGGTGGTCGACGACGGCCTGGTGGCCGAGTCGCTGGCGGATCTCCAGGGTGCACAGGGCCGTCACGGGGTAGCCGAGAGCGGCCGGGTCGATGGTCGGTGCGAGGGTGCGGATCACCCCCTTCGTGCGGAGGCGGTCGAGGCGGGCCTGCACGGTGCCCCGGGCGACCCCGAGCTCGCGGGAGGCGCCGAGGACGCCGATCGCCGGTTGCTCGCTGAGCAGAGCGATCAGGCGGGCGTCCAGATCGTCGATCACGGCCTCGTGGGCCCCGGGGAAGGTCATGGACAGATTGTCACCACAGCTCGCCTCGGATGGCAACAGATTGCGCACCGTGTGCACTCGCGATGTGATTGATTGCGCACAGATGTGACGGTCGACATGCTGATGACATGTCGAACACCGCCGTTGAACTCACCCAGCAGGAGCGCGAGGCCGAGCTCGACCTCGCCCAGCTCAAGCAACTCGTCGGGCTCGTCGAGTACGACGAGGCAGCCGACCCCTTCCCCGTGACCGGGTGGGACGCGATCACCTTCGTCGTCGGCAACGCGACCCAGACCGCGCACTACTACCAGAGCGCGTGGGGCATGGAGCTCGTCGCCTACTCCGGCCCGGAGAACGGACACATGGACCACAAGTCCTTCGTCCTGCGGTCCGGCTCCATCCGCTTCGTCATCAAGGGTGCGGTCAAGCCCGACAGCCCCCTCATCGCCCACCACGCCAAGCACGGCGACGGCGTCGTCGACATCTCCCTCGAGGTGCCCGACGTCGACAAGTGCATCGAGCAGGCCCGTTCCGCCGGGGCCAGCGTCCTGGATGAGCCGTACGAGGTCAGCGATGACCACGGCACCGTCCGGATGGGCGCCATCGCCACCTATGGCGAGACCCGCCACACCCTGATCCAGCGCGAGGTCGACGGGACGACCTACGACGGTCCGTACCTGCCCGGCTACGTCGCGAAGGCCTCGACCTTCGTCAAACGCGACGGCGCCCCGAAGCGGCTCTTCCAAGCGCTGGACCACATCGTCGGCAACGTCGAGCTGGGCAAGATGGACGAGTGGGTGGAGTTCTACAAGCGCGTCATGGGCTTCACCAACATGGCCGAGTTCGTCGGTGATGACATCGCGACCGAGTACTCCGCGTTGATGTCCAAGGTCGTCGCCAGCGGTAATCACCGGGTGAAGTTCCCGCTCAACGAGCCGGCGATCGCCAAGAAGCGCAGCCAGATCGACGAGTACCTCGACTTCTACACCGGACCCGGCGCGCAGCACCTCGCCCTGGCCACGAACGACATCCTGCGCACGGTTGATGAGTTGCGCAAGGAGGGCGTGGAGTTCCTGAGCACTCCGGATGCCTACTACGACGCCGCAGAGTTCCGCGAGCGCGTGGGCGAGGTGCGCGTGCCCATCGAGGAGCTGAGGGCCCGCGGCATCCTCGTCGACCGTGACGAGGACGGCTACCTGCTGCAGATCTTCACCAAGCCGCTCGGCGACCGCCCGACGGTCTTCTTCGAGATCATCGAGCGGCACGGCTCGCTCGGCTTCGGCAAGGGCAACTTCAAGGCGCTCTTCGAGTCGATCGAGCGGGAGCAGGACAAGCGCGGCAACCTCTGACCAGAAGGGGGCGTGCTCTGGTCCGGAAGCGCCGCTAAGGGTAAGGTTAGGTAAGCCTCACTCTAGGAGTTCCGATGGTCACGCCCCTTTCCGTGGCGCTACGTACCGAGACCGCGACGGCCCACGCGGATGCCGAGGGGTCGGCCTTCGTCGAGCAGCTCATGGCTGGGCAGGCATGTCGTCCCGCCTTCGTGGCGCTGGCGGCTCAGCAGATGGTGATCTACCGAGCCCTCGAAGAGGTCCTGTGGGGGCACTATGCGAGCCATCCGCTGCTCGAGCCGGTGATGGACCACCGGCTGGACCGGGTGGGTGCTCTGGAGCAGGACCTGGTGCATCTGGCCGGTGAGGACGTCCAGGTCCGGCTTGCGACGGGTGAGCTTCCCATCGTGCCGGCGGCGGCGGACTACGCGATGCGGCTGCGCGCCGAGCACACACCCGAGATGATGCTCGCCAACCACTACGTGCGCTACCTCGGTGATCTCTCCGGCGGGCAGGCCATCGCGCGGATGGTCCAGCGTCACTACGAGGTGGCACCCGCCGGGCTGACGTTCTACCGCTTCACGCAGATCCCCAAGCCGAAGCCGTACAAGGACGCCTACCGAGCGACGCTCGACGCCCTCGAGATCGACGCCGGCACCCACCGGCGGATCGTCGCTGCCGCGGTGGACAGCTTCGAGCTGAACCGCCGCGTCTTCGCCGACCTCGCTGCTGCGCGTGCCCCGGAGCACGCCGCAGCGGGTGGGCCGGCGTGACCTGGACCGCTTTTCTCCCGACCTTCGGGTTGCTCTTCCTGGTCGTCATGGTCCGGGCCAATGCGACGTACTGGCTCGGTCGAGGCGCGGCCGCCGGGTCACGGCGATACCTGCGGTCGGACGAAGGGGGCACCTCTCCTCGCTGGCAGAAGGCCCGTGATCTGGTCAACAGCTGGGGCCCGCTCGCCGTCGTGGTCTGCTTCCTCACGGTCGGTATCCAGACCGCCGTCAACGGCACTGCCGGGATCACCCGCATGCCGCTGCGTCGCTACCTGCCCGCGGTCACGCTCGGATCGATCATCTGGGCCGCGCTGTACGCCACGGTCGGGCTCGCCGCCGCCCGGGCGTGGTTGGCGGCCGCCGCCCGCTGGCCGGGCACGGTGGCCGCCGTCGCGGTGCTGCTGGTCATCGCGGTCGTCGTAATCATCTGGCGCCGTCGCCGGGCCGTGGCCACCCGGTCGGCGACGTTGACGGCAACCGCCCGGGAGGCCGTGCCGGCGGCGAGCGACGACGTGAGATCGTGAGGTCATGAGCTTCCCCGAGCGCGCCGGCTGGTACGACGATCCGGAGGACGACACCCAACTGCGGTACTTCGACGGGGTCGTCTGGAGCGATCACCGCGTGCCACGCCAGACCCGCTCGGCGCAGCCGGTGGACCCCGCCCCCCAGCAGGGTGGCCAGTACGCACAGGCGTCCGGCCCCGGACGCGACGTCTTCGGACGGCCCAGTGCGCAGGGGCAGACGCAGGCCCCGCAGCAGCCCGGATGGGGCACATCGCCTGCAGGGCCGACGACTGCTGACGGCCAGCCGCTGGCAAGCTTCGGGACCCGGGCAACCGCCTACCTCATCGACACCGTGATCATGGGCGTGCTGGTCCTGCTGACCTCCGGCTGGGCCTGGTGGCTCTTCATGGCCGACTACTGGCGGCGGGCGATGGAGGGGACGATGAGTGGCACGCCGGACCCGGTGACCTTCGAGGAGGCCTCCAGCTACCTCCAGTACCTGGACTACGAGTACCTCTTCATCGCCGTCGCCATCATGGTGCTCGTCCAGGCGGTCTACGGCATCGGGTTCCTGGTCGCCAGGGGAGCGACTCCCGGCAAGATGATGGCCGGGATCCACGTGCGCGGCGTGCACCATCCGGGGCCGCTCGGCTTCGGCACGGCCTTCATGCGGATGCTCCTGCCGATGATCCTGCGCGTGTTGTGGGTCCTCACGTGCATGGTCGAGGTCGTCTTCCGCGCGCTGGACCTGCTCTGGCCCCTGAAGGACGCGCGTCGACAGGCCCTGCACGACAAGATCGCCGGTACGCAGGTCGTCGTCGGGAAGCAGCCCCGCGAGCGTTCCTGAGGGTCACTCCTCGCCGACGGTGAGCAGGCCGAGCTCCTGCAGCTCGCCGATCGGGTCGGTGACGTCGCAGCATCCGTAGCCGGTGAAGGCCGCGCGCACGGCGGCGATGTCAGGGCTCGACCACCCGGCGACGCTGTCGGCGAGGGCCGACGCATCCCGGATCTCCAGCAGGTCTCGCACTGTGGTCGCGTCGACGCCACCTGCGCTGGCGTGGACTGCCACGAGTACGTTGAGCAGTCCGTGCTGCTCCTGGGGTGTCGCGTCGACGAGGTACTCACCCCGGACCACGTGGTGCATCCCGCCGGTCAGGGTCAGGGGCAGGTGGCGCCGACCCGTCGCCAGGATGACGTCGGCGAGCTCCGCGGCACCCGGCCAGGACCAGCCCGGCGTGGGTCCGGTGCGGAACTTTGCTCGCACGTCGACGAAGTCGCTTGCCGAGGTGATGTCGTCCAGCGCCTCACCCTGCCCCTCGCGACCGATCTCGAGGTTGACGACCAGCTCGCCGAAGTCGAGGTTGCGCCACTCGGGCGACCAGGCCGCGTCCAGGGAGACCACCCGCGGCCGCCCGAGGGCCCGCAGCGCCCCCAAGGAGGCGTCGATGTCCGCGACGGCGGTCCCGGGGCGGGCGACCAGCCCGATTGCGGGCGGCACAGGTGCTCCGGTGTCCATCGCCCTGGTCAGGTCCTCGACGGCCGGTACCCCGAGGAGGAAGGGACCGACGACGTCGGCGTACCCGGCGCGGCGGTGGGCGGCGTGGGCCCGCAGGGCCTGGTCCATCGGCAGCTGTGCCGGTGGGAAGAGTGACGCGTCGTTGATCAGCGAGATGAACAGGGCACGGTGGGCGGCGACGCTCACGCTGCCCACTCCACGGCGCCTGCCTCGATCATCTCCGTCAGCGCCGCCTCGCTCGTCCCGGGCGCGACCCCGGCGATGGTGTCGACGAGGAGCCGCACTGCGAACCCCTCCTGCAGGGCGTCGAGGACGGTCGCGCGGACGCAGTGGTCGGTGGCGATGCCGCCGACGTCGAGGTCGGTGACGCCCCGCTGGCGCAACCAGTCGGCCAGGCCGGTCTGCCCGTCCCCGACCGCAAACCCCTCGAAACCGCTGTAGGCGGCCTCGTGCGCGCCCTTGCGGAAGACCTCGTCGACGCGGTCGAGGACCGGGTGGAAGGAGTCGTGGAAGTCCGCCCCGGGGGTGTCCGCTGCGCAGTGCACCGGCCAGCTGGTCACGAAGTCCGGTGCGCCCCGGGTGGCCCAGTGCGACCCCGGGTCGTGGTGCCAGTCCGCGGTGAGTGCGATGACCTCGTACTCGTGCTCGGTGGACTCGCGCCCGGGTCGGTCCGCCAGGACTCGTTCCGCGGCCCGGGCGGCGACGGCCTCGCCGCCCGCGACCCCCATGGACCCCCCTTCGCAGAAGTCGTTCTGGAGGTCGACCAACAACAGTGCGCGTGCCATACCCGCCACCATGCCACCCTCAGTCGAGCAGGTGCCAGAAGGCATCGAAGGCCGCGACGGTCCCGGGCGCGTCGACGGTGACCTGGGTGGCGAGGAAGGCCGCGCGTCCGGTCGCGGGATCGGCGTAGCCGATGGTGCCCAGACCGCCGGCCCAGCCGAAAACGCCGTCCGGCCGGGTCTCCACGTGCAGACCCCAGCTGCTGTCCGGATCCAGCAGGTCCGCGACGGCGGAGCGCTGGTCGTCGGTGATGTGGGGCCGGCGCATCTCCTGCAGTGACTCGGGGGTCAGCAGGGCGGGGCCGGTGCCGACGAGCGAGGCGAGGACGGCGAGCTGATCGGTGACCGTGGCCACGAGGCCGGTCGCCAAGGACTCGAACTCCGGTGGCGTCGTGAAGGTTCCCTCAGGCAGGGGGAAGGGCACGAGGCCGCCGGTCAGCGCCGCTGTGTGGACGCCGGCCATCCGGTCGGGGTCGCCGGTGAATCCGGTGTCGACGAGGCCGAGGGGGCCACGCACGTGCTCCTCGAGCAGGTCGTCCACCGACGTGTCGGCAGCCCGCGCGAGCAGCACCCCGAGGACGTCGCTGCTCGTGTGGTACCGCCACGTGGACCCCGGCTGGTTCGCCAGCGGAAGGGAGGCCAGCCGGGTCATGTACTCCTTTGGGCCCATCGGCGGGGGAAACGGGCCGGGTGCCACCCCGACGTCGTTCATGGCGACGGCGAGCGGTCCCTCACTGACCCACCCGAAGCCGGGGGTCATGGTCAGCAGGTGCCGCACGGTCATCGGCCGCTCGGCAGGGACGGTGTCGTCGAGGTCGGCGTCGGGACGGACGAGCACCCGGGGCCCGGCCAGCTCCGGCAGCCAGCGCTCCACCGGGTCGTCCAGGGCCAGGACGTCCATCTCGGCCAGGCGCAGGGCGAGCACGCCACCGACGGGCTTGCTGCAGGAGGCGATGCTGAAGAGCGTCTGCGGGTTCATGGGCGGACCGCCGACGCGGCGGTGCCCGCCCGCAGCGACCGCGACGCCCTCCGGGTCCTGCACCCCGGCGACCCAGCCGACGAGTGCGCCGTCGTCGACGAGCGCATCGAGGGTGGGGGCCAGACGCGTCAGGGTCCCGGTCACGGTGTCTCCGTGAGGAAGACGGTCTCGACGGCGGGCTGACCCTCGCTCAGCTGGTGCGCCGAGCGCGGTAGCTCGGCCATCGACGCCTCGTGCCGTGCCCGGGCCGCAGCCAGGGTGCAGTGCTCACGACCGATGACCTCGCCAGCGGTGACGAGCGGAACCAGCAGGTCGCGGTCGTCCCCGTCGTTCACCGGCTGCTCGCCGATGCCCAGGACCTCGGCCTCGACCACGCCGAGCTCGTTGCGTCGCCGAAGCGCGTACTTGCGGCCACCGACGGAGATCTTGTCCTGACTCTGCTTCGCGACGCCGATCATCTCGCCGTCATCATCTTCGCGCGCGACGAGCTTGTAGACCATCGAGGCGGTCGGGTGGCCAGAGCCGGTGACCACTCGGGTCCCGACGCCGTAGGTGTCGACGGGCGCCGCCGCCAGCGCCGCGATCGCGTACTCGTCGAGGTCGGAGGTGACGACGATCTTGGTCCCGGCGGCCCCCAGGGAGTCGAGCTGCTCACGTACCTCGCTCGCCTGGACCACGAGGTCACCCGAGTCGAGACGGACCCCGCCCAGGCCGGCGCCGGCGACCTCGATGGCCGTGTTCACCCCTTCGCCCACGTCGTAGGTGTCCACCAGGAGGGTGGTGTCGGTGCCGAGGGAGGCGACCTGCGCCCGGAAGGCCTCCCGCTCGCTCTCGTGGAGCAGCGTGAAGGCGTGCGCGGCGGTCCCGCCGGTGGGGACCCCGTGACGACGTCCAGCCTCGAGGTTGGACGACGAAGCGAAGCCGGCGATGTAGGCCGCCCGTGCAGCCGAGACCGCGGCCCCGTCATGGGTGCGACGGCTGCCCATCTCGATCACCGGGCGGGCCCCCGCCGCGCCGGTCATGCGCGAGGCGGCGGAGGCGACGGCCGTGTCGTGGTTGAGGATCGAGAGGATGATCGTCTCGAGGATCACGCCGTGGGCGAAGTCGGACTCGACGACGAGCACGGGGGAGTAGGGGAAGTAGGTCTCACCCTCCGCGTATCCCCACACGTTGCCCTCGAACCGGTAGTCGGCGAGGAAGTCCAAGGTGGTGGCATCGACCACCTCCCGCTCGCTCAGGTCGGCCAGCTCGGCATCGCCGAAGCGGAAGTCCTCGATCGCGTCGAGGACGCGTCCGGTGCCCGCCAGCACGCCGTAGCGGCGGCCCGAGGGCAGGCGTCGGGCGAAGGTCTCGAAGACGCACTGGCGGGACGCGGCTCCGCTGTGCAGCGCGGCCTGGAGCATGGTCAGCTCGTAGTGATCGGTGAGCAGCGCGGTGCTGGGTCGGTTCGTCACGCCAGCCACTCTAGGGTGGAGGGCGTGTCCACCGCCCCCGTCGAGCAGCAGGCCGTCGAACCCGATGCCGTCGAGTCCCTCGACGTCCCCTGGATCACGCTGGTCTGGAACGACCCGGTCAACCTCATGAACTACGTGACCTGGGTCTTCCAGACCCACTTCGGCTACCCGAGGGCACAGGCCGAGAAGCTGATGATGGACGTCCACCTCAAGGGGCGCGCCGTCGTCGCGCACGGTCCCAAGGAGCAGATGGAAGCCGACACCGAGGCGCTCCAGGGCTACGGCCTGTGGGCGACCTTCCAGAAGGACGACTGATGGCCCGCGCCTTCCGACCCGAGGGCGATCGCCTCGTCGCCGTCCTCGACGAGCACGAACGATCGGTCGTGGCCGGCCTGTGCACGCAGGTCGCCGCACTCGTCGAGCCCACGTCGCGGGCGAAGGGGGAGAGCACCGACCCCTTCGACGCGATCGTCGCCGGGCTGGGTGACTTGTTGACTGACACCGTGACCGACTCGGGCGAGGTCCCGGACCGGGCCTTCGGGTCGCTGGAGGACCGTGACCCGGCGCTGGACCGGCTCTTTCCCACCGGCAACCGCGAGGACGAGCAGGAGGCGGCGGAGTTCCGTCGCTTCACCGAGCAGGGGCTGCGCAGCCGCAAGCACGCCAACCTCATGACGACGGTGCGCACGCTCGACGAGGCCGTCGACGACGAGTGGGTGCTCACCCGGGGACAGGCCCCCGCGGTGATGATCGCGCTGACCGACGTGCGGCTGGTCATGGGCGAGCGGCTCGGGCTGCGCACGGACGAGGACGCCGAGCGACTCGAGGAGGTCGCGGCGGACCTCGAGCCGGACGACCCCGCGGTCTTCGCCCTGAGCGTCTACGACTTCCTCACCTGGCTGCAGGAGTCGCTCACCGGAGCCCTCACGAGCGACGCGGGGCCGGGGGGCGACGCGTGACCGACTGCGTGGACGCCGCGGCCCAGCCGATCGGGATCTTCGACTCCGGCTTCGGCGGGCTGACCGTCGCCCGCTCGATCATCGACCAGCTGCCGCACGAGTCGATCGCCTACCTCGGTGACACCGCCCGGGCACCCTACGGACCCCGCCCGATCGCGCAGACCCGCGAGTTCGCCCTCGAGTGTCTCGACCGGCTCGTCGAGCATGGCGTGAAGGTGCTCGTCATCGCCTGCAACACCGCCTCGGCAGCGGTCCTCCACGACGCGCGCGAGCGGTACTCCGTCCCCGTCGTCGAGGTCATCCGGCCGGCGGTGCGTCGGGCGGTGCTCGCCACCCGCAACCACCGCATCGGCGTCATCTCCACCGAGGGCACGCACCGCTCGCGCGCCTACCTCGATGCCTTCGCGGCGGCGCCCACGGCGCAGCTGTTCTCCCAGCCGTGCCCTCGCTTCGTCGAGCTCGTGGAGGCCGGCACGACGTCCGGCAGCGAAGTCCTGGCGGTGGCCCACGAGTACCTCGACCCCCTCCGCGAGGTCGACGTGGACACCCTGGTCCTCGGCTGCACCCACTACCCGCTGCTGACCGGTGCCCTGTCCTACGTCATGGGTGAGGGTGTCACGCTCGTCTCATCTGCCGAGGAGACCGCCAAAGACGTCTACCGTGTCCTTGCGGACCGCGGACTGCTGCGCCCGGACACCCTGCCGGGACCCAACCACGGGTTCACCACGACGGGGGACCCGGACGAGTTCAGGTCGCTGGCCCGCCGCTTCCTCGGACCCGAGGTGGCGACCGTCATCGGCAACACGGGGGACGAGGCATGAGGCTCACCGTCGTCGGCTGTTCCGGCTCCTTCGCCGGTCCGGACTCACCGGCGTCGTGCTACCTGGTCACGGCCGTCCACGAGGGGCGTACCTGGCGGCTCGTCCTCGACCTGGGCAACGGCGCACTCGGTGCGCTGCAACGGCACACGAAGCTCGCGGATCTCGACGCGGTCGTCATCTCCCACCTGCACCCGGACCACTGCATCGACGTCACGGGGCTCTACGTCACGCGCACCTATGACCCCGACGGTCCGCTGTCACGGCGCTTGGCCGTGTACGGCCCCGGCGGGACGGCCGAGCGACTCGCCGCAGCCTACGAGGGCCTGGACGAAGGGGGGATGGCGGCGGTTCTCGACTTCCGTCGCCTCTCCACGAGCGTTCCCACGCACATCGGACCCTTCGTCGTGCGCCCTTTCCTCGTCGAGCACCCCGTCGAGGCCTACGGATTCCGGGTCGAGGCCGGTGGCCGGGTTCTCGCCTACAGCGGTGACACCGACACCTGCGACTCCCTCGTTCCCCTCTTCGCGGGTGCCGATCTGGCGCTCGTCGACTCGGCCTTCGTCGAGGGGCGTGACGAGGCACGGGGTATCCACCTGACGGGCCGCCGCGCCGCGCAGGCCGCCGTGGACGCCGGGGGAGTCGGGCGGCTGATGCTCACGCACATCCCGGCGTGGAACGACCCGGAGGTCTGCCGGGCGCAGGCTGCCCAGGTCTGGCCCGGCGAGGTCGAGCTGGCCCGGCCGGACACCACCTACGAGATCTGAGGGTCCCGCTCCCCTTCGAGGCTCCTGCATCGCGCCTCAGGACATCGCCTTCGTCCTGCCCCAGGTGGCATCCAGCAGTGGCAGGAGCGACTCCTCCAGCCGGTCGGGTGAGGACGCGGCGAGCGTCGCACGGTCGTGCGTTGCTTCCGGGCGGCAGACGGCGAAGGTGGACAGCCCGGCTGCCTGCCCCGCGTGGATGTCGTGGGTCGTGTCACCGACCATCCACGCACCTCGTGCACCCAGGGCCCGCAGAGCGTGCTCGATGACGTCCGGCTCCGGCTTGGCCGGGAAGTCGTCGGTGCCCTGGACATGGTCGAGGTGGTGTGTCAGGCCGAGTGCGGCGACGACGTCGCGCGCCATCGCGCTGCGCTTGGTCGTCGTCACGGCCAGCAGGTACCCGCGCTCGCGCAGGCCGGTGAGCACCTGCGCAACTTCGGCGAAGGGGGCGGAGTTGTCCGTGTACCGCAGCGGGTAGATCCGTCGGTAGGTGTCGCAGAGACCCGTCACGGCGTCGGTCTCGGCGAGGTCGGCGAAGAGGTCCTCGAGGGGGAGGCCGATGAGGGGCCGGACGTCGTCGACGGCGGGCACGCGTAACCCGTGCTCGGCGAGCGAGTCGCGGATGCTGCCGATGATGTCGGGAAGGGAGTCCACGAGGGTCCCGTCGAGGTCGAAGCAGATGGCGAGTCGGGTCATGACGAGGAGGTTAGCCCGCTGTGCGTGCTGTGGTGATCAGGTGGGGACGACCATCGGAGTCCCGGCGACCGGGTCGGGGACGGTGAGGCACTCGACCCCGAAGACCTGCCGCACGAGGTCGGGCGTGACGACGTCCACCGGCGAACCTTCTGCGACGACCCCGCCCTCGCGCATGGCGATGACGTGGTCGGCGTAGCGGCAGGCCTCGTTGAGGTCGTGCAGCACCATGACGACGGTGATCGCACGCTCGACGTTGAGCTCTCGCAGCAGGTGGAGGATCTCCAGCCGGTGAGCGAGATCGAGGTAGGTCGTGGGCTCGTCGAGCAGGAGCACGGGCGTCTGCTGCGCAAGGACGAGCGCGACCCAGACCCGCTGGCGCTGCCCGCCGGAGAGCTGGTCGACGGCCCGGTCCGCGAGCTCGGTCGTACCCGTTGCGGTCATCGCCTCGAGGACGGCCTCCTCGTCCTGCGGGGACCACCGACCGAAGGCGCCCCGGTGCGGGAAGCGGCCACGGGAGACGAGGTCGCGGACGGTCAGCTGCTCGGGCACGACGTTGGTCTGGGGGAGCAGGCCGAGACTGCGGGCGACCTCCCGGGTGGGCAGATCGTGGACGGGCCGACCATCGAGGAGTACGGCTCCGCTACTGGGCCGCAGGACCCGGCCGACGGATCGCAGAAGCGTCGACTTGCCGCAACCGTTGGGGCCGACGATGGCGGTGATGGCGCCGTCCGGCAGGTGCAGGTCCAGACCATTCAGGACGGCACGGTCGCCGTAGCCGACGTGCAGGCCCTGCGCCTGGACGAGCGGTCGCTGGGGGAGTGCGGAGGTCATCGAGGTCGTCATGAGGTGCGTCCCATCCGATGGAGGAGCCAGAGGAGGTAGGGGGCCCCCAGCGCGGCGGTCACCACGCCCGCAGCGAGCGAGGTGGGGGCGAGCAGGTTCTTGCCGATGAGGTCGGCTGCGAGCACGAGCAGCGCGCCGACGAGGACGGCGGTCGTGAGCGTGGCCGGTGAGGTCGGTCCGACCAGACGCCGCGCGATGTGCGGTGCGCCCAGGGCCACGAAGGCGATCGGTCCCGAGACGGCCACCGCCACCCCGGCGAGGAGCGCGGACGAGAGCAGGAGCAGGTGCCGGGTCCTGGTGACCCGCACGCCCGCACCCACGGCGAGCTCGTCCCCGAGCTCGAGTGTCTTCAGATGGCGCAGCAGGCCGTAGGCCAACGGCAGGGTCAGGGCGGCGCCGAGAAGGATGGTGGTGACGTGGGTCCACGTCCTGCCGTGCAGGCTGCCCGCGAGCCACACCTCGGCCGCACCGAGTCGGTCTGCGGGAATGCGGGCGATGGTCAGGGTCACCCCGGCGCTTGCGATGGCATGCAGCCCGATGCCGACGAGGACCAGCCGAGCCCCGGAGCTGTTGCTGTGCGCGAGAACCTGGAGCACGATCGTCGCGAGCAGTGCGCCGGCACCTGCGGCGAGGGGCAGCAGGGCGGGCCCGACGGCGGCGCTGATCGCCAGCACGGTCGCCAGGCTGGCGCCACCGGTGACTCCGATGATGTCCGGGGAGGCCAGCGGGTTGCGCATGAGGCCCTGCATCAGCGTGCCGGAGGCGCCGAGGGTGGCGCCGACGCCGACTGCCACGAGGACCCGGGGGAGGCGCAGCTCGCGCACGATGAAGATCTCGCCGGGGTCGCCCAGCCCGAAGACCGCGGGCACGGCAGACCTGAGCGACAGGTCGCTGGAGCCGAGGGTGATGGCGAGGGCCATCAGACACAGCACGCCCAACGCAAGGGACGACGGGAGGACGAGTGACCGGGGCGGGGCCCGGTGGGGCAGCGTGGTCACAGGGATCCCTTCACCCGGCTGGCGACCCGGATGAGCACGGGTGCACCGATGATGGCGGTGAGCACGCCCGCTTGGACCTCGGTCGGTCGGGCGATGACCCGGCCGATGATGTCAGCCATCAGGAGCACGATCGGACCGAGCAGGGCCGAGGTGATGAGTACGTCGCGGTGTGCGGACCCGACGAGGGCACGGGCCACGTGGGGGACGATCAGGCCGAGGAAGGCGATCGGGCCGGCCAGAGCAACGGCAACGGCCGAGAGGCCGACGGCCGCGGCACCGGCGAGGAGGCGCACGCGTCCGGGATGTTGCCCCAGGCCGACGGCGGTCTCGTCGCCGAGGGACAGCGCGTCCAGCGGCCGCGCGAGGAGGGCGCAGGCGAGCAGGCCGATCCCGACGACGGGCAGCAGGGGTGGGACTGATGCGGCGTCGCGTCCGGCGAGGGACCCCGCCAGCCAGTGGCGCACCTCATCGGCGTTCGCCTGGTTGAGGGCGAGCAGCGCCTGGGTCCACGCCGACAGCAGCAGCGAGATGATGGCGCCCGACAGGGCCAGCCGGACCGGGGACATGGCGTCCCGACCGGTGCCGGCCAGTGCCAGTGCCAGGCTCGCGGCAGCGGCACCACCGACGAAGGCCGCCCAGACGGCAAACCGGGACGGGACGTCGAGCAGTGCGACGGTCACCACCACGGCGAAGCCGGCGCCGGCGGTGATCCCGAGCAGGGTCGGGGAGGCGAGCGGGTTACGCGTCGCACCCTGCAGGAGCACGCCGGCGAGGGCCAGGCACAGCCCGGCGATGACGCCGGCAATGGTCCGGGGCAGTCGCAGGTCCAGCACGATCAGGTGTGCCTCGCTGGTCCTCACTCCACGGAGGGCCTCCACGACCTCGCTCGTCGGGAGGCGGGCCGATCCGATGGCAAAGCTGCCCAGCACCATGACCACGAGAACGATCAGCAGTGCCACCGGGACGAGGAGGACCCGGGTGGCACCCGGCCGGGGCACGCGTGTGGCCCCACGTGCCCCGGCCGGACGCACGGTCAGGCTCACTTGTCGGTGAGCAGGTTGCCCTCGAGGTCGTCGAGCATCGCGTTGGCGGCTCCGATGCCCCCACCGAGGTTCCAGTGGCTCTCGTCGACGATGACGACATCGTCCTGCGTGACGGCGGAGAGGCCCTTCCACAGGTCCGTGGAGGTCCACCGCTCGATCTGCTCGTCCACGGTGGAGGTGCCCTGCTGGGCGTAGTGCTCCGAGGAGACCATCTGGAAGATGACGTCGCCGTCCATGTCGGGGATGCGCTCCTCGGAGATCTCGACCAGCTGCTCGGACTTCTCCCAGTCATCGACGCGCTGCGACTCGGGGCGCTCCAAGCCGGCGTCACGGATGATCGACCCCGGGAAGCCGGTGAGGTAGATGCGCACCTGGTCGGGCATGAAGCGGATGATCGAGACCTCGAGGTCCTGCTTGCCGGCCTCCTCGAGGTCCTTGCCGAGCTGGTCGGCCCGCTCCTGGTAGTCGGTGACGATCTCCTCGCCCTTCTCGGGCATGCAGAGGGCCTGCGCCCACAGGGAGATGTTCTCCTTCCACGTCACACCGATCGTCTCGGAGAAGACCGTCGGCGCGATCTTGGAGAGCTTGTCGTAGACGGCCTCGTGGCGAAGCTTGGAGCCGACGATGAGGTCCGGCTGGAGGGAGGCGACCTTCTCCAGGTCCGGCTCGATCTCCGTACCGACGACCTCGGCCTCCTCGACCTCGTCGGGAAGGTACTCGTACCAGTCATCGGTCCAGGGGTCGACGACGCCGACGGGCGTGACACCCAGGGCGAGGACGGAGTCGGTCTGTCCCTGGCCGAGCGTGACGACCTTCTTGGGTGTGCAGGGCACCTCGGTGCTTCCCATGGCGTGCTCGACCGACACGCTCGCCTGCGAGTCCCCTTGGCCCGGGTCCGCCGGGCCATCGGACGTGCCGCAGGCGGCCAGGGGAAGGGTGAGCGCGGCGGTGATCGCCAGCGCACGACGTCGTGTGGTCATCGATGGGCTCCGGGGCAGGGTTGGTCGAGGGCAGGAGGCAGACTAGTGGTTAGGTGAACCTAAGCAAATTCCCGTCTCACGATGTCATTCGCCGCCGTCAGGTCCATCTGATGGACTTGCACCATGTCCACGCGACTGCCCGCCCCCCTTCGTCCCGGTGACACGATCGCGGTGACCGCTCCCAGCTCGGGGGTGACGCCCGAGCTGTGGCCGCGTCTCGACGCCGGGATCGCCTACCTGCGGCGCGCGGGCTTCGAGGTGATCGAAGGCGTCTGCCTGCGCGATCGCGACGACCACCACGTGAGCGCGTCGAGGGAGGCTCGTGCCGACGAACTGATGGCGCTGCTCGTCGACCCGGATGTTGCCGCCGTGGTGCCGCCCTGGGGTGGCGAGACAGGGATCGACCTGTTGCCGTTCCTGGACTTCGAGCTGCTCGCCGAGTGCGAACCGGGTTGGTACGTGGGCTTCTCCGACACCACGACGACCATGCTGGCGCTCACCCTGCGCTCGGGCTGGGCGACCCTGCACGGCATGAATCTCATGGACACGCCCTACGCTCCCGCGCCCGGCCTGGTCCATTGGCTGGACGTCGCCATGGCCGAAGGGGGCGAGCTCACCCAGCGCGCCGCCACGCACCGTCGGGCAGACGGGTGGGACGACTACGTCGCCGACCCCGAGGTCGACGAGCTGACCCTGACCGTACCCACGCAGTGGTCGCTCCTCGACGGCTCGTCCGTCGACGTCGTCGGACCACTCGTCGGTGGGTGCATCGAGGTGCTCTCACCCCTGGTGGGGACTCCCTTCGCCGATGTGCCGACCTGGGCGCAGCAGCAGTCGAGACCGCCGATCGTGCTGCTCGAGGCCGGCGGGGACGATGCCTTCACAATCGCCCGGGCGCTCCACGGGTTCCGGCTCGCCGGATGGTTCGAGAGATGCGCCGGCGTGCTCATCGGCCGCACACCGGCACCGGACGGCGCCACCCTGACCCAGCACGAGGCCGTGCGAGAGGCCCTCGGTGACCTCGACGTCCCCGTGGTGCTGGACGTGGACTTCGGTCACCAGCAGCCGATGATGCCACTCGTCCTCGGTGCGCCCACCCGGGTGGAGGTCGGTGCCGAGCAACGGATCACGCAGGACCTGACCCGTCACTGACGACTGCGCCGGTCACCCAACTCGCGATGCGCTCGCCGATGATCTCGGGGGAGCGGGGAAGGAGTAGTGGTTGACCGGCTTGCCGGGGTCATCGGGCCCCTTGGTGAAGGTCCACCGCTGCGGGTCCGCGCCACTGAGCATTCCGACGAGAGCGTCGATCGCCCTCGGCGGAGCGAGCGTGTCGTTGTCGAGGTCGACGACGAGGACCGGCAGGACGCGGTCGCGCAGACCCTCCCGGATGCCTTTGCCCCCGGGGCGTAGATGTCCCGTGCGGGAGAAGGCCGCCCACTCGCGCATCAGGGTGCGGGGCTGGACCCCGCCGAAGCCGAGCCGATCACCCGGCCAGTACCCCAGGACCTGGGAGAGCACGCCGACGAGTTGGGTCTGGCCGAGTGTCTTCAGGCCATCGATGGCGCGCCAGTGCGGTGTACCCGACCCGACGAGGACCAGCCCGTCCAGAACTGAGTCGGCGCGGGCCAGGTGGGCGAGGAGGATGTGTCCGCCCAGGGAGTGGCCCAGGCCGATGACCGGGCCGTCATGGCCCGTGCGCAGCTCGTCGAGGACACGGGGAAGCCACTCGTGGGCGAGGTGCGCGTAGCCGTGGTCGCGACCACGACCGGTCGCGGGGACGGACTCTCCCTGCCCGGTGTAGTCGGCCACCGCGGCGTGCACCCCGTGGCTGGCCAACTCGTCGACGAAGGGGCCGTAGTAGCCGGCGGGCACGCCCATGGCCGGGAGCACGATGACCAGGGGTGCGCCCGGATCCGCTGCCTCGGAGACCTGCAGGACGGTTGTGCCCCCATCGGGCAGAGGGATCTCACTCAGCTTCTCCACGGCAGTGAGCATATGTCGCCATGGGCTCGTTAGCCTGAGCCCATGACTGACACCACCCCCCGCCATGACGGACGCACCCCCGGGCAGCTGCGCGAGGTGCGCATCACCCGCAACTGGCTCGACCACGCGGAGGGGTCCGTCCTCGTCGAGTTCGGCAAGACCCGCGTCCTGGTCGCCGCGTCATTCGAAGCCGGCGTGCCACGCTGGCTGAAGGGCCAGGGCACCGGATGGGTCACCGCCGAGTACGAGATGCTGCCGCGCAGCACCAACACCCGCAGCGGTCGCGAGTCGCGCAAGGGCAAGGTCGGCGGTCGCACGCACGAGATCTCCCGCCTGATCGGTCGCAGCCTGCGTGCGGTCATCGACACGAAGGCGTTGGGGGAGAACACGATCGTCCTCGACTGTGACGTGCTCCAGGCCGACGGTGGTACCCGAACCGCGGCCATCACAGGTGCCTACGTCGCCCTGGCCGACGCGATCGAGGACGCCCGCGCCCGTGGCCTCGTCGCCGCCTCGGCGAAGCCGCTCACCGGCTCCCTCGCCGCGGTCTCCGTCGGCGTCGTCGGCGGGCGCGCCGTGTGCGACCTGGACTACCCGGAGGACTCGACCGCCGAGACCGACATGAACGTCGTCATGACCGGCACCGGCGAATTCGTGGAGGTGCAGGGGACGGCCGAGGGCGCCCCCTTCGACCGGGCGCTCCTGGGTGAGCTGCTCGATCTGGCGACCACGGGGTGCGCGGACCTGACCGAGAAGCAGCAGGCCGCGCTCGCCGGGACCCCGCGGGAGCGCCAACGGTGACTCGTCGGGTCGTCCTCGCGACGCACAACGAGCACAAGGTGCACGAGCTCCGGCAGATCCTCGCTGAGGCAGCGACCGACCTGGATCTCGAGGTGGTCTCGATGGCCGCCTTCCCGCAGGTCGGCGAGATCCCCGAGACCGAGGTGACCTTCGCCGGAAACGCACGGCTGAAGGCCGAGCACGTCGCCCGGGCGACCTCGTTGCCGGCGCTCGCGGACGACTCGGGCTTGGCCGTGGACGTCCTCGGAGGTGCGCCGGGCATCTTCTCCGCTCGGTGGTCCGGGCTGCACGGGGGCGAGGACCTGCCCCGTGCCGAGAAGGACCGTCGCAACCTGCAGCTGCTCCTCGACCAGCTCGCGGACGTCCCCGACGAGCACCGCCGGGCGGCCTTCCGGTGTGCGGCCGTGCTCGCTGTCCCCGGTGGGGCGACGGTCGTGAGCGAAGGGATGGCCCCGGGTGTCATTGCACGGGCGCCGGTGGGGGATAACGGCTTTGGTTACGATCCGATCTTCGTGCCGGACGGTGGCGCGCGGTCCTTGGCCGAGTACACCGACGAGGAGAAGAACGCGATCAGCCACCGGGGCAATGCCTTCCGGGGGATGGTCCCGTTGCTGAGGGAGCATCTGGGCTGAGTGCCGAAGGCGGGACTTGAACCCGCACACCCTTTCGGGCACCAGGACCTAAACCTGGCGCGTCTGCCTGTTCCGCCACTTCGGCTCGATCAGGCAGTCTAGGCGGAGTGAGCGACCACTCCTTCGTCACCTCCCTCAACTGGACCGGTTCGACTGGTGTCGGTTACGACGACTACCCGCGTGAGCACGAGCTGGCACTGGCGGGTGACGCGGTGCGGGCCAGCAGCGCCGCTGCCTTCATGGGGGACGCGGACCGGCCCAATCCCGAGCAGCTGCTCGTGGCTGCCACGAGCAGCTGCCAGCTGCTGTCCTTCCTCGCCGTGGCCGCGCGGGCTCGGCTGGATGTCGTTGACTACCGCGACGACGCCGTCGGCCACATGCCGAGGGGCAACCGGCCGATGTGGGTGACACGGATCGTCCTGCGGCCACGGATCACACTCGGTGCCCCCGCGCCGCGCTCAAAGGTGGAACGGCTGATCGAGGTCGCCCACCGTGAGTGCTTCATCGCGGCGAGCCTGCGCAGTGAGCTCCTGATCGAGCCGACGCTTGTCGGGGTGACCGACTGACGGCTACTCGGTGACGTGCGTGATGGCACCCGGCGACGTCGCCCAGCGCCATCACGGTCTCAGTGCCGTCTCAGCGCCGCTTCAGCGCCGGTACCGACGCAGGGTCGAACCCGTAGGGCAGCTCGAGCCGGTGCGCGGCCATGAGCGCACGGTCACCGAGCACGTCGGCCGTCGGGCCGTCACCGACCACCAGGCCATCCGAGAGCAGGACGGACCGCTCGCAGAGCTCGAGGGCGTAGGGCAGGTCATGCGTGACCATCAGGACGGTGACGTCCAGTCCTCGCAGGATGTCGGCGACCTCCCGGCGCGCGGCCGGGTCGAGGTTGCTGCTGGGCTCGTCGAGGACGAGGATCTCCGGCTCCATCGCCAGCACCGTCGCGACCGCGACGCGTCGACGCTGTCCGAAGGACAGGTGGTGGGGTGGCCGATCGGCGAGGTCCGACACGTCAACCGCTGCCAGGGCGGCGTCCACGCGCGCGTCGAGCTCCCCGCCGCGTAGCCCGAGGTTGCGCGGACCGAAGGCGACGTCCTGGCGCACCGTCGGCATGAACAGCTGGTCGTCCGGGTCCTGGAAGACGATCCCCACCCGCCGGCGCACCTCCAACAAGGAGTCCTGGGCGACGGGCAGACCCGAGATCGTCACCGTCCCCGAGTCGGGACGAAGCACGCCGTTCAGGTGGAGAACGAGGGTGGTCTTGCCGGCGCCGTTCGGACCGAGCAACGCGACCCGCTCGCCCGGGTGCACGTGCAGGTCGACACCACGCAGCGCCTCGTGCCCGTCCGGGTAGGCGTGCCGGAGCCCCCGCAGCTCCACGACCGGTGTGCTCACGCCCACACCCCCGTCCCGAGGGCGATGACCGCGACGAGCGCAGCGACCGAGGGCAGCGCAAGTGCGCGCACCCACGCGGCCTGGGGTGCTTCCGCCCCCGCACCGAGGTGCAGGTCTCCGGTGTAGCGGCGCGAGAGCATCGCCAGGTGCACGCGCTCGCCCCGCTCGAAGGAGCGAATGAACAGCGCGCCCGCCGAGCTCGCGACCACCGGCCAAGCGGCCAGGGACCTCCCGGCGAAACCGCGGGACTCCCGAGCGATGCGCATGCGCCGCAACTCCCCGGTGACGACGTCGAGGTAGCGGATCATGAAGGCGAGTATCTCCACCAGCCGTCGCGGCAACCGCAGCCGGGCCAACCCGCCCACGAGTTCCGTCGGTGAGGTCGTGGCCGCCAGCAGGAGCGATGCCAAGGCGCCCAGCGTCCCCTTCGCCAGCAGCGCCCACGCCCCCCACAGGCCGGCGATGGACAACGCCAACGGACCCACCTGCGTGCGTGGTCCGACCGCGACGAAGGGCATGAGCAGCGCGAAGACGACGAACGGGACCTCGATCACCAGTCGCGGCAGCAGCACCCGGAAGGGGACGGTCGAGACGACGATGGCCACCAGCAGCCCGAGGGCGTGCAACCCGTAGGCCCAGAACGCCTCACGTGGGGTCGCCACGACCGCGCCGACGAAGACGAGGAGCGCGACGACCTTCACGTGGGCGGGCAGTCGGTGCACGGCGGAGGCTCCGGCGACGTGCAGGGTGCGGCCGTGGTGGCCGCCCACTCAGTCCTCCGTCGAGTCGGAGTCGCCCCGGCGCAGCACACGGGTCAGGGCAGCCATGAGGATGCCGACGGCGGCGAGACCGATGATGCCCGCGAGACCACTGGACAGGCGGGCGTTCGCGATCCCGCTCACGCCGTAGTCGGCCAAGGGGGAACCATCGGCTGCGTGGTCGCTCGCGCTGGTGGAGAAGCCCAGGGACTCGGCCACGCGCTCCAGGCCGTCGGGCGACCCCGATGCGTAGAACGAGACGACCGCCGCGAGCAGCACGGCGACGGCGACGCCGGCCAGGACGACCGTGCGGGTGCTGATCTTCGACTTCATGCCGCCACCTTCGGGGTTGCTCGGGTCAGGTCCGCCGGTCGTCGGCCTGCCGCGCCGACGACGAGGTCGGGACGGGCGGCGGTGATCGAGGCGACCACCAGGAAGGTGATGACCGCCTCGCCGATGCCGATGAGCGCGTGCCACGACAGCATTGCCGTGGCCAACGCGTCGAGCGGGATGGCGGCTTGGCCGCCCACGGCATACAGCCCGACGAATGCCAGGGCCGCCACGGGGACGGAGACGAAGGCGGCGATGGCGGCAGCGACCGGCACCGAGCCGGTGCGCCGTGGCAGGAGCAGCAAGACAGCACGGAAGACGGCCCAGCCCGCCCAGACGCCGACCACCGCCATGAGCGTGACATTCGTCCCGAGCGCAGTGATGCCGCCGTCGGCGAAGAGCAGGGCCTGCACGACGAGCACGACCGTGATGCACAACGTTGCCGTCCACGGCCCCACGAGGACTGCCGCGAGTGCTCCACCGAGCAGGTGCCCGGAGGTGCCGGCACCGACGGGGAAGTTGAGCATCTGGGCCGCGAAGACGAAGACGGCGGCCATCCCCGCCATCGGCGCGCTGCGGTCGTCGAGCGATCCGCGGCTGCGCCACAGGGCCACCCCGATTCCAACGGCTGCGATCGCGGCGGTGCCCACGGAGGTGGGGCCGTCGAGGAATCCGTCAGGAACGTGCATCGCTGCATCTCCTCGTGTCATCGGGGCAGGAATTCCACTATTGCACAGCATTTGCACCTGATGCAGCGGTCGCTGGGCTGCCCGAGCGGTCGACGCTGGGATAGGTTTGACCCGTCCTCCGGCACCGACGCGCAGGCAGATTGCGAGGCATTCGTGGGCGAGCGACTCACCCCGGGCGACCACGCCCCGGACTTCACCCTCCCTGATGACACCGGCACGGACGTGTCGTTGAGTGACTTCCGCGGCAAGCGGGTCATCGTCTACTTCTACCCGGCGGCGATGACGCCGGGCTGCACGGCACAGGCCTGCGACTTCAGTGACTCCCTGGAGGCGCTGCGCGCCGCCGACACCGAGGTCGTGGGTATCTCCCCGGACGAACCCGAGAAGCTCGCGAAGTTCCGTGAGCGCGATGGGCTGACGATCACACTGCTCTCCGACGCCGACAAGTCCGCGATGACGGCTTGGGGCGCATATGGTGAGAAGAAGTTGTACGGCAAGGTCGTCGAGGGAGTCATTCGCTCGACGGTCGTCGTCGGAGAAGACGGTGTGGTCACCCACGCCCGTTACAACGTCAAGGCGACGGGCCACGTTGCCCGTATCCGCCGCGACCTCGGCATCGAGTAAGGACGGAACACCACGTGAGCAACGACAACCCGAGCATCACCAAGCTCGAGAACGACATCGTCACCACCCGTGACCGACTGGCCCAGACGATCGACGAGTTGAGCGTGCGGGCTGCGCCGAAGAACGTCATCTCCCGGCAGAAGGAGTCGGCGAAGGCGTCCTTCGAGAGGGCGATCAAGACCGACTCCGGCGAGCTGCGCATGGACCGTGTGGCCATGGCCGCGGCGGCCGTGGGCGTGGTCATCGTGCTGAAGGTCGTCTCGAGCAAGCGCAAGAGCAAGAAGTGGGAGCGCCAGCGCGAGAAGCGCTCCTGGTGAGCCACGACGCACGAGGCGAAGGCGTCGTCCTGAGGTGCGACGAAGGAGCCTCGAAGGGGGGGTCGGTCCAGCTGGACCGACCCCCTTCGCCATCGCCGAAGCCGGCTCGTGAGAGCCGATTTCGCGCGCGGCCTCCCATGCTGCTAATGTCTCTCCTCGCGCGCCAATAGCTCAAGCGGTAGAGCAGCTGACTCTTAATCAGCGGGTTCGGGGTTCAAGTCCCTGTTGGCGCACCAAGAACGTTGATTTTCCGGGGTTCTCTGGGGCAACTACTGCCCTCCGGTAGGACCCGTTACCTACTTTGTTACCCATAAACCCCTCAGAGATGCGCTGACAGGTCGTCATCGGCGTTGTCCCACGTGCGACCCAGGTACTCCCTCATCGTCATCGACGGGTCAGCGTGGCCCAGTTGGTCTGCGATCTTCACTAGCGGCATACCCGCCTCATGCAACAGCGTGGCCACGGTACGGCGGAACACGTGCGGTGTTGCCCAGCCATACCCAGCGCTACGCAGCACAGCGGCCACGGCACGACTGGAGTTAGACCGATCCCACGGACGCTCCGGATCATCGGCGGCAGGTGCAGGGAAGACCAGCCCCGACGTGTCCTCACGCTCAACACGTGCCCTCAGACGCTCACACAGCCAATCCGGCAAGCCGAGCGTGCGACGTGAGCCCTGCGTCTTGGTGCCCCTGATCCTCACTGAGCGGCCGTCGAGGTCGAGGTCTTCCCAGCGCAGGTCCCACGCCTCACCGATGCGCACGCCAGTCCCTGCGAGGAAGTGCAGCAAGTCCGCTGTCGTCTGCGCCTTACGGCCGACCCGGTGCCACGTCTTGGCTTCCGCCAGCGTGTCAGCGTGGGTCAGTATCTCCTCACGCTCAGCCCTCGTCAGGGCCCGCTCAGTGTCCCGCTCGTCCTCAGACTTGCGACGCTGGCGAGACTGCCCATCCTTCGCCTTGACCGGCTTCACAGACCGCATGGCGTTAGCCGCTAGTACGCCGTCGTTGACTGCCTGCCCGATGATCCCTGACAGGACAGAGCGCGTCATCTTTGCCGATCCGGTGCCGTGCTCGTCGGCTACGGACTGGAGGAGACGACGCAGGACAGGCGGGCGGTTGACCTCTGCCAGCGTCAAGCCACGGACGGATGAGCCGGCAGCGTCAACGTGACGGGACCATGCGCCCCGGTATGCGGTGCGTGTTGCCTCCGACAGTCCAGAGTCGGGCCTGTCCACCAAGTCGAGCCACTGCCTACCGGCCTCAACTAGCGGCATGTTCTCACCACCGATGACGCCGTGACGGTCGAGCCGTTCGGCTACGGCCCGGTTCACTGCGTCGGTTGCCTCAGCCACGACGGTGGCTTTGCGCCTGCCACCGTCGATCTGTCGGGAGACCTCACCGCGCACGCCGTCATGTCCCCGGTAGTAGCAACGGGCGCGCCAGCGCTCCACCTGCTCCCAGCGCTTTGGTTGCGGCTTGTCTTTGCCGTAGGTGCGCCACTTTGCCCCGTCGAGGTACAGCCCGAAGATTTCAACATCCCCGGCCGTACCTGGCTCCAGTCTTGGTCTGCTCATGGGTGAGAGTTTATCGGTAACGGGTTCGGTGTTCAAGCGCTCTCGGCTGGGTCGGGCTGACGCTGGCTCCCGCGCCGGTTAGTCCATGAACCCAGGTGCCCACATAGACACGGCTGATCCGAGCGTCGCAGCTAGCACGCCAAGAATGGCGAGAGTCTGGGCGCGGTGGTGGCGCTTGGCATCGGGAGACACTGCGATCGCGCCGGGTGTGTTCGGGCCAATGCTCTGAGGGGGGCGCCAGTTGATGCACAGTGCCCAGAGTTCAAGCACCGCAGCGACCGCGAGGAAGGAGAGGGCCAGCGCGTTGAGAATCATGCGGGCAACGCTACGGCTGCCACTCAGGGCACAGCATCACGGCACCCATGCCACGGCAGTAGGGGAGTAGTGCCCCGGCCCGTCTCGTCCTGCCAGCGGATAGATCGACCTGGCTGATTACTCCCGGCCGCCTCTCGTGCTCGTCCTGACGTCGAGCCGGTGCCAGCGCTCGCCCTGACTTGCTCCAGACCTGCCGTCCTCTAGTCGATTGCCGTAAAGGGCCCTGACAGGCGTTTACCTGACGGTTGGGTGTCTGGTGCCCGAACCTCTTTAGGGTCGCTCAGAATCGCTCACAGGTGCCTTATGCGCTGCGCTAGCCATCCATGCCCCGGACTGTGGGGGTATGACCCCCTGCGTAGGATCCTCTTGCTCGGTAGGTCATAGCTGCTGCGCTTGCGCGCAAGTTGGAAAGTCCTTTGAGAATGGTTCTCATGCACTGGATCCCCATGATGCCGGGGAAGTCGTCGGCATGTCGCCGTTGGTGAGTGCAGGTTGTAGCGCTTTCGGGTTGTCTGCCGTGGGACTCCTGAGTTTGGCGCGCAGGTTGAGGAGTCGATGAGCCGGGGGACTGCCCCAGCCGGACGGATCAGGTCCAGCCGGGGCAGTCGCTCAGTCTCAGACAGGGAGACGCCACGTGGTTGGCACTCCCGATAGAGGCGGAAGGGACTCCCGTCCTCAGACTCGGGACTGAGCCGTGTAGGTGATGCGCACGGTTGCCGTGGTCGGCTGACCGACCATGCTGCCCTCTACTTCGTTCTCGACGGTGGCCTTGCACTCAGTGATGCGACCGTGTGGCGTCTCCATGCCCACGGCGGCCTTGCCAGCGTCGGCAACGTAGGCGGGTAGTTCCCGCAGGCGGCGAACGTTGTCCGCGATCTCACGGCCGAACCGCTGCCGCTCTGCCGGTGCCAGCGTGTAGCGCATGGTGGCCACGTACTCGGTGGAGCGCTTGCCGTTGTCCTCCTTGACGGACTTCACCTGAGCCTCAGCGTCGGGACCCACGTTGGCGAGGTAGTGGAGGGTGAGCCTGCGACGGCTCACCCCCATCCCGTCTTCGTAGGTGCCGAAGTGTGGCAGGACATGGCTCTGCATGATCGAGTGGGCGGCGTTGTAGTCCGCCTTGCCGACTCGGGGCAGGTACATCAGCTTGGGAATCTCCGGTGCAATGGCCGGGGTGACGCTCACGACGTCGAGGTAGACCCCATCACCAACCTCTCGCCCGGTGCGTGCTCGGACAGTGCCAGCGTCCCTAAACGTGGATTCGAAGACCTCCCGCACGTGAAACTCATCCATGGAGCGAGTGAGGCTGTTACGGAACCACGACAGCGTGAGCACGGCCTCTTCCCTGCCGCTCCGGTCGACAGGCTTTGTGTCCGCCTCATGGGTGAGGAGGAGGGCAGGCAGGTCCATGCCGTCCGGCAGACGGGTAGGTGCAGCGCCCACGCCGTAGTAGGTCGGTGCCAGCCCGTCGAGGAGACGGGAGACGGCAGGCTCAGCGGCAGTGATGTAGTCGAGGTCAGTCACGATCTTCTGACGGGAGAGGCTGCGCTGACGCTTCACCGCTCCGGCCTGTGCCAGTTCGGCAGCCTCAATCTCAGCACGGGCAGCGGCGATGTCAGCACCTGTGACGTTGGCACCGGCTGCGCCAGCATCGGCTCGCAGGTCGTCCAGTGCGTCTGTCGTGTCCTGCACACGCTCAGCGCTGGCGCGAACCTCAGCCGCTGCCGTAGCCACCGCTTCGCGGTGCTCGTCGATGGCGCTCTGATTGAGCGTCAGGTCTGCCACGTCCTGAACGTAGCCGTGGGTGCTCGTGGTCTTCTTGGTGCTCGTCTTGGTCGTCATGCTCTGTTCTCCTTCTCTGTTGAGTTGTCCGCTAGCGGTATCGCCAACGGGGTCTTGCTTCCTGCCAGTGACATCGGAACCGACGTGCGGGCCCGGAGGGCATCCGCATATCGGAACCGACCGCACCGGCAGAGGGTTAGGGCATCGGCAGTAAGGGTTAGGTCCAGTGGGCCCGGAGGGCCCCCCTAGCGCTGGCGATAGGTGCCTGCCTCTGTGGGCCCGGAGGGCCCCCAAGCGCTGGCTGCTTACCGCCTGTCTCTGTGGGGCCGAAGGCCCCCCTAACGCTGGCGGCTGGCCCTCTGGTGAGAACACACAGCCGCTGCCGCTGCGGTCGGGACCCGCGCCCCCCAAAGGGGCGCGTAGCCGAGACAGTCTCAGCCGCTGAGAGTTAGGTGCCTGGCACCTGTCCCCCCAAACTTTCCAGCCACTGACTACTACTAACTATGTATGCCTCACTTAGCGGCCGATGGCCCAGTCTGGCGGCTCATCTGACCGGTTCTGCCAGCCATCCAAGTCGGCCATTTGCAGGCTCATCTCAGCCAGTGCCTGAAACTCGCTGTCGAGGTCGCTCGGTGCTCCGACCTTCTCCGCTGGCACAGTCAGCGCGTATACCGGCGTGGCTCTCATCCCAGCCCGATATGTAACGGTCCGCTCTTGCGTCAGCATCTGGCATCCCTTCGCTGTAGAGATGAACCGCTCCATGGTTGCCCTAGAGACTTGGGCATCCTCCGCCATGAGGCCGACTGTCCGGGGATGAGTTGGCGATCCTGACACGTGATCCCAGCCGCATAGAGACAGCTGCGCTGCGGTGTTCTTCACTTCACGACGTACTGACAATGTCTCCCAGACCGACAGCCACCGATCCCGCGACACCTGGCCTCTGCCGTCCTGCTCACCTGTCATCCCGCGCAGGTGACGCGGTGGCACATAACAGATCATCCGCTCACGCTGGAGATAGTCCCCGCCAAGTCGCATGCGCTGTAGTTCACGCACCGGCTCGTCACGCTCAGCCCAAACCATTCCCGTCCTGAACCTCCTTCCTATCTCGTCGCTCCCATCGCTTCTGTCTGTTGTAAAAGCAGGCGTGGCACTCGTCCCAGTTGAGTCCCGCATAGTGGTGTAGCGCGGTGGCAGACTAGGTGCCCCTGAGGGCATAGGTGCGGCCACCGTGTGATCCTTCGAGTCAACCTTCTACCGAATCCTCGAACGGAGTCATCACGATGACCGCACCACACATTGTCGACCCTGCGGGCCTGCTGAGTGAAGCCCTGACCGAAGCAAGCCCGGATCTGATGCGTTCGCTGTTGCAGACGATGATCAACGCGCTGCTGTCCGCGGACGCCGACGCCGTCGTCGGCGCCGAGTACGGCCGCCCCACACCGGGCCGCTCGGCGCAGCGCAACGGGTACCGCCACCGCGACCTGGACACCCGCGTGGGGACCGTCGACGTCGCCATCCCGAAGCTGCGCACCGGCAGCTACTTCCCCGAGTGGCTGCTCGAGCGCCGCAAGCGGGCCGAGTCGGCGATGATCACCGTCGTCGCCGACTGCTACCTCGCCGGCGTCAGCACCCGCCGCATGGACAAGCTCGTCAAGACCCTCGGCATCAACTCCCTGTCCAAGTCGCAGGTCAGCAGGATGGCGGCCGACCTGGACCAGATCGTCGAGGACTTCCGCCACCGCCCCCTTGACGAGGCGGGACCGTTCACCTTCGTCGCCGCCGACGCGCTGACGATGAAGGTCCGCGAGGGCGGGCGCGTGGTCGCCACCTCGGTACTGCTCGCGACCGGGGTCAACGCCGACGGGCACCGCGAAGTCCTCGGACTGCGCGTGGCCACTTCCGAGACCGGGTCCGCATGGAACGAGTTCTTCGCCGACCTGACCGCCCGCGGCCTGACCGGGGTACGTCTGGTCACCTCCGACGCCCACCAAGGGTTGAAGGAAGCGATCGCGGCGAACCTGACCGGCGCCGCGTGGCAGCGATGCCGCACCCACTACTCCGCGAACCTGATGGACGTCACGCCCAAGTCGATGTGGCCGGCCGTCAAGGCGATGCTGCACAGTGTCTATGACCAGCCCGACGCACCCAGCGTGCAGGCCCAGTTCGACCGGCTCATCGAGTACGTCGACGAGAAGCTCCCACAGGTGGCCGAGCACCTCGCCGGCGCGCGGGAGGACATCCTCGCGTTCACAGCCTTCCCCAAGGACGTGTGGACCCAGATCTGGTCGAACAACCCCCAGGAGCGCCTCAACCGCGAGATCCGACGCCGGACCGACTCCGTTGGGATCTTCCCCAACCGCAACGCCATCGTGCGTCTGGTCGGAGCCGTCCTGGCCGAACAGACCGACGAATGGGCCGAAGGACGGCGCTACCTCGGCCTCGACGTCCTGGCCCGCTGCCGCGTCACTCTCATCACCACCACCGACCCCGAGATCGGAGCCGAAACCATGCCCGCCCTGACCGCCTAACCCCACCCCGAAGGATCACGCAGCGCTACACCACTACCGGGGACTTGACCCTCGTCCCGAACACGCAAGCCGGTACGCCTGCGATTCCTGTACTCGCCCTCACTCTTTGGCGTCCCGCAACTTGGGCAGATGATCACTAGTCCGCTCGTCAGTACCTCGCTCATTCCTTCTTCGCTCCTTCCAATATCCACACGTCGAGGCAGACCCCGCACCTGTCTCTACGTCGTCCGTCCTTGCTGTTTCTGCGCACTCCGAACCGTTCAATGGGCAACCACTTACGGCAGTCCCTGCAAACCTTGCGCTCGTCCACTAGGCCCGCTCCTCTGCCTCATAGATCGCATTGATAAGCGCCATGCGCCGCATCAGGGTTTCGGCGGGAGTCCTCAGCGTGGACAGGTGCGCCCGTGCCGCCTCTAGCCGCTCCACTGCGCCCCGCTCCCTTGAGTCCGCGATATCCGGCATGTCGGCCCACTGGGGAGCCTTAGACCTCGTGGATTTGAGGGACATCTCTGCCGACCAGACCTCAGTCCGGGCGGCGTTCCACTTAGCCGCGTCGCTGTCCAGTGCAAGAAACTCCGCCTCTAGCTGCTCCGACCGCTTCACGCACTCACCGGCCCGACGACGTGCGCGTCTTCGTAGGCGAGTACGTCGGCTAGCCGGTACAGCACGCGGCCGGGAAACTTGAGGAATGGCAGCCCTCTGCCCTCGGTGCGCAGGTTGGCCAGGTGTCCTGTACTGCATCCCCAGCGCTCCGCCAGTTCCTTGGGCGTCATGTGTCGCTGTCCGCTGTCTTCACTCACTTCCTGCTCCTCTCTCTCGTCTGTGCATAAAAAAAGACCAGCCCGTTAGGACTGGTCCAGTGCTTCGAGCCGATATAGAGATCGCCTCTCAGCAATGCGAGAGCACCCGCTAGAGGTCGTCTAGGTAGGTGCTCACGTTCTGTATGACGGGGAGTGGTTCCCCGTGTTTGTCCTACTCCTTCGACATTACAGATCATCTCTGTACATGTCAAGGCAATACAAATAGCCCCAAATCAAGGGGGCGCAAATAGAAATCTAGGGCATGGCTGTCAGCCTGTCAACCTCACGCATCAGGTCAGCACTGGCGGCCGCCAGCCGGTCTAGGTCGCACTGCTCATGGATCGGCTCGGGGCAGTACAGGCCCAAGATCGCCCGACCGTCCGCAGTCTCGCCAGCGTCGAGCGTGCCCCCGTTGTCGTCCTCGGAGGGCTCCCAGCCCATCCCGTCGAGCCGCTGCACCATGGCGGACCAGTCGGCAACGTGTGCCGATGACAACGGCGTGAACGGATCGCGCACGTCCTCGTCTCGGTTCGGGCGAATCAACAGCGTTTCACCTGTCATCGGGTCGAGGACGGCTGTGTGTGCCGCTGTGCTCATCGTCGTGCTGTGCATGCTGCTCCCTCTCGTCTGGGCCCGTGGTGGGCCCTCCCGCTACCGATGTTGTTACCCATAAACCCCCTGATTTACCTACATTGAAGATGAACCGCCATGATGTCACAGATGACGAACTCCCTTGATATGCCGGGCGAAACTGAGGATTCGTGATCCATCCTGATCTAGGTGCCCCATACTCTGCGGGTTCGGGGTTCAAGTCCCTGTTGGCGCACCACACACGAGGAAGGCCCCGGAGATCTCTCCGGGGCCTTCCTGCGTCGGGACGGGTCAGTCGCGGGGGGCCTCGTCGTCATCGGAGTCGCGGCGCCCGCGGACGAGCATCACGAGTCCACCGATGACCACCACGAGTGCACCCGCGGCGAGGGCCCACCACCACGGGGAGGTGCCCTCCTGGGCCGTCTCGTCGGCGGCCTGGTCGCTCGGGTCGTCCTGGGCCGTCGCGGACTCGTCGCTGCTCGTGGAGCTCTCGCTGGGGGTCGAGTCACCCTCGTCCTCGCCGGTGGTCTCGCTCGGGCTGGGGGACTCGCTCGGCTCCTGTGCAGGGGAGGAGGTCTCCGACGGGGAGTCGGGGGCGGCGTCCGGCTCCTCCTCGACCTTGCCTTCGTTGTCCGCGGGCGCGTAGGTGAAGGTGAAGGAGTCGCTCACGGGGTGCCCGTCGGCACTGACCACCTTGAAGGTGACCGTGTACTCCCCGGGGTCCATCGTGTACTCCACCGGCTGGTAGACCTTCGAGCCGTCGACCTGCGGGTCTCCCTTGGCGACGTCGGTCGAGCCGGACTTCACGCTGACCTGGTTCAGGCCCTCCTGGATGGGCTCGTTGAAGCGCAGCATGATCTCCGGCGGCACGGCCGAGAGCGTGGCGCCGTCCTGGGGGCTGGACCCCTCCAGGCGGGCATGTGCGTCCGCGGGGGCGGCGGTGAGGACCATGGCGCCCAAGAGGGCGGCCAGGGCCAGGAGTGAGCCCAGCACGCGGGCGAAGGGGGGATGTGGGATGGCTGAAGTCGTCACCCGACCATCGTGCCTGATCGAGCTGGCAACCTGCTGGAGGCAGGGTGGTCATGAGCACCGGTTGGGAGCAGGTACGATGGTCCGCGCTGCCCAAGACAGGCACATGGTGGGTATAGCTCAGCTGGTAGAGCATCGCGTTGTGGTCGCGAGGGTCGCGGGTTCAAGTCCCGTTACTCACCCCAGTGCAGAAGGCCCCCGGACGAGTTCGTCCGGGGGCCTTCTCGTGTCGGGGTGTCAGCCGACCTGGTACCGATCGGCTATCTTCTTCAGCTCCGCGGTCTCGAGGCCGGGCTGGGGCAGGAAGACCGCCTCGCGGTAGTACCGCAGCTCGGCGATCGACTCGGTGATGTCGGCGAGGGCCCGGTGGCCACCGTTCTTCTTCGGTGAAGCGAAGTAGGAGCGGGGGTACCAACGACGAGCGAGCTCCTTGATGGAGGAGACGTCGATCATCCGGTAGTGGAGGTGGCCCTCCAGATCGGGCATGTCCCGCTGCAGGAAGGCGCGGTCCGTCGCGACGCTGTTCCCGCCGAGGGGGGCCTTGCCGGCCTCGGGCACGATCTCCTTGATGTGCGCGAGCACGGCCTGCTGGGCGTCGGTCAACGACATGCCCTCGGCGAGCACGTCGAGCAGCCCGGAGGTGGTGTGCATGTCGCGTACGAAGTCGTTCATCTGGGTCAGGGCGGCGTCCGGTGGACGCACGATGACGTCGATGCCGTCGCCCACCTGCTCCAGCTCGTAGTCGGTGACGAGCGCGGCGACCTCGATGAGCGCGTCGTGCTCGAGGGAGAGGCCGGTCATCTCGCAGTCGATCCAGACGATGCGTTCGGACGGGGATTGAGTTGGTGCAGTCACGCCGATCACCATATCGACCGCTGCCGGAGCGCCCCGCACTCGATTAGCGTGTGGGCATGAGCTTGCCCTCTCCCCAGCCCCCTGCCGTGGGGGTACCGCCCTCTCCGGAGTGGTACACCCACCAGTACGTCACCACCCAGGCCCAGACGAACCCGACCCCGCGACCGACCTTGCGTACGTGGCTGCTCAGCGGCCTCGTCGTCGCCATGTCCGTGGTGCTGGGTGCCCTCTTCGCCCTCTTCTACGGCTACAGCTTCGGTCTCGTGTGGACGGCCATCAGCCTCTTGGCCGCGCTGCTGCCGTTGACGCTGGTGGTTCCGTTCTTCCTCTGGCTCGACCGATTCGAGGCCGAGCCGTGGCGCTACCTCGTGACGGCCTTCCTGTACGGGGCGCTCGGGTCGACCGCGCTGGCACTCGTCGCGAACTCGCTCGGGGGCGCCTTCCTGATGAGCGTCACCAGTGCGCAGTCCGCGGACGTGCTCACGGCCGTGCTCATCGCGCCCTTCACGGAGGAGACCTTCAAGGGCCTCTTCCTGCTCATCATGTGGTGGTTCATGCGCCACGAGTTCAACGGACTGACCGACGGCATCGTCTACGCGGGCATCGTCGCCGCGGGCTTCGCCTTCACCGAGAACATCCAGTACTTCGCCGGGGCAGCGATCGAGCACGGCCTCGGCGGGTTCGCCACCACCTTCGTCGTGCGGGGGATCATCAGCCCGTTCCTGCACCCGATGTTCACGACACTGACCGGGATCGGCGTCGGCCTGGCCGCCGTCTCGGCCTCTCGGGCGACCAAGGCCGTCGCCCCGGTCCTCGGCTGGTGCGGGGCCGTGCTGTGCCACGGACTGTGGAACCTGTCGGCGTCGGCGGGGGGCGGCGCCGGTTTGCTCCTCGGCCTCGCCTGCGGGTTCGTCGCCTTCGTCGCCTTCGTGATCTTCCTCGTGTGGGCCCGCCGTCGCGAGGGCCGGATCATCGGGGAGTACCTGATGCCTTACGCCGCCACCGGGTGGCTCTCCAGCGACGAGGTCGGGATGCTCTCGACGATGAAGGCACGCCGCCGGGCACGCTCGTGGGCGAAGCACCACGGCGGAGCGACCGGCACGGCGTCGATGCGCAGTTTCCAGGACTGCGCCTCGGAGCTGGCCCTGCTGCGTCGACGGATGCACCGGCACACCTTCGACGCGGAGACGCTGCAGCGCGAGCGGGTCCTACTCGACTCGATGACCGCTCGACGGCGCGAGTTCGCCGGCGCCGTCAGCCGCTGACGACCTCGAGCCGCTCGTCGGTGAGGCCGGCGACGGCCGCGCGGTGGTTGGCGGTAGTGAGATCGAGGTCGACCAGGGACACCGACGCAGGCGCGGGCTCATCGGCGCGCCAGGCGAGCAGCCCCGGCGGGTCGAGCGGACCGGTGACGAGGACCTCGGACGGGTCCACGACCAGGCCGTGGCCGGTTGCCTTGAGGATGGCCTCCTTGCGGGCCCAGACCCGGGCCCGGGAGATCAGCAGATCCTGCCCGTCCAGGTGCTCGAAGGCCAGGAGTTCCTCGCGCGCCAGCGTGATGTCCGCGAAGCCCTCGAAGTCGGCGTCGGTGAGGTCCTCGGTGTCGACACCGACGTCGATCCCCTGCGCGACGGCCACGACGGCCAGCGAGGAGGTGTAGGAGAGCGAGAAGTGCCACCCCGGCACGTCGACGAGGCTCGGCTTGCCGTGCAGTTCGCTGCGGCAGGTGGTGCACCGCCGCTCGAAGGACAGGCTCGCCGGGTCCTCCCCGAGGAGCTCGCCCAGCGTGCGTCGCACGAGGGCGTGGCCGGTGACGAAGGGGGCGGCGTCGCGTTTGCGTCCGGCCCTGGCGCGCTCGCCGTCGTCGAGCAGCGCCAAGTCGGCGAGGCCGTCGTCGACCTCCGCCTCACGCACGATGACTCTCGCGGACATGGTCCCGATCATGTCAGGTCGGCTGGCTCACTACACTGAAACCCGCCCCGACCGTGGCCACCCGCGGTCGGGGAGTGCCTCCGTAGCTCAGCTGGACAGAGCAAGGGCTTTCTAATCCCGAGGTCGCGAGTTCGAGTCTCGCCGGAGGCGCACGATCACCGATGTTGCGAGGTGGTGAGCCTGAGTATCAGGCGCCCCGCAGAGACACCCGGTCACGTGGTCCCGGCTCCTCTTGTGCTGTCGCCGACCCCGCGCTCTCCGTATCGGCCACCGCCCACAGGCCGTGTGCCCCGGGCAGTCGGACACCGGTGCGGTCGCCGGGACGGAGCGTCGAGCCCAGTCGTACCTCGACGGTGATCCTGGGCCCGGCCGCGACGCCCTGGTGCTCGAGAGCCACGACCACGTCCTGATGGGCGCCGGACTGGCGGACGTGCACGACCAGGCCGGTGAGCGTCGGGGACGTGCCGAGGGGGGCCAGCTCGAGTCTTTCCTTGCGCACCACCAGGATCGACGGGCCCGTCGACTCGACCTCGCCGGGGAGGGGAAAGGACCCAAAGCTCGAGTGGTGGACACCCCCTTCGATCCTGCCGGGCAACTCGTTGAAGCCGCCGACCAGGCGGGCGACGGCGAGTGTCCGCGGCGCTGCGTACAGCCTCTCGATGACATCGACCTGCTCGATACGTCCTTCGACGAGCACGGCGACACGGTCAGCGAGCTCGGCTTCGCCCAGGTCGTGGGTCACCATGACGATCGTGGGCTGCAGGGTGGCGCGGACCTCATCCATCAGTCGGTGCATCGAAGCACGCAAGCCGGTGTCCAGACTGCTGAAGGGCTCGTCCAGGAGCATCACCCGGCGCTGGGCGGCGAGAGCTCGCGCCAGCGAGACGCGTTGCTCCTGGCCACCGGACAGCTGCCGCGGCCGGCGGCGGCCGAGGCCTCCGAGGTGGACGAGGTCGAGGTATCGCTGCGCGGCAACCCGGCTGGACGTCCTGTCCCGGCTGCGCAGCCGGTCGGCGAAGGCGACATTGTCCAGCACGTTCAGGTGCGGGAAGAGGTGTGGTTTCTGGAACATCATGGTCAGGTCACGTCGCTCCGGTGGCACACCCGACACGTCCACCCCGTCGAGGAGGACCTCACCGGACTCGGGAGATTCCAGGCCGGCTGCGACCCTCAGCAGCGTGGTCTTGCCGGAGCCCGAGGGGCCGAGGACGGCGACCATCTGGCCGGCCCACACGTCGAGGTCGACGTCGGTCAGGGTCGCGCCGGTCGCGCACGGGTGCCGATGGGTGATGGCGGACAGGCGCAGGGCGAGGGTCATCGATACCCCTTCGTCGTGGTGCGTGCCACCACGTAGGTGTAGACGGCGAGGACGGCCAGCGGTGGCAGGCTGGCGAGGACGGCCAAGGTCGCCGTAAGGGCGTCGTTGCCCGAGCCGGCGGCCGCGGAGCCGATGAGGATGGGAGCGGTGATGATCTGACCGCCCCCGATCAGCAGGGTGACGGCGTAGTCGCTCCACCCGACGAGGAAGGCCAGACCCGCTGCCGTGACCAGGCCGTTGGCTGCCGCCGGCAGCGTCGTCCGCCGCCGCGCCCGGGCCGGGGTGGCGCCCAGGACACGGGCCTGTTCCTCCAGCGCCGGGTCCAGGGACAGGTACGTGGCCCTCAGGGTGAAGGTGGTGTAGGGCAGTGCGAACACGCTCAGGACGAGGACCACGGCGACTTCTCCGGGGATGCCCAGTCGCAGGATGACGATGTCCAGCCCCATCGCGACGGCGAAGGGGGCCAGAGCGACCGGACCGAGCAGCACGAGCGAAGGGAGGGTGGGCCGGCGCAGCAGTCGCCACCCCAGTGCCCGCCCGGCCAGGGCCCCCAGAGGTGTTGCGATCAGCGCCACGGCCGCTCCCAGCAGCACGGACAGGCCCAACGCCGTGAGCACCCCCGAGTCCAGCGCATCGTGCCACGCGTCCAGCCCGAGCTCCTGGGGCACCCGAGCCGTGCCCGACCAGCGCGCGGCGCCGGTCCACATCACCAGCGGAACCAGGGGAATGACCAGCCAGAGCACGAGCAGCGCCGTGACCGTCGCTGGGCGTGTCCAGCGCATCGTGAGGTGGTTGGGTTGCCGGCGCCTCATCGCTCGGCTCCGAGTCGATGCAGGACCGGAAGGATGATCAGTGTTGCCGTCAGCGCCAGTGCCGTCGCGACGACCGCGGTGGCGGCTGCCTGGGGTCGGGCGGTGACGTCGATGTTGGTGAAGAGTCGGTAGGCCATGACCGGCAGCGGTTCCGGGTAGGCGCGACCCAGCAGTCGCGCAACCTCGTAGGTACCGAGTGAGTAGAGGAAGACGATGAGCGACGAGGCGGTGAGGGCGGGCGCGGCCAAGGGCACCATGACGCGCCGCCATTGGGCCCTCGGGGTCGCGCCGAGCACCGCTGCCGCCTCCCGCAGTTCCGCGTAGGGGCGCCCGATGGCGGCGACCACCACCAGCGCCACGAAGGCCGACTCCTTCCACGCCAGTTCCAGCACGGTGGCCCACGGCCATCGGCCGCCGACCAGATCAGGCCACGATGAAGCCGGGATCCCGGTCCAGCGCTGAGCCAGCCCCACGTCGGAGAGGAGAAGCCCCGTCGCGGCCGCTCCGACGAGGTGCGGCACCGTGAGCGCCACGACGGCACACCCGATGACGAGACGGGCTCCGCCACCGGCGCGCACGATGACCGTGGCGGTGGTGAGACCGATGATCGCGGCGAGGACGGTCGCCGTGGTGGCCGTGACGAGGGACTCCTGCGCCGCACCGCGTAGGTCGCCGGCCACGACGGTGAAGCCATCAGCGCTCAGTCGGGGCTGGCCGACGAGGGGCAGGAGGCCCAGACTCGTGGCGAGGACGGCGCCCAGTGCCGTACCGGTGACCGCCACGACCAGGACCACTGCTGGCGCAACGAGTCGGGCCCCGGAGCCGCCATCCGTCATGACCCGGCTCCCAGGACCGCCCGACGCCAGCCCTCGTCGAGCTCGGTCACCCAGGACGAACCCAGCTCGGGGAGGGCATTGCGTGAAAGGACCTCGTACGGCGGAACGATGTCAGAGGTGGGTAGGTCCTCGAATCGTGCCCGGTCGGACGCGTTCATCAGGTCGGTGTCGAGCACGGTGAATTGACCCCATGTGCCGGGGTCGGCCTTGATCGCCTGCTGCTCGGGCGAGAGCGCGACGTTGGCCACCACCATCGCGCCCTCGGCGTCACCGGCCGTGGCCGGTATGGCGAGGAAACTGGCGTTGCCGATCGTTCCTTCCTCCAGAGGGAGGACGCGTGTGGTCGGCGGGAAGGTGCCGTCCTCGACGAGTCCGGTCAGCCTTGCGGGACCGTAGGTCATCGTCAGGTCCACCTGGCCGTCCGCGTAGAGACGGTCCAGGGCGACGGAGTCGCGGGGGTAGGTTCGTCCCTGGCGCCACAGGGACGCGGCCACGTCGTCCAGCGTCTCCCACAAGGCCGGGGCCAGGTCGTCGTACGTGGCCTGGTCGAATCGTGCCGGGATCTCGTCGACTCCACCGGAGGTGCTGTAGAGCGCCTGCCGGAGGAAGACCGAGCCGGTGAAATCAGGTGGGGCCGGGTAGGTGAAGCGTCCGGGGTGGTCCTGTGACCACTGCAGGACGCCGGAGAGCGTCGTGGGAGGCTCCGCGATCCGGGCGGAGTCGTAGACCAGGGTGAACTGCGCCTTGTGCCACGGTGCCTCACAGCCGTCGACCCGGGTCCCGAAGTCGTGGGTGACCAGAGCGTCATCCGGTGCGACGTACGTCATGTTCGGTAGTTGGGAGGACCAGCCACAGCGCCAGGCGTCAGCCTGCTTGCCGGTCGCGAAATTGTCTCCGTTGACCCACACGAGGTCCACCGCGCCATCCTCCTCACCGGCTTGGCGTTCGGCCAGGATCCGGGTCATGGCGTCGGAGGTGTCAGCCACCGGGACTCGTCGTAGGGTCACTCCGAGATCGGCTGCGGCGGGCGCGAGTACGTCGTCGACGTAGGCATTGCCCTGTTGGTCGCCTCCGTACATCCACAGGTCGACGGTCTGCCCCGTGGCCTGGTCAGAGATCTGCGTCCAGGAGCGGTTCCCGGTCGTGGAGCCTCCGGGCGCAACCGGAGCGGCGCAGGCGGAGATCATGGACATCAGCAGCGCGGCCGGCAGGAGAAGTCGAGCAGAACGTCGGTGCATCGGACCTCCGGGGCAGGCAACATGTCACATCAGGAACACTTCGGGATGCTCGGGGACTTCCCGCAGTAGTACACACCGTTCAGCACCAGTCAGGAGCACGCATGGGGCGCGTCGCTGGAGTCAAGGCAGCACTCCTGGCGCTCATGCTGCTCGGCGTCACTGTCCTCGCGATCGTGCTGGGGCCCCCGGACATCGCGGCACTGAGGTCACGGGTCGCCGTCGCCGGCATCTGGGCGCCCGTGCTCTTCGTCAGCCTCTATGCGGTGCTGGCTCTCGTTCCCGGCCCCAAATCGCTGCTCACGATCGCCGGCGGTGCCCTCTTCGGCCTGTGGGCGGGAGCCGGTCTCTCCTTGGCCGGCGCGCTGGTCGGCGCCGTCGTCGCCTTCGGCCTGGGGCGGGTGCTGGGGCGGGAGGCGGTCGATCGGCTCACTCGTGGACGGGTGAAGCGCGTCGACGCACTGCTGACCGCCCACGGACTGTCGGCGGTGCTGCTGGTTCGGCTGGTGCCCCTGGTCCCCTTCGATGCGGTCAACTACGCCGCCGGGCTGACCGGTGTCAGGGTGCGGCACTACGTCCTGGGTAGCGCCATCGGGATGGTGCCCGGATGCCTGGCCTACGCTGCCCTGGGTGCCTACGGCTCCGACCCGTGGGGTCTGGCGGCCGCCCTCTCTGCGTTGGTCCTGCTCATCGTGGGCGGGTCGTGGTGGGCGCGACGACTCAACGAGCCTCGCGGCGAGCACAGCAGCGATGAGCGGGCCCATGTTTGACACAGCGGCTCGCCGCCTGCTGGACCCGCCCTTGTCCGGGTTGGCCGGGCTCCTCGATCGACCGGGGGTGACCCCGAACGGATTGACCCTGCTCGGCCTGGCCACCGGGCTGGCCAGTGCGGCGACCGCCGCCGGTCGGTTGTGGTGGTGGGCACTGGCACTGTGGGTGTTCTCCCGGCTGATGGACGGGCTCGATGGCCCTCTTGCTCGGCGGCGCCGCGCGGCCGCTCGTGGTGGCGAGGAGGGTCCACGGCCAGAGGCCGGCGGCTTCCTCGACATCACGGCCGACTTCGTGGTGTACGGCGCCACCGTGATCGGGGTGGCCGTCGGCGCGACCGCCCAGTACGAGGTCGGCTGGTTGCCCTTCCTCGGGGTTCTCTTCGCCTACTACATCAACGGCGCGGCCTTCTTGGCGTTCTCCTCCATCGCGGAGCGGACCGGTCGTCAACGAGACGACGGGCGCTCGCTCAGCTTCCTCGGCGGTCTCGCCGAGGGCACCGAGACCGTCGCAGTGCACGCGCTGTGGCTGCTCGTGCCCGTGCACTCCGGCACCATCGCCACCGTGTGGGCGGGGGTCGTCGGTATCAGTGCCGCCCAGCGCATCGTGGCCGGATTTCGCGATCTGTCGTGAGTGGGCTCGCCGCGGACGGTCTGTCGATGCCTCTCATCCGTCGTCAGGCAGCCCGGCGTAGCCGCCAGCGACGAGTCCGCACGAGCACTCCCAGGGCGCGTCGGGCGGTGGGCCGTGCGAGTTGGTCCCGCACGTCGGAGACCGCCGCATTCCACGGCCCGTCGTTGTACGTGGGATAGGGGTGGATCACGCCGGTGAGGTCGCGCGTGGTCAGTCCCCGGGTGATCGCCAGAGTGAGCTCACCGAGGGTCTCACCCGCTCGTGGGCCGACCACGGTGGCACCGAGAATGCGACCGCGCTTGCCGACCACGAGTCGGGTGGTGCCATCGACTGCGGCCTCTGCCACAGCTCGGTCGACGTGGCTGTGCGACCACTCGACGCAGTGCAGGCCCGGCAGACGGGTGTCGCTCGCGAGGCCGACGGCCGCGACCTCCGGATCGGTGAACGTCACCCTGGGCACCGCGGCCAGGTTGACCTTGCGGCGCACTCCCACGATGGCATTCGAGGCAGCCAGGCTCGCGTGCACTCCAGCGGTGTGGGTGAACTGGGGATGGCCGGTCAGGTCCCCGGCCGCCCAGATGTGGTGGTTGGTGGTGCGCAGCAGCTCATCGACGACGACGAAGCCGCGGTCATCGACCTCGACCCCCGCGGCGTCCAGCCCGAGGTCGACGGTGCGGGGGGTGCGCCCGACGGCGACGAGGAGGCGGGTGAAGGGGACCTGCCGCCCGTTGCCGAGACGGAGGACCCCGGCCCCTCCGGTGGTGGCTTCGATCGCCTCGACGCCGGAGCCGGTGTGCAGCTCCACCCCGTCGTCGACGAGGGCACGGGCGAGCGCCTCGGCCGCGCGGGGGTCCTCGCGCGGAAGGATCGAGGGCGCGCCCTCGACCACGGACACCCGGCTGCCCAGGCGGGCAAAGGCCTGACCCAGCTCGCAGCCGATGCTGCCGCCACCAAGGACGACCAAGTCGGCAGGGAGCTCATCCAGATCCCAGACGGTCTCGCTGGTCAGGTACCCCACGTCGGCAAGGCCAGGGATGCGCGGGAGCGCCGGTGCGGCCCCGGTGGCCACGAGGGCCTGCCGAAACCTCACCCTCGTCCCGTCGATCTCGGCCGAGTCCGCTGTGGTGAAGTGGGCGGTGCCCTCGGTGACCGCGACCGAGGACTCCTCCAGTGCCTCGATCGAGTCGACGGGGGCAATGTGGTCGATCGCTGCGCGCACATGACGCATCACCTGGGTGAAATCGACGGAGATCTCGCCCACGCCGACGCCGAACCGGTGGGCAGTGCGGGCGCTGGCGGCGACGGACGCGGCCGCCAGCAGCGCCTTGGATGGCACGCAGCCCGTCCACAGGCAGTCTCCTCCGGTGCGCTCCTGTTCCACGAGCAGGACGCGGGCACCCAGGTGTGCGGCGGTCTTCGCTCCCACGATTCCGGCCGTGCCACCGCCCACAACGAGCAGGTCCCACAGGTCGTCGTCGGCGGGCGCGGTTTTGGTTCGGCCGGCGTTCATGCGTGGTCCTCGTCGTTGATCGTGGTCAGGAAGTCCCGGATGCGTTGGACCGACCCGGGGTCAACATCCATCCCGCCCGACCACAGCGACAGCGCCCGGTGCAGCGTCCGGTGCTCGGCGACGACCCGCGTGCACCGTGCGCAGGTGGCCAGGTGCCCCTCGAGGCGCGAGATCTCCCCGGGCGTCAGGGGTGCAGCGGGGTCGGCATCGAGATAGCGCTGGATACGGCGGGCGGACCAGTGGCAGGTCAGCATCTGCCGCAGGGTCCCTGTCATGACAGGCCTCCTCGAACGAGTGAGCTGGACCTCAGCGACGTGCGCACGCGCTGGCGTGCCCGGCTCAGGCGAGACATCACCGTGCCCACGGGGACCCCCATGATCGCGGCGGTCTCGCCGTAGCTGAGGTCGTGGACGTCGACGAGGATGAGCGCCGCCCGAAATCGGGGGTCGAGCGCGCGGATGGCGGCCGCCAGGTCCTCGTGCAGCCGTTGGTCGACGAAACTGTCCTCGGCGCTGGGCAGTTCCGAGCGTCCGAACGCCGGCTGTGCGGCGCGGATGAGTTCCCAGTCCCCGATGGTGCCCGGCCGTTGCCGACGGTGCATGTTGGCGTTCGTATGACGCAGGATCGTCAGCAGCCACGCCCGTGGATGCCTGCCGTCGAAGCGGTCGACAGCCCGGTACGCGCGCAGCAACGTCTCCTGGACCAGGTCCTCGGCGTCCGCCCGATTCGCGGTGATGGACTGCGCCACCCGCAGCAGTACCTCGATCTCGGGCTCCACCCACTCGCGGAAGCGGGCCTTGCGAGGCGCGCTGTCCTGGGGCTGGGAGTCATTCACGACTGGGTAACCCCCTGGGAGTGGCGTTCCTTCCCGGTCTGCCGGACCGGTGCGTCAGGGTCGTGTTCATCGCAGTCGATACATCGTCAGCCACCGCTCATCGATGCGGCGCTTGAGCCGGAGCACGCCAGCGCCGTACCACCACCAGCGTCCTCGGACGGCGAGGCCCACACCGCCACCGAGGTCGAGGATGGAGAGCGCGCGACGTCGTGGTGTGTACTGCGGCAGGTCGCGGTCATGGATCCGAGCGAGCAGGCTCTGGTGCAGCACCGGTCCCTGACGCACTCCGTGGACCCCGAGCCGTGGCAGCGGGCGGGGGAGGAACTGGGCGCAGTCGCCCACGGCATAGATCTCATCGCGATGCGTGTGCTGGAGGGTCGCACGAACCGGTACGCCGCGCTCATCACCGAGTCCCCACTCCTCGAGCACGGGGGGCGCTGACAGTCCAGTGGCCAGGACCGCGACGTCGTGTGCGATCTCGCACCCGTGGGCGCAGACCAGGCCTCGCTCGCCGATCTCCTGCACGAGGCACCCGGTGTGGATGGCCACGCCCCGCCGCGCGAGGACACGCAGCACCCGTTCGCGGGCTCCGGGGGGCAGGTCCGCGCCGATGGCGGGGCCGGACTCGACGAGCCGGACCCGACCCACACCCCACCGGGTCGCCAGTTGGGCGGCCAGCTCGATGCCGGTAGCGCCCCCGCCGACGATCGTGACGGTGGTCGCAGAGCGGGTCGACTCCTGCAGGCGGGCATCCAGAGCCATCAGAGCGGCCAGAGGTTTCACGCGCACGACGCTGGGATGAACCCGCATGCCCTGCGGCGAGACGACGCTGCCGATGTTGAGCGAGAGCGCGTCATAGGCCAGCTGGGCGCCATCCGCGCCCGTGGCGATCCGACGGACCGGGTCGAGGCTGAGCAACCTGCCCTCGTGGAAGTTCACTCCGGTCGAGCCGGCGAGGGCCCGCACATCCACTCTCCCCGCACCGCGAGGCAGACCACCGACGGCCATCGCCGAGGCAACTCCGCTGTAGTCGAAGTACCGCGGCGCCAGCAGATGGATCTCGTATCCTGCGGCAGCAAGTTCGTCGGCGCGCCTGATCAAGTGAAGGTGCGCATGACCCGCGCCCACCAGGAGTGCCTTCGTCGTTGCCATGCACGTGATCCTGACACCACGTGCCACGGCGCGCAGCGGATTCCGGGAGGACGCGTCGCGCTGGATAAGGTGTGCGCATGGGCGAGATGACGACGGGACCGGTCGACCTCGACGGCATGCTCGCGCGGGTCTCGGCGCTTCGTGACGAGGTCGAGCGCAGTGACCTCCCCCTCGACCTCGCGTCCACACGCGAAGCGCGCCGGGAGCGCGCCGCGCTCCTCGACCAGCTCGACGACTACGTCATCCCGCGGCTGTCCTCGATCGATGCGCCTCTGCTCGCCGTGGTCGGCGGATCGACTGGTGCGGGCAAGTCGACGCTGATCAACTCCATCCTCCGCCGCGAGGTCTCCCGCTCCGGCGTGCTCCGGCCGACCACGACCAGCCCCGTACTCATCCACCACCCCGATGACGAGCCGTGGTTCCGCGACGGGCGGGTCCTCCCTTCGCTCGCCCGCGTCACCGGGGGCGACGCCGAGCCCCAGCCGGGCACCGTGCGCCTGGAGCCCTCCGAGGACCTCCCGTCCGGGATGGCGATCCTGGACGCACCGGACATCGACTCCGTCGTCTCCGCCAACCGCGAGATGGCCGCCCAGCTCCTGGCCGCCGCCGACCTGTGGCTCTTCGTCACGACGGCGGCGCGCTACGCCGACGCCATCCCGTGGCGGTTGCTGCGCCAGGCCTGCGACCGGGGGACCGCCGTGGCGATCGTCCTGGACCGCGTCGACCGCCCGGGGATGGACGAGGTGCGCTCCCACCTGATCGAGATGCTGCGCGAGCAGGGGATGGGCACCTCGCCGGTCTTCACGGTTCCCGAGGCCGAGCTCGACGCCTGGGGATTCATCCCGGAGGCGGACATCGCCCGGGTCCACGGCTGGCTCACCGCGCTCGCCGGCGACCAGAAGGCCCGCAGCATCATCGTCCGCCAGACGCTCGAGGGTGCCCTGCGCTCCCTCGACGGCCGGCTCGACGCACTCGTGGGGGCCACCCGAGCCCAGCGAGAGGAGGTCGGCGGTCTGGCCAAGGTCGCCTACGACGCCTACGACCGCGCCGAGGAGGGCGTCACCGAGGGGATGGCGGACGGGCAGCTCCTGCGCGGCGAGGTCCTGGCCCGGTGGCAGGAGTTCGTCGGCACCGGTGAGTTCTTCCGCAAGGTGGAGAAGGGAGTCGCCAGGATCCGCGACCGCGTCACCGCCTCGGTGCGTGGCCCGGAGCCGACCGCCGAGCTCGACGAGGCACTGCAGACCGGCGTCTCGGCCCTGCTGCTGGCCGAGGCCGACACTGCCGCGGCGACGGTCGCGCGCACCTGGCGGGGCACGGAGGCCGGCCCCATCGTGCTCGACGAGCACCCCGGACTGGCCCGGTCCTCGCGTGGCATCGAGGAGGACGTCGAGCGACTCGTGCGGGACTGGCAGGGGGACGTGCTCGACATCGTCCGGTCCGAGGGGGCCAATCGCCGCACCAACGCGCGGGTCGCCGCCTACGGCGTCAACGGCATCGGCCTGTTCCTCATGCTCGTCTCCTTCGCCCACACCGGTGGCGTACTCGTCGCCCCCGAGGTCGCGATCGCCGGTGGGACCACCGCCCTGGCGCAGAAGGTGCTGGAGGCGATCTTCGGCGACCAGGCCGTGCGCGAGATGGCCGTGAAGGCCCGCACGCTACTCCTCGAGCGCGTCGACGACCTCTTCACGGGCGAGCGCGGGCGTTACACCGAGGTGACGGGCGATCTGACCGTCAGCGAGGCCCAGATCCGGCGCCTGCAGAAGGCCGTCACCGCCGTCGAGGAGGGTCTGCGATGAGCCCACTGCCCTCCCTTCGTCGCAAGGACGGCGCCCCGCTCGCCGCGGAGGAGATCTCCGCCAGGGTTGACGCGCTCTCTCGGGCACTGCGGGCAGGCGGTGCCCGCCTCGAGCCCGGGCCGGCCGCGCGGGCACGGGAAGTCCTGGGCAAGGTCTCGGAGCGCAGCTCCCTCGTCGGGGGGCACACGGTCGTCGCCCTGGCCGGGGCGACCGGGTCCGGCAAGTCCTCCCTCTTCAACGCCATGATCGGGGCGGACGTCGCCACCGTCGGCCTGCGTCGCCCCACGACCTCCACACCGACCGCAGCAGTGTGGGGTGACGAACCGGCCGGCGAGCTGCTCGACTGGCTGTCCGTCGGCTCCCGCCACCAGGTCCCGACGGCAGACGACGGTCCGGACGGCCTCGTGCTCGTCGACCTGCCCGACTTCGACTCCCGGGAGGAGTCCAACCGGCGGGAGGCGCGCCGGGTCCTGGAGCTCGTCGATGTCTTCGTCTGGGTCACGGACCCGCAGAAGTACGCGGACTCCGTCCTGCACGACGACTACGTCGGGGTGCTGCGCGATTACGGCGCGGTCACCCTCGTCGTCCTCAACCAGATCGACCGTCTGCCGCAGGGCGGGCAGGAGCAGATCACCGCCCACCTCACCCAGCTGCTCGAGCGCGACGGGCTGGAGCGCCACGATGTCATCGGCACCTCGACCGTCACCGGGGCCGGGATCGACGAGTTGCGTACGCACTTGGAGGGAGCCGTGGCGCACGCTGACGCTGTCCGGCACCGGCTGGCCGCGGACCTGCGTACCGCTGCCGACGGGCTGGGCGACTCCGTCGCGGACGTGGACGCCGGCGTCCCTGATCGCGCTCGCGATGAGCTCGTCGACGCCCTGTGCCGCAGCGCCGGCGTCCCGACCGTCGTGGATGCCGTCGCCCGCGACTACCGCCTCGAGTCGTGGGCGCGCACGGGCTGGCCCTTCACACGGTGGATCCGGGCCTTCCGCCCGGCGCCGTTGAAACGGCTGCGACTCGACCGTGAGGACGCGGACACCCCCGACATCACCGAGCAGGACATGCGCGCGGTGCTGGGCCGCTCCTCGATCCCTCCGCCCGCGCCGGCTGCGAGGGCCGCAGTCGACCTCGCCGCGCGACGCATCGGGACCAGCGCGGGCGAGGGATTGCCGACCCGATGGGCGGATGCCGTCGCCGACGCCGCCCGGCCGGCCGAGCACGACCTCGCCGACACCCTCGACCAGGCCGTGCTCGCGACGTCGCTGCGGGCGCGCAAGCCGCTGTGGTGGCCGCTCTTCGGGGCGCTGCAGGTCGTCCTCGCCCTGGCCGCAGTGGTCGGCCTGGTCTGGCTCTTCGTCATCGCAGCGGCCGCATGGCTGCAGCTGCCCGAGATCCCGACCGTCGATGTCGGACCCTTCGCCGCACCCTTCCTGCTGCTCGCCGGTGGGTTGCTCGCCGGTCTGCTCCTCGCCGCACTGTCGCGGTGGCTGGCCAGTGCCGGGGCCCGTCGGCGCGCTGCCGTGATCAGGGGTCGACTGCGTGAGTCCATCGGCTCGGTGGCCGACGAGCACGTCGTCGAGCCGGTACACCGAGTGCTCTCCGAGCACGCGGACACCCGCTCGGACCTGCGCCGCGTCCTGGGCTGAGCGTCCACAAGGTCGCCGCGTCCACCGACGCGGTCCACAGCCCCCGGGCGAGGCGTGGTTCCTTCGCCGCAGGCTCGTGAGGGTGGTTCCCACGAGCCCACCGGCCGAGGTGGGCTGGAGAGAGGATCACGTGATGAATGAGACCGAGCTGACCGTCGCCGGGCGCCTCGTCGCCGACCCCGAGCACCGCACCACCCGAGCCGGGGTGCAGTTCACGACCTTCCGGCTGGCCACCAATGCTCGTCGACGCAACCGCGAGGGGGTCTTCATCGACGGCCCGACGAGCTACTACAACGTCGCGACCTACCGCTCGCTGGGGATGAACTCGCACACCTCGCTGCACAAGGGTGATCCGGTGGTCGTCCGCGGCCGCCTGACGATCAACGACTTCCAGCGAGCCGACGAGTCCTGGGGGTCCTCGGCCGACATCGACGCTTACAGCGTCGGTCACGACCTCACCTTCGGGACGACCGAGTACGCGAAGTCGGGCCGTGGCAGCGACCCTGCCAAGGAGGCCGCCGGTGAGGGCGGATACACCCGCATGAAGGAGCGGCTCGAGGAGAGCGACGGTCAGAGCTGGGGGCTGCCCCCGGTGACGGCCGACGCGAAGGGGGAGTCCCCGTCCTTCTCGGGGGCCGTACCCGAGGAGCCGGAGGAGGCGGAAGCCCTGCCTGCCTGAGCTGCGGCGCGATTCGGGCATGGGGGCAGGAGTGGATAGCCTGCCTCCATGGCCGACTACATCTACACCATGGTTCGTGCACGCAAGGCGCACAACGAGAAGGTCATCCTCGATGACGTCTCGATGTCCTTCTACCCCGGGGCCAAGATCGGGATGGTCGGGCCCAACGGGGCCGGCAAGTCGACCATCCTGAAGATCATGGCCGGGCTCGACCAGCCGAGCAACGGCGAGGCAAGCCTCAAGCCGGGCGCCACGGTGGGCATCCTGCTGCAGGAGCCGCCGCTGAACGAGGAGAAGACCGTCCTCGGCAACGTCGAGGAGGGCGCCGGCGAGATCAAGGCCAAGCTCGACCGCTACAACGAGATCTCCGAGGAGATGGCCAACCCCGACGCGGACTTCGACGCGCTCATGGCGGAGATGGGCAAGCTCCAGGAGGACATCGACCATGCCGATGCGTGGGACCTGGACTCCCAGCTCGAGCAGGCGATGGACGCACTGCGCTGCCCGCCCCCGGACGAGGCGGTCACTCACCTCTCCGGAGGTGAGCGCCGCCGCGTCGCGCTGTGCAAGCTCCTCCTGCAGAAGCCCGACCTGCTGCTCCTCGACGAGCCCACCAACCACCTGGACGCCGAGTCGGTGCTGTGGCTCGAGCAGCACCTCGCAAGCTACCCCGGCGCCGTCCTTGCCGTCACTCACGACCGGTACTTCATGGACAACGTCGCCCAGTGGATCGCCGAGGTCGACCGCGGCCGGCTCTACCCCTACGAGGGCAACTACTCCACCTACCTGGAGAAGAAGCAGGAGCGTCTGCAGGTCCAGGGCAAGAAGGACCAGAAGCTCGCCAAGCGACTGCAGTCCGAGCTCGAGTGGGTCCGCTCCAACGCCAAGGCCCGGCAGACGAAGTCCAAGTCGCGTCTGGCGCGCTACGAGGAGATGGCCGCCGAGGCCGAGCGCACCAAGAAGCTGGACTTCGAGGAGATCCAGATCCCGCCGGGCCCGCGCCTGGGCAGCAAGGTCATCGAGGTCGAGGGCCTGAAGAAGGGCTTCGACGAGCGGGTGCTCATCCAGGACCTGTCCTTCAGCCTGCCGCGCAACGGCATCGTCGGTATCATCGGCCCCAACGGTGTCGGCAAGACCACGCTCTTCAAGACCATCGTGGGCATCGAGGAGCCGGACGCCGGCGTGGTCGACATCGGCGACTCGGTCCAGCTCTCCTACGTCGACCAGAGCCGTGCGGGCATCGACCCGGAGAAGAACGTCTGGGAGGTCGTCTCCGACGGGCTCGACTTCATCCAGGTCGGCAATGTCGAGATCCCCTCGCGTGCCTACGTCAGCCAGTTCGGCTTCAAGGGCCCCGACCAGCAGAAGAAGGCCGGTGTGCTCTCCGGTGGTGAGCGCAACCGTCTCAACCTCGCGCTGACGCTCAAGCAGGGCGGCAACGTGCTGCTGCTCGATGAGCCGACCAACGACCTGGACGTCGAGACCCTCGGCTCGCTGGAGAACGCCCTGCTGGAGTTCCCGGGCTGTGCCGTGGTCATCTCCCACGACCGGTGGTTCCTCGACCGCGTCGCGACGCACATCCTCGCCTACGAGGGCACCGAGGCCGACCCCGCCAAGTGGTACTGGTTCGAGGGCAACTTCGAGGGCTACGAGGCCAACAAGATCGAGCGCCTCGGTGAGGACGCCGCGCGGCCGCACCGCGTCACCTATCGTCGCCTCACCCGCGACTGAAAGTCGATGCGTTCTCTGGCCGACCAGATCAACGGCCGCTCGAGCATCGTCGACGAGGTGCTCACCGGGAGTCTCGAGGACGGCGAACGACTCGCCGACGTCGAGCTCGTCGGGTGCACGCTGCGCGATGCGAGTTGGGCAGGTGCGCAGCTGTCCGGGGTCCGCTTCGAGCAGTGCACCGTCGAGCGGGTCGACCTCTCGCGGGTGAGCCTGCCCGACAGCGTCCTCGACGGGTGCACGTTCACCGGGTGCAAGGCACTGGCCACCTCGTGGTCAACGATGGGCGCGCCCGTGATCTCGCCCCAGCCGTCCACCTGGGCCGACTGCCAGCTGTCGATGGGTAGTTTCAGCGGTCTTGACCTGACCGGGGCGCGGTTCGAACGGTGCGTGCTCGTGGACGTGGACTTCGACGGGGCGATCCTCACGGACGTCGTGGTCGAGGACTGCTCGCTGGCCGGCGCCCGCTTCGTGCGGGCCGACCTGCGGGGCGCCGACCTGCGCGGTGCCCGCGACTACGTCATCGACGTGCGTTCCACCCGCGTCGAGGGCCTGCGGGTCGACCCGGTCGGTGCGCTCGGGCTGCTTGCCCCCTTCGCCATCTCCGTCGAGTGACCGCGGACGGGGATCAGCCGTAGATCTGGGCCAGGGCGGAGTCGATGTCCGGTTGGGCGAAGGTGAAGCCGGCGTCCGCCAGGACCGCCGACGTGCAGTGCCGACCCGTGAGTGCCAGGGCCGGGTCGCTCCGCAGCACGACCGCGCCCAGGCGCAGCAGCGGTGCGGGAGTGGGTGGTGCCGGGGGGCGGCGCAGATGGCGCCTCAGGGCGGCCATGAGGTCTGCGTTGCGAAGGGGGTGGGGCGCCGCCGCGACGAGCGGCCCCTCGGGGACGCCCACCTGCGGGTCGAGACCCAACGCGGCGATGGCCACCCGCACCCAGTCCTCGTGGTGGATCCAGCTGAACCACTGCTGCCCGGACCCGACCCGACCCCCGAGACCCGCGCGCGTCAGGCGAGCGAGGATCTGCAGTGCGGGGGCGTTCCGGTCGAGCACGATCGAGGTGCGCAGCAGCACGAGGTGGTCGGCATTCGCTCCCTGCGTCGCTGACTCCCACGGTCGGGCCACGCCGGTCATCTGTGGAAGGCCGGGGTCGGGCAGGGGAGTGGTCTCGGTGACCCGCTCCTCCCCGGCATCGGACCAGATCGCCGTCGTCGAACCCTGCACCCATGCCACGAGCGGCCGCTCGAGACGATGACTCGCCTCGACGAGAGCCCGGGTGGACTCCACCCGTGAGCGGCGCAGCTCGGCGACGTTGGCTTCCGTCGGGCGCACGTCGACGAGCTTGCCGGCGAGGTTGACCAGGGCGACGCCCGCTTCGTCCTCCGTGCGCAGGACATCGCCCCAGTCGCCGACGGTGCGGCCGTCCCAGACGACCTGTTCGAAGGGATTCCCGGGGTCCACCCGGCGGGTGAGGATGCGCACGTCGTGACCGTGCTCGACCAGTCGGGCGGCGAGCAGCCGCCCGAGGGACCCGGACCCGCCGGCGATGACGACGCGGGGCAGGCTCATGATGCCCCGACGAGCCGCAGCACGAGTCGGCCGTAGTCAGCGCCGATGTCCTCGGGGGTGCGCCTGACGCCGGGGTGGTACCAGCGCGCGACGTCCACGACGAGTGACAGCGCGGCCAGGGCCGTGACGCGGGTGTCCTCGACACAGAACTCTCCGGACGCGACGCCTTCGGTGATGATCCCCTCGACGACCCCGTCGATCTCGCGACGCAGCGTGAGGACCTCGCGCTGGTGGTCGGGGGAGAGGTGGCGGAATTCGTACTGGACGATCCGCGCGACCTGGTACTGCTCCGCGTGCCACTGGGCGAAGGTCGAGATCACTTCGGACAGGGCCTCCGTGGGCGAGTTGGCCTCGGCAGCGGCCGCAGCCAGGGCATCGCGCGCGCCCTCGTGCCCGACGCGGCTGAGCTGGAAGAGCAGGTCCTCCTTGCTCGCGAAGTGGACGTAGACCCCGGCGGGGGACAGTCCGGCCCGCGAGGCGATGTCCCGGGTCGTCGTCGCGTGGAACCCCTTGTCCGCGAAGGCATCGGCGGCGGCCTCGAAGAGGCGCACGACCGTCGGGTTGTCGTGCGCGGGGAGGGATGGCGTCGGCACCGTCACGTTTGACAGCATGCCCGCTCGGAGTAAGACTAAGCAAGCGCTTAGCACAAGTTTTCGGCACGTCGGTGCCAGAGAGGTGGGCTCATGCCCCGCAACATCTACGACGAGGACCACGAGTCCTTCCGTTCCTCCGTCCGGCAGTTCGTCGAGCGCTCGCTCGTGCCGCGCGCCGAGTCGATGATCGCCGAGCACACGATCCCCCGTGAGGTCTGGCTCGAGGCCGGTCAGCAGGGGTTCTTCGGCCTGACCATTCCCGAGGAGTTCGGCGGAGCGGGCATCGACGACTACCGCTTCAACGCCGTGGTGGCCGAGGAGCTGTCGAAGTTCAACGCCGCGACCTCGTCGTGCTTCGGCATCCACTCCGACATCACCGCGCCGTACATCGTCTCGATGGGCACCCAGGAGCAGAAGGAGCGCTGGCTGCCGGGTGTCGTCACCGGCGAGAAGATTCTGTCCATCGGCATGACCGAGCCGTCCGGCGGCTCGGACCTCGCGAACCTCAAGAGCACCGCCGTGAAGGCCGACGACGGCTCCGGCGACTGGGTCATCAACGGGTCGAAGACCTTCATCACCAACGGCTACCAGTGCGACCTGGCCGTCGTCGCGGTGCGGACCGACCCGACGAAGGGTGCCAAGGGCATCTCCCTGTTCGTCCTCGAGAAGGAGGACGAGGGCTTCACCAAGGGCAAGCCCCTGGACAAGGTGGGCCAGCCCGAGTCGGACACCTCCGAGCTGTTCTTCGACAACGTCCGCGTCTCCGGCGACCGGCTCCTCGGCCCCGAGGGCATGGGCTTCATCTCGATGATGCAGAACCTGCCCCAGGAGCGCCTGGGCAACGCGATCGCCAACATCGCCGGCGCCAAGCAGATCCTCCAGGAGACGATCGAGTACACGAAGGAGCGCAAGGCCTTCGGTCAGCCGATCGGCACCTTCCAGCACAACAAGTTCAAGATCGCCGAGCTCGTCACCAAGGTCGAGGTCTCCGAGGCCTACATCGACTCCTGCGTGGTGGCCCACGCCGAGGGCAAGCTCACCGCAGTCGATGCCGCCAAGGCGAAGTGGTGGGCCGGTGAGATCCAGTGCGACGTCCTCGACGAGTGCGTGCAGCTGCACGGTGGCTACGGCTTCATGAACGAGTACCGCGTCGCCCGCGCCTGGAAGGACGCCCGCGTCCACAAGATCTGGGCGGGCACCAACGAGATCATGAAGGAGCTCATCGGCCGCGACCTGGGCCTCTGACCTCCCCCCTGCACGACGTGCTGCCGGCCGGACCCGAGAGGGTGTGGCCGGCAGCACTCGTCTTTTGTCGGCGTCGCGGCGATGATGGGGCGAGCCCCGGGTCGGGGGCTTGATGAGACCTGAGACACTGGAGTGAACATCGAATGGAGGGAGGCACCGTGGCCGTTGCGGCACATGTCATCTCCGTCTCCGACCGCGCTGCCGCCGGCGTGCGGGAGGACCTCTCCGGACCGCCCGCTGTCGAGCGTCTGCGGGCCGGCGGCTATGACACGAGCGCCAGCCTCGTGCCCGACGGGGCCGATGAGGTCGAGCAGGTCCTGCGCGCTGCGCTGGCCACCGGTGCCCGGCTCGTGATCACCTCGGGCGGCACCGGCGTGGGGCCCCACGACCGCACCCCGGAGGGCACCGCGCCCGTTCTGGACCGCGAGCTCCACGGAGTGGCCGAGCTGCTGCGGGCCGAAGGGGCGCGCAACACCCCCTTCGCCGCCCTCTCCCGCGGGCTCGTGGGTGTCGTCGACGCGGGCCCCGACTCTCCCGGCGCCCTGGTCGTCAACCTGCCTGGCAGCCCGAAGGCCGTCGGCGAGGGGCTCGACGTCCTGCTGCCCCTCGTGGGTCACATCCTCGACCAGTTGTCCGGAGGCGATCACTGATGACACGTAGCGCGTGGATCTCCACCGAGGCGATCGACCTGGCCGCCATGCTCACGAGCGTCGACCGGCCCACCCACGGTGCGGTCGCGAGTTTCGTCGGGCAGGTCCGGGACCACGATCCCGAGGCCGCGGGTGAGGTCGTCGCACTGCGCTACACCTGCCACCCGGACGCTGGGCGGTTCATCGAGGAGGTCGTCGCGCGGACCGTCGCGGAGCACGACTCCGCGGGCGAGACGGACGTGTCCGCCACCCACCGCATCGGGGACCTCGATGTCGGTGATCTCGCGCTCGTCGTCGTGGTCGGCAGCGCCCACCGTGATCTCGCCTTCACCCTCTGTCGCGCCGTCGTCGAGGCGATCAAGCACGAGCTGCCGGTCTGGAAGCAGCAGTTCGAGGTCGACGGCTCCCACGTATGGTCAGGAATGAGTTGCTGATGACCCGCCCACTGATGGACACCCATGGCCGCCTGCACCGCGATCTGCGGATCTCGCTGACGGACAAGTGCAACCTGCGATGCACCTACTGCATGCCCGCGGAGGGCGTGCCGCTGCTCCCCAAGCAGGAGCTGCTGACCACGCAGGAGCTCCTGCGGGTCGTCGGCATCGCCGTCGACGCGGGGGTCGAGGAGGTGCGCCTGACCGGCGGTGAACCGCTGCTGCGTCCCGACGTCGTCGACATCGTCGCCGGCATCTCCGCGATGGAGGGCGGTGCCGGTCCGGTCGAGGTGTCGATGACGACCAATGCCATCCGTCTGCCGAAGTTGGCCGAGCCGTTGCGCCAGGCGGGTTTGTCGCGCGTCAACATCAGTTTGGACACACTGGATCCGGACCGGTTCAAGCAGTTGAGCCGTCGGGACCGGTTCGAGGACACGATGGCCGGCATCGACGCCGCGGACGAGGCCGGTTTCCACCCGGTGAAGATCAACACCGTCCTGATGCCGGGCTTCAACGACGACGAGCCGGTGGAGCTGCTGCGCTGGGCGCTGCGGCGCGGCTTCGAGCTGCGCTTCATCGAGCAGATGCCGCTCGACGGCGGGCACGAGTGGCAGCGCACGAACATGATCACCGGCGCGGAGATCCTGGCGAAGCTGCGCACCGAGTTCACTCTCACCGAGGTGCCCGGCCGCGGCGCCGCTCCCGCCGAGCTCTTCTACGTGGACGGCGGTCCGGCCAAGGTCGGCGTCATCGCGTCGGTGACGATGCCCTTCTGCGGGGCCTGCGACCGCCTGCGGCTGACCGCGGACGGTCAGCTGCGTTCGTGTCTCTTCGCCCAGGGCGAGACCGACCTGCGTACTCCGCTGCGTGAGAGCGGCGACCCGGAGGAGATCGTGGACCTGATCCACTTCTGCTTGGCGGGCAAGAAGCCCGGGCACGGGATCAATGAGCCCGGTTTCCTCCAGCCGCCGCGGCCGATGAGCGCCATCGGCGGCTGAGTCCCACCCCCCCGGCGCTGTGTCATCAGCCTCCGGCGAAGGGGGGAAGCACGTCGATCGTGTCGCTCGCCTGCACGAGGGCGCCGTGGTCGTCCACGTAGCGGCCTTCGTGCAGGACCGAGCACCGCGTCAACACCTCGGCGAGCCGGTCACCGTGGGCGCGCTCCGCGGCGGCGAGGACCTCGCCGACGCTCGCTCCGTCGAGCTGCTCCTCGTCGGTCCCGGCGGCCTCGGCGGCTGAGGCGAAGTAGCGAACCCGTGCCATCACGCACCGTCCTTGTTTGGTTGGTCCTTGATCGTCCCGGCGATGGCCCGTCGCATCGACTCGAGGTCCACCGGTCGGCCCTGTGCCTCGAGGTGCCCGACCGCGACCCCGAGCACATAGGCGCCGACGGGGGCCATCGGCCGCTCGAAGCCGTGCGCGATCTGCCGGGTGAGGATGTGGATCCCGGGGACGTCGACCGACTCGGGCTCGATGCCCACCGCCGCGCAGGCGTCCTCGATCCAGTTGGCCCAGCGGGTCTGCTCGGCGTCCAGGTCAGTCATCGTCGTCCTCCAGTCGTTCGACCCAGCGGGCGTGGTCGGTCCAGGTGTCGATGTCGGCCACGTCGTCGTCGGCGGCGGGGACGGTCACGAGGGTCGACTCGGCGAGCAGGCTGCGCATCGAGCGGTCGCGCGGGCTGTCGAAGCGGGCCAGGGCCCGCTGCAGGGATTCGGTGCGGTGGATGCCGAAGAGCCACTGCGGGCGTCCGGTCGAGTCGGCGAGGCACCAGCCGTCGTGCTCGTCGGTGTCGATCGCATCCGTGCGCTGGGCGTGTGCCCACGCGGCGATGAGGCGGCCGAGCCCCGGCAGCGGGTCGGCGAGGTCGCAGGCGAGCAGCACGGTCCAGCCGGCCGTCGGTGCGGTCGTGGCCAGGACGTCCACCCCCGCGGCGACACCGGCGACCGGACCACCGAGGGGCGGGTCCTCGATCGTGCGGTGCACCCCTTCGGGGACGTCGACGTCGCCGACGACGACGATCTCGCGGGCGTCCGAGACAGCGACGAGCGCCCTGTCGATGAGGCGGCGTCCGGCGAGCTCGACATCGGGTTTGCTCACCCCCCCGAGGCGTCGTGCGGCGCCGCCGGCGAGCACCACGGCGTCGAAGGCAATCACCTGTCCTCCCGCCGCCAGGTACCGCTGCGGCCGCCGGTCTTCTCCAGCAGCCGGACGTCGGTGATGTGGGCGGTGCGGTCACGGCCCTTGACCATGTCGATGACCGACAGGGCGGCGACGGTGACGCTCGTCAGTGCCTCCATCTCCACACCGGTGCGGTCGGCGGTGCGCACCGTCGCGGTGATCTCGATGCCGTTGTCGGTGATCTGCAGGTCCACGACCGCTCCGTGCACGCCGATGACGTGCGCGAGCGGGAGCAGCTCGGGGGTCTTCTTCGCCGCCTGGATGCCGGCGATGCGGGAGACCGCGAGCACGTCTCCCTTCGGCACGGCACCATCACGAAGGAGGGCGACGGTCTCGGGGGAGGTGACCACGCGCCCGGCTGCTGTGGCGGCGCGCACGGTGGGTGTCTTGTCGGTGACGTCGACCATGCGAGCATTGCCCCGGTGGTCGAGGTGGGTCAGCGGATGCTCCATCTACAGGCTCCTGATCTCGACGAGGTCGCCGGCGGTGACCTCGTCGGTGTCCTCGGGGACGATCGCCACGGCGCGGGCACCCGCGAGGGAGGTGACCATGTGCGAGGCCGAACCGCGGCGGTGGGTCGGCGTTGCGAGAAGGCGTCCGGTCTCGTCGCTGGTCAGGCCCACGGGTACGAACTGGCGACGGCCGGCCGGCGAGCGCCATCCGGTGGCAGCGACCGCGGTGGTCGGCCCGTCCGGCTGTTCCCGACCGAGCAGGTGGTCGATGACGGGACGCCCGAAGACCTCGAAGGAGATCGCCGTGCTCACGGGGTTGCCGGGGAAGGCGAGGACGGGCACGCCGTTCCAGCGGGCCCACCCCTGGGGCTTGCCCGGTTGCATGCGCACGTGCCGGAAGACTCCCTGCGCGGAGCGCTCGAGGACGATCCTGGAGACGTCGAAGGCGCCGACGCTCACGCCACCGGTGAGCAGGACGAGGTCGGCGCCGTCGGCGAGCTCGTCGAGGTCGGCGGCGAAGGCGTCGGCCTCGTCGGAGAGCACGACCGAGCGGCTGACCTCGGCGCCGAGCTCCAGGAGGGTCGCGGCGAGGTGGGTCCCGTTGGACTCGAAGATCTGACCGCGCCGAAGGCTCCCGCCCGGGGCCACCAGCTCGTCTCCCGTCGCCGCGACGGCGACGACGGGGCGGCGGCGGACGGTGACCGTCCCGGTACCCGCAGCGGCGATACTGCCCAGGACGCGGCCGGTGACACTCGTGCCGGCGGGGACGATGACGTCACCGGCGCGGACGTCCTCACCGGCGCCGCGCACGTGGCGTCCCGGCTCGGGTGCCTCGTTGATCGCGACGACCTCGGTCCCGGCGTCGGTGAGCTCGACCGGGACGATCGTGTCAGCGGCGCTCGGTAGGGGGGCGCCGGTCATGATGCGCACGCACTGCCCGGCCTCGAGCGCAGGGTCGTCGGCGGAGCCGGCCGCGACATCGGCCACGACCTGCAGAGACGTGGGCAGGGTGGTCAGGTCCGTGTGCCGCACGGCGTAGCCGTCCATGGCCGAGTTGGCGAAGGCCGGCACGTCCCCGACCGCGCGCACCGGCTCGGCGAGCACCCGTCCGAGGGCCTGCGCCAGCGGCACGTCCTGCGTCTGCCGGATCGGCCCGGTCCCGCCGAGCAGGTCGGTCATCAGTTCGGCGAGGTACTCCTCGACGGTCAGCAGGGTGCGTCGGGTGGTGGTCATGGCATCTCCAGCTCGTGCGGGACGGGTGCGGACCAGGCGAGCATCCCGCCCTCGAGGACGAAGAGCCGCTCGTACCCGCGGGCCCGCAGGGCGGTGGCCGCCAGCTCGGCGCGTGGGCCGGCGCGGCACACGAGCACGACGTCACGGTCGGTCGGGACGTCCGCGCTCGAGGCAGGGTCGGACGTGAGGATCGACACGGGGATGTGTGCGGCGCCCGGGACGACACCGTCGGCCAGCTCGTGGGCGTCCCGCACATCGAGGACGAAGGGGGCCTGTGCCCCGTCCAACCGGCTCGCCAGGTCCGTGGGGGATACGACGGCAGTCACGCCACCACCAGAGGTCGGCGCCGGTGTCGCGCGTCGGCGTGGCTTCCGTGGCGAGTGCGTGCGCCCGGCGCGCGCGGCCAGCGGGATCTCCCGCTGGGTCGCGGCGAGGACGTCGATGAAGAGCACCCGACCGAGCAGCGATCGACCGACGCCGGTGATCAGCTTGATCGCCTCGGTCGCCATCATCGAGCCGACCTGCCCGACGAGGGGACCGACCACCCCGGCGTCACCGCAGGCCGGGACGGTGCCCGGAGCAGGTGGCTGCGGGAACAGGTCACGCAGACCGGGCGCCGCGACCCCCTCGGGCGCACTCGGCCAGAAGACGGTCAGGTGCGCCTCGGTCCGGAACACCGCCGCCCACACCAGGGGGATCCCGAGCTCGGCGCAGGCGTCGGCCACCGCATAGCGGGTGTCGAAGTTGTCGCTGCCGTCGAGCACGAGGTCGTGGTCGGCCAGGATGTGTGCCGCGTTGGCGGCGCCCAGGTGGTCGCCCACGCCGGTGACCGCGACGTCCGGGTTGAGTGCCCGCACCCGCTCAAGTGCGCTGTCGACCTTCGGCCGACCGATGTCAGCGGAGGCGTGGATGACCTGGCGCTGCAGGTTCGTCTCGTCGACGAGGTCGTCGTCGATGACGGTGATCGATCCGACGCCCGCGCCGGCAAGGTAGAGCAGCGACGGCTAGCCCAGCCCGCCGGCACCGACCACGGCGACCCGGGACGCCAGCAGGCGGCGCTGGCCGAGTTCGCCGATGGTCGGCATGAGCAGGTGACGCGAGTATCGGCTGACCTGCTCGCCTGTCAGCGCGGGACCCGGGTCGACGAGGGCTGGCAGGGTCATGTCCCGACCGTAGTTCACTTGCGCTTCTGCAGCTCCGGGTGGTCCCAGCCGCGCTGCGGCCCGCTGATCCCGGCCTCGTCACCGCGGACGCGATCACGGCTGCGGTAGACGATGTAGGGCCGGGTGAGGTACCCGATCGGCCCGGAGAAGACGTGCACGAGGCGGGTGAAGGGCCACAGCGCGAAGAGGATCATCGCGCTCATGGCGTGCGCCTTGAAGCCCCACGGTGCCTGAGCCATCAGCTGTGGCTCCGGCTGGAAGAGGAAGATGCTGCGCCACCACGGGGAGACGCCCTCGCGATAGTTGTAGTGACCGCCGAACTCCAGCAGCGACCCGGCAATGGTGTTCCACATCCCGAAGATGATCACCGCGCCGAGGAAGAAGTACATCACCTTGTCGTTGACCGTCGTCGCGGAGAAGACCGGGCCGGTCATGCGCCGACGGTAGACGAGGATGACCAGTCCGACGAGAGCGGCGATGCCGGCCGGGATACCGCCGGCGAGGGCGAGCACGTGGTAGGCCCTGTCGCTGATGCCCAGGAAGTCGGTCCACAGCTTCGGGATGACCAGGCCGATGATGTGCCCGGCGAGGACACCGAGCATGCCGAAGTGGAAGAGCGGGCTGCCGATGCGTAGGAGCTTGCTCTCGTAGAGCTGCGACGAGCGGGTGGTCCACCCGAACTGGTCGTAGCGCCAGCGCCAGATGTGCCCGATGACGAAGGTCGCCAGGCACAGGTAGGGAACGATGACCCAGAGGAAGTCAGTCAACGGGGGGCTCCTACGGGGATGGTCGGGCCGAGGTCGGCCCGGGCGGACGGCTGGGGCGTGGGAGGTTGGGCAGCGGTTGCCTCCTCGAGAGCGGGGTCCATGGCGTACGGGGACTGGTCGATGCCGACCTCCTCCTGGGGTGGGCCCTCGGCGATGAGCCGGGCGAGGGCCTGCTCGTCGTCGCCCTGGAGGGTGGGCAGCGTCGCCCGCAGTGCGACGACGACCGGACGCCACGGCGACTCACGGTCGGTGAGGGCGCGATGGAGCAGCTCGATCCCGACCCGGTGGTCGTTGAGCAGCTTCCACGCACTGGCCGAGTCCGTGGTCGCTCCGAACTCCAGGATCACGGACAGGTGATCCGGCAGCTCGCTCCCTTCCTCGGCCATCTCGACCCCGGCAGCACGGTAGGCCTGCTTGAACTGCACGAGGGCCGCTCCGCGCTTGCGGGTGTCCCCGTGGAGGAAGAACGTCAGGTGCAGCGAGCACTTGCGGGTGACGTCGAAGGTGTCGACGTACTCGCTCTGCACCTGCTGCAGCGGGACGGTCTCCAAGCGGTCGAGGAAGGTGAGCAGCGGGCCGCCGACGTGCTCGGGCAGGCCGCTGGCGCTCTCGCGCAGGAGCGGTCGAAGGGAGGCCAGCCGTTCGTCGGGGTAGTCCAGCAGCAGAGAGATCAGCTGCCAGGCATCGGCCTGTGCCTGCGGACCGAGGGACGGTGCGCTGCGTCGGTGCCGTCGCCACGGCATCATCGCGAGTCACCCGCCTTCTCGCGGTCCGACTCGGGGAAGAGGCCCTCCGGGGTGCCCTTGCCGTCCCAGTTGAGCAGGTTGACCCGGCCGGACTTGTCGCCGCCCCCGACGAGCTCGTCAGAGGTCTGACGATTCTGCAGCATGTGGAAGTTGTCCACCGCGACGGGGGTCAGCGACCCGCTGCCGGAACCCTCGCCGAAGGGGCCGGAGCCCTCGTCCGGCTGGGTGTCGTAGCCGGAGACGGCGCAGTCGGTGGCCAGCTCCTCGAGGGAGTGGGCCTGCTCGCCGTGGGCTGTGGGGATGACGTACCGCTCGTCGTACTTGGCCAGCGCGAGCAGGCGGTACATGTCGTACATGTCCTCCTCCTCCATGCCGACCGACTCGGGGATGTGCGCCTTCGGGTCGCGGCCGAGGTTGATGTCGCGCATGTACGCGCGCATCGCACCGAGCTTGCGCAGGACCCGGTCGACGGGCTCGACGTCCCCGGCGGTGAATAGGTTGGCCAGGTACTCGACCGGGATGCGCAGGGTGTCGATCGCGGCGAAGAGGTTGTCGTGGTCCTCCCCGTCGTAGCCGGTGTCCTTGATGACATCGACGACCGGGGACAGCGGCGGGATGTACCAGACCATCGGCATCGTGCGGTACTCCGGGTGGAGCGGGAGGGCGACCTTGTAGTCCATGATCAGCCGGCGCACCGGGGACTTCTTCGCCGCCTCGATCCAGTCACCCGGGATGCCGGCCTTCTCGGCTTCGCGCTGGACCTCGGGGTCGTACGGGTCGAGGAAGACCGAGCGCTGCGCCTCGTAGAGGTCGTGGTCGTCCTCCACGGACGCCGCGTCGAGCACCGCGTCGGCGTCGTAGAGCATCAGGCCGATGTAGCGCAGTCGCCCGACGCAGGTCTCGGCACAGACGGTCGGGATGCCAACCTCGATCCGGGGGTAGCAGAACGTGCACTTCTCCGCCTTGCCAGTCTTGTGGTTGAAGTAGACCTTCTTGTACGGGCAGCCGGTGACGCACATGCGCCAGCCGCGGCACTTGTGCTGGTCGACCAGGACGATGCCGTCCTCCTCGCGCTTGTAGATCGCGCCAGAGGGGCAGGAGGCCGCGCAGCTCGGGTTGAGGCAGTGCTCGCAGATCCGCGGCAGGTAGAACATGAAGGTCTGGTCGAACTCGAACTTCACCTTGTCCTCGATGCCCTTGAGCATCGGGTCCTTGGCGGCGTGCTCCGAGCTGCCGGCGAGGTCGTCGTCCCAGTTGGCCGACCACTCGATGTTCATCGGCTTGCCCGAGATCAACGAGTACGCCCGGGAGACCGGGAAGTTCTTCTGGGCCGGTGCGTTGAGCACCGTCTCGTAGTCGTAGGTCCACGGTTCGTAGTAGTCGCTGATGCTGGGCATCTTCGGGTTGGAGAAGATGTTGAGCAGCTTGTTGATCCGACCACCGGCGCGCAGCTTGAGGCGACCGTTGGGGGAACGGACCCAGCCTCCCTTCCACTCCTCCTGGTCCTCGTACCCGCGCGGGTATCCCAGGCCGGGCCGGGTCTCGACGTTGTTGAACCAGACGTACTCCATGCCTGCCCGGTTGGTCCATGCCTGCTTGCAGGTGACCGAGCAGGTGTGGCATCCGATGCACTTGTCGAGGTTCATCACCATCGACATCTGGGCCATGACGCGCATGTCGTCTCCTAAGCTATTCGGGGGTGCACGGGGCGGAGCCCCTGTGGGTGTCAGTACTCGACCGGAGCCGTTCGCTTGCGGATCATCGTGACCTCGTCGCGGTTGTTGCCGGTCGGACCGATGTAGTTGAAGAAGTAGGACAGCTGCGCGTACCCGCCGATGATGTGGCTCGGCTTGACGAGGATGCGCGTCAGGCTGTTGTGGATGCCGCCTCGCTTCTGATCGGTCTCCGTCAGGGGGACGTCGATGAGCCGGTCCTGTGCGTGGTGCATGAAGACCGTGCCCTCGGGCATCCGGTGGCTGACGACGGCACGTGCGGCAACGACGCCGTTGCGGTTGACCGCCTCGATCCAGTCGTTGTCCTTGATCCCGATCTTGGCCGCGTCCTGGTCGGACATCCACACCGCCTGGCCGCCACGGCTGAGGCTGAGCATGAAGAGGTTGTCCTGGTACTCGCTGTGGATCGACCACTTGTTGTGCGGCGTCAGGTAGCGCACCGCGACGGACACCGCCTCGCCCTCGGCCTGGTGGGTGTCGCCGATGGGGCGTTCACCGAAGAGGCGGGTCATGTTCAGCGGTGGACGGTAGGTCGGCAACCCCTCGCCCATCGCGAGCATCCAGTCGTGATCGAGGTAGAACTGCTGGCGCCCCGTGAGGGTGTGGAAGGGCTTGAGCCGCTCGATGTTCTGCGTGAAGGGGGCGTACCTGCGACCACCCGACTCGCTGCCGGACCACTCCGGTGAGGTGATCACCGGTGCCGGCCCCGCCTGGGTGTCGGCGAAGGTCACGTGGGCACCCTCGTGCTCCGCGGACAGATCGTGCATCAACTGGCCGGTGCGCTTCTCCAGGTCCTTGAATCCCTCGGTCGCCAGGTGCCCGTTCGTCGTACCCGACAGGCGCAGGATCGCCTCGGCGACGTTGATGTCGGTGTCCAGCTTCGGCCGACCCGCGGTGGGACCACCCCGGACCTCGCCGTTCAGTTGGCGCAACTCGGTGATCTCACGCGTCGGGTCGTACTTCACGCCCTTGGTCACCATGCCGACGTCCTCGAGCAGCGGTCCGATGGCGGTCAGCTTGGCGTAGACGGCGGTGTAGTCCCGCTCGACGGCGGCGATGGTCGGCATGGTCTTGCCGGGGACCGGCTCGCACTCACCGTGCTTCCAGTCCAGGACTCGGCCGTGGACCGCCGACATCGCCTCGGGGGTGTCGTGCCACAACGGCTTCGCCACGACGTCCGTACGGGTGCCGAGGTGGTCGACGGCCATCTCGGAGAAGCGCTTGGCGATCTCCTTCCACGCCTCCCAGTCGGTCTTGGACTGCCACGGTGGCGCGATCGCCGGGTTGAAGGAGTTGACGTAGGGATGCATGTCCGTGGTGTTCAGGTCGTGCTTCTCGTACCACGTGGCCGCAGGCAGGACGACGTCCGACAGCAGCGTCGAGCTGGTCATGCGGAAGTCGATGGTCATCAGCATGTCGAGCTTGCCCTCGGGCAGCTCCTCCGGCCAGGCGATCTCCTGCGGGCGCAGGTCCTGCGGGGCCTGCTTCGCCCTGACCGCGTTGCTCGTCCCGAGCAGGTGCTTGAGGAAGTACTCGTTGCCCTTCGCGGAGGAGCCGAAGAGGTTGGAGCGCCACAGGGAGAGCACGCGTGGGAAGTTGTCCGGGTTCTCCGGGTCCTCGATCGCGAACTGCAGGCTGCCCTCCTTCAGGGAGGAGGCGACGTAGTCACCGACGGGGACGCCGGCAGCGGCGGCCTCGTCGGCCACGGTGAGGCTGCTGCGGTCGAACTGGGGGTAGGACGGGGCCCAGCCCAGCCGGGCCGATTGAGCGAGCAGGTCCATGGTCGTGCGACCGTCGAAGGCCCCGGTGCTGCCGTTGATCTCCTCGGCGGAGAAGGTGTCGTAGCGGTACTGGCTGGTGTTGACGTACCAGTACGCGGTCTGGTTCATGTGGCGCGGCGGGCGGACCCAGTCCAGCGCGAAGGCCATCTGCTGGAAGCCCATGAGCGGGCGAACCTTCTCCTGGCCGACGTAGTGCGCCCAGCCGCCGCCGTTGCGGCCCTGGCAGCCGGTGATCGTGGAGAGGACGAGCATCGTCCGGTACGCCTGGTCGGCGTGGTACCAGTGGTTGACACCGGCGCCCATGATGATCATGCCGCGACCGTTGGTGTCGATGGCGCTCTGCGCCCACTCCCGCGCCAGGCGCACGATCTGCTCGGCGGGGACACCGCTGAGCTCGGCGCCCCATGCGGGCGTGGCCGGCACGCTCGCGTCGGTGTAGTCGCTCGGCCAGGTCCCGGGCAGGCCGTCACGGCCGACGCCGTAGTGGGCGAGCATGAGATCGAGGACGGTCGTGACCAGGTGGCCGCCGATGCGCCGCACCGGAACCCCCCGGCGCTCCTGGATCGCGGCCCCTTCGAGGTTGTCGAAGCGCGGCAGCTCGACCTCGACGGCCTCGTCGGACCCGTAGAGGCTCAGGCGGGGACGGATGTCACCGAGATCGAGGTTCCACTGGCCGACGCCCTCCTCGCCGAAGCGGTGGCCGATCGAGCCACGCGGGATCGCGATCTCGTCGGTGCTCTCGTCCAGGACCGCCGGCTTCCACATGGCGTTCTCGCTCGTGGCCTCCGGGTGGTCCAGGTCGCCGGCCACGAGGAACTTGCCCGGACGGTAGGCGGTCCCGTCCTCGGACTGCTCCAGGCTGATCAGGTATGGCAGGTCCGTGAAGGTCTGGTTGTACTCGGTGAAGAAGTCGACCTGCTGGTCGACGAAGTACTCCTTGAGCACGACGTGGGCCAGGGCCATCGCCAGGGCGCCGTCGGTGCCGGGAGCGGCCGCGACCCACTCGTCGGCGAACTTCACGTTCTCGGCGTAGTCGGGCGAGACGGCAATGACCTTCTGCCCGCGGTAACGGGCCTCGATCATCCAGTGGGCGTCGGGTGTGCGGGTCAGCGGGACGTTGGAGCCCCACATGATCAGGTACGCCGCGTCCCACCAGTCACCGGACTCGGGCACGTCGGTCTGGTCGCCGAACATCTGCGGCGAGGCATTGGGCAGGTCTGCGTACCAGTCGTAGAAGGAGAGCATCGGGGCGCCGATGAGCTCGTGGAAGCGGGCACCGGAGGCGTAGCTGACCTGCGACATCGCGGGGATGGGAGAGAAGCCGGCGATGCGGTCCGGTCCCCAGCGCTTGATCGTGTAGACCTTCGCGGCGGCGACCATCTCGACGGCCTCTGCCCACGAGGCGCGCACGAGGCCGCCCTTGCCGCGGGCGGCCTTGTAGGTGCGGGTCAGGTCCTCGTCCTGGACAATCGATCCCCACGCGACGACCGGGTCGCCGTAGGTGGCCTTGGCCTTGCGGTACATGTCGAGCAGCACCCCGCGCACGTACGGGTAGCGCACCCGGGTCGGGGAGTAGGTGTACCAGGAGAAGGCCGCGCCGCGCGGGCAGCCGCGCGGCTCGTACTCCGGCCGGTCGGCGCCGGTGGTCGGGTAGTCCGTCTGCTGCGCCTCCCAGGTGATGATCCCGTCCTTGACGTAGACCTTCCACGAGCACGAACCGGTGCAGTTGACGCCGTGCGTGCTGCGCACGACCTTGTCGTGGCTCCACCGGTCCCGGTAGAAGACATCACCCTCGCGACCACCCTCGACGAACATCGAGCGCTGGTCCTGGGAGATGCCCGCCTTGGTGAAGAAGCGTCGAGTGCCGACCAGGGCGGACGAGAGCGAGCCGTCCAGGCCTGCGGAGCGGGGGAGCTCCGAGGCGGGTCGTGGGGTGGTGGTCATGAGTTGCCTCCTGAAGGGGCGAAGTCCGCCCGGGTGGTGACGTGGGCCAAGCAGTGGGTCGGGCCGACGAAGGGCTCGAGGGAGACCTCGGCGTCGCGCTCGCCGAGGACGTCGAGGGTGCCGCGGATCAGCCCGCGGTGAATACCGCAGGCGACCTCGGGGTGGGCTCTGGCGAGCTGGATGAAGGGACAGTCCACGAGGTCGATCCGGGCGGTGCGTCCGGAGTCCTCGGTGCGGACGCTGGGGGTGTATCCCCACACCCGCAGGGTGTCGACGAGGCGTCCGACGGTGCTCGACCACTCGCCGGCGGTGCGTGCGGGTGCGGGTGCGTCGGGATGGGCCACGTGCTCCTGTGCCCAGGCGATGCCGACTTCTTCAGGGCCCAGGTGTCGGCCATCCGCGTGACGGGCATCGAAGGTCTCGGTCAGCAGGGTCGCCAGCAGGCGGTAGGCCTGAAGCGGCAGGCGGTCGAGGGAACCGGCAGCAACGACGTACTTCTTCGTCGGTCGGCCGGCGCCCGGCGTGCGTACCGAGCGGCTGGTGAGCAGTCCGCCCTCGACGAGCTGGGTCAGGTGGAATCGCACGGTCGTGACGTGCAGTCCGACGAGGTCACCCAGCTCGCGGGCGCTCAGGCCCTCGGTCCGCTGCGGACCGGGCAGGTTGGCCAGGGTGTCGACGATGTCCCGCCGCACGGCCGACCGCAGCAGACCGGCGCCGGGACGACCGGCACCGGCGCTCCCGCGCGTGGACCCCTCGGAGACTGTCACGGACGTCACTCTGCCAGATAAAGAGGAATTGACCCAGCAAGGGTCGTGTCGCCGCGTCGCGGTGAATTACGCAACAGGTTAGTGGTCTAATCCCTTGATCTCATGGGGATTGCGGCATGGCCGGGGTCCGGCGGCGACGCGTGGCAGTCCGGGGAGTGGTATTTCCCCGGGTAGTGGAAATGGCGAATAAAAATGAAGGCCTCGGATCAGTCGTCCTTGACCCGGATCATGCCTTCCTGGGCGATGGTCGTCGTGAGTAGTCCATCTCGGGTGAAGACCTTCCCGACGCCCAGCCCACGACCGCCCTGGGCGGAGGGGGACTCCTGCGAGTACAGGAGCCACTGCGCGGGGTCGACGATCCGGTGGAACCACATCGAGTGGTCGAGGCTCGCCACGCGCAGGCTCGGATCGGTCCACGTTCGTCCGTGGCGTCGCAGGACCGACTCCAGCAGGGTGTAGTCGGACATGTAGGCCAGCACCGAGGCCTGGAGGTACGGATCGGTGCCGACCTCGCCGAGGAGACGGAACCACACGTCCTGCCGGGCCCGGCGGGCGTCGCCGGGCTGCATCGTGATGTCGCCGTCGACGTAGCGGTGGTCGACGGGGCGGCCGACGAGGTACTGGGCGCGTGGGTGGTCGATGGCCGCGAACTTGTCCGCGACCGCGGGCAGGTCCTCGGGTGCCGGGACGTCGGGCATCTCGTCGTGGTGGTCCAGGCCGTTGGCCGGGTCCTCGTAGGAGGCGCTCAGGGACAGGATCGGGCGGCCGTGCTGCATCGCGTGGACCCGACGCGCGGAGAAGGAGCGACCATCACGCATCCGCTCCACCGAGAAGCGGATCGGCTGGGTGTCGTCACCCGGTCGCATGAAGTAGGCGTGCAGCGAGTGGGGGAGTCGTTGCGGGTGCTCGTCGCGCACCGTGAGGCTGGCCGCCATGAGGGACTGGGCCAGGACCTGGCCGCCGTAGACCCGATGGTGGGGTTGCACGAGACTGTCCGCGATGTAGACGTCGGCCTCGCGGCTGCTGACGTTGTCGGTGTCGTCGATGCCGGTGACGGTGATCGTCGCGGTGCCGAGTCGCTGCAGCTCGAGGACGGACAGCAGGTCTGCCAGGGAGCGCGCCTGGCGCTCGGCGGGGGTGAGGTCGTCGGTCACGAGCCGTCTCCAATTCATCGGGTCAGGCACGAAGGCTATGCGATGTCGGCGTCCTCAGCCGTCGATGCCCAGCACGAAGGGAAGGACCTCGACTGCCCCGGCGCGTCGTAGGGCCCGGGCCGCGACGGTGAGCGTCCACCGGGAGTGCGCGACGTCGTCGACGAGCAGGACCGGGCCGGACAGCCCGGGCAGCGAGGCCGCGAGCTCCGGTCCGACCTCCAGTCGCTCCCACACGCCCGAGAGTCGGTAGGCCGAGTTGCCGCCCGGCTGCCCGATGGGTCCTCCGTCGACGAGGTCGAGGGAGCCGAGGACGGGCAGTCGCCCGATCGCAGCGAGCTGCTCGGCGAGTGAGGTGACGAGTGAGGGACGACTTCGGGAGGGAATGGTGACGATGCCGGCGGGACGGGTGCCCCACCCCCACTCGGCGAGCACTCGCACGACGGCACGCACGGTTGACTCCGGCACGGGCTGGTCGTCCGCGAGCAGTTCACGCACCCGTGGGCCCCACCCCAGGTCGGTGACGCGCGCCAGCGCTCGCCCGCGGGACATGCCCTCCTCCGGTGGGATCTTTCCCTTGACCGGCACCCCGAGCCGGTCCATCCCCGTGGGCCACTGGGCTCGGGGGTCGAGATCGATGCCGGCCCGGTCGAGCGTGGAACGGGCCGAACCCAGGGCGTCTTCGGCGACATCGGCGTCGATCCACGGACCCGCGCAGCGGTCGCACCGCCCGCAGTCCGTCGCGCTCGGGTCGTCGAGGGTGCGCTGGAGGAAGGCCATCCGGCAACCGTCGGTGGCGATGTAGTCGAGCATGTGCTGCTGCTCGGCCTCGCGAGCGGCGGCGACGCGCTCGTACCGCTGCGCGTCGTAGACCCACGGCTGCCCCGTGCTGATCCAGCCACCGCTGACGCGCTGGACGGCACCATCGACGTCGAGGACCTTCAGCAGCAGTTCCAGGCGAGTGCGGCGGATGTCGACGATGGTCTCGAGGGCGGCCGTGGACAGTGGCTTGCCGGCCTCCGCCAAGGCGGTGAGCACCGCAGCCGCCTGGTCCTCCCGGGGCATCGACGAGGAGGCGAAGTGCTTCCAGATGGCGACGTCGTCGTGCCCGGGCAGCAGCACGACGTCCGCCCGCTCGGTGGCACGGCCGGCACGGCCGACTTGCTGGTAGTAGGCGACCGGCGACGAGGGCGCCCCGAGATGCACGACGAAGCCGAGGTCCGGCTTGTCGAAACCCATGCCCAGGGCACTTGTCGCCACCAGCGCCTTGACCTGGTTGTGGCGCAGCGCCTCCTCCATGCCGGCCCGCTCCTCCGCGTCCGAGCGACCGGTGTAGGCGGCGACCGTGTGCCCGGCGGCGGTGAGTGCCGCGGCGACGTCCTCGGCGGCACTGACGGTCAGGGTGTAGACGATGCCGCTGCCCTGGAGCCGGCCGAGGTGGGTGGAGAGCCACGCGAGGTGGTGGTCCATCCCCGAGCGGGGCAGGACGGCCAGCCGCAGGCTGTCGCGGGCGAGCTGGCCGCGGATCGTCAGTACCTCGCTGGTGGCCCCGGCGGCCAGTTGCTCGGCCACGTCGAGCACGACGCGCTCGTTGGCGGTCGCCGTCGTCGCGAGTACCGGCGTGCCCTCGGGGAGCTCGCCGAGCAGGTCCTTGATCCGGCGGTAGTCGGGGCGAAAGTCGTGGCCCCAGTCGCTGACGCAGTGCGCCTCGTCGACGACGAGGAGGCCGCATCGGCGGGTCAGGTCAGGCAGCTGCTCGGCGCGGAAGCGGGGGTTGTTCAGCCGCTCGGGGCTCACCAGCAGGACGTCGACCTCGTCCCGGGCGAGCTGACCGCGGACCTCGTCCCACTGCTGGGCGTTCGCGGAGTTCATCGACACGGCACGCACGCCGGCCCGCTCGGCCGCCGCGATCTGGTCCCGCATCAGCGCGAGGAGGGGAGAGACGATGAGGGCCGGGCCGGCCCCCTTCGCCCGCTGCAGCCGTGAGGCGACGAAGTAGACCGCCGACTTGCCCCACCCGGTGCGCTGCACGACGAGCACCCGTGACCCGCCGCCGACGAGCGCCTCGATCGCCTCGAACTGCCCCTCGCGGAAGGTCACGTCGTCCCGACCGACGAGCCGTCGCAGGACCGTGGTTGCGTCGTCGAGAAGCGTGGTGGCCGCGGGGGAGGAGGTCATGCAGCCACCGTAGGTGAGCCCGGTGACCACGCCGTCCCCACCGCACGGGGTGGGGACGAGCACGACCGCGGTGCGAGGATGTGGACATGAGCGATCACCCGTCGTCCTCCTCACGGTTCACCGCCAAGATCGGCCTGCGGTGGGGGGACATGGACGCCTACGGGCACGTCAACAACGTCCAGTACCACCGTCTCCTCGAGGAGGCGCGCATCAGGGCCTTCAGCCACTGGTTCCACGCCAGCGGCAGCGAGCGGATGCTGAGGTCCGGCGTGCTCCTCGCCCGGCAGGAGATCGAGTTCCTCAGCCAGCTGACCTACCGCCCCGAGCCGGTCAGCATCGAGATGTGGATCACCCGCATCGGCGGCGCCAGCTGGGAGATGGCCTATGACATCGGTGACCCTGACAGCGAGACGGTCTACGCCCGTGCCGAGAGCACGCTGGTTGCCTTTGATACAGCAGCACAACGACCGAGGAAGCTCGGCGAGGACGAGCGGTCGGCGTTGAGGGCCTACCTCGGCGAGCCGGCAGCGATGAGGCGACGTCGATGACACTTCGGCTGGTCGACGAGGCGAGTGCCCAGGACCTGACCACCTACCTGGCGCGGGCCAGGCGGGTCGACGACTCCGGGGACGTGCGGCTGCAGGCCGTCGGTGACGTCCTGGCGGTGTGGACCTGCGTGGTCCCCGGACGCGGGCTCGGCAGTGCCGGCCTGGTGCTCGGTCTGCGAACCTTCGCGCTCGCCGAGCCGGTGACCAGTGACCGCACCGTCCCGCTCGGGGCCGTGACCGACCGCCTGGCCCGCAGCGGAACCGAGATCCCCGACCCGCCGATGACCACCCAGCCGACGTGGGGCGCGCTGAGCCCGCCCCGCTCCGGCTGGGAACCCGTCGGCGCGGTCCCGGATGCCCGGCTGGGGGAGGTGGCGCTGGCCGGCATCGAGGAGGTCGCACAGGGGGCTCCCGAGGGCTCCGGCAGCGCCGCCGTGGCGGACCTGCGGTCCCGGGTCTGGGGCCGGCACACCGACACGGTCCCGCCGGTGCCCGCGGGCACCGCCTTCGGGCTGCACGTCCTGGGCTTCCTGCGACCCGACGAGCAGTCCGCGGCAAGTGTCCACGCGGCCGGGCCGTGGACGCGTGTGGCCACCGACCGGGGCTTCGTCATCGCTCGATGATCCCGGCCTAGGGTGGGCTTCGTGGACACCCTGACTGCGGACATCCCCGTCGACGTCGACGACGTCACCCTCGCCGTGGAGCTGACCAGACGTGCTGCGGGGCTCGCGGCGCGGATGCGCTCCGAGGGGCTCGCCGGTGAGCAGAAGACCTCCGTCTCCGATATCGTCACGGCGGCCGACCACGCGGCCGAGGAGCTCGTCGAGGCCGCGCTGCTGAGGTTGCGGCCCCATGACGGGATCGTCGGTGAGGAGGGTGCCGAGGCGGGGTCGGTGTCCGGGCGGACATGGGTCATCGATCCCGTCGACGGGACCTACAACTTCCTGGCGGGGCTGTCCACGTGGTGCAGCGCTCTGGCACTGCGCGACGAGGACGGTCGCGTGCTCGGAGCGGTCCACCAGGACGCGGTCGACGAGTCGTGGGTCGGTGGGCGTGCGCTGCCGACGCGGCTCAACGGCACCGCGCTGGAGCCGCTGGTTGACCTGCCGTTGGCCGAGGTGGCGATGGCGACCTACCTGCACCCCGCGGTCCTGCCCGATGCCGACCTGCGCGAGCCGTGGCTGGCGGCGATCTCCGGCGCTGCGACGGTGCGGATGTTCGGCTCCGGCTCGTGCGATCTGGCGTCGGTCGCGGGCGGTCGGGTCGGCGTGTGGGCCCAGCAGTCGGTCCCGGAGTGGGACTGGTTGCCCGGGGCCGCACTGGTGTCCGCCGCGGGCGGTCGGACCGAGCAGGTCGAGGTGCGTGGACACGTGTGGAGCGTGGCCGGGCGCCCCACCGCGGTCGAGCAGGTCCTCGCTGCGCTGCATCGCTGACGCGCGCCGGCCGTACGGCGTTGTGTGCACCCGTGTCCCGGTATTTCTCGTGACAGGCGCCGACATCGCCGTCAGGGACGAAGGGGGTGCCCCCGCTCGGCGAGCACGTCCCGGAGGGTGTCGATCCGGTCGGAGACGATGCCGTCGACGCCGAGGTCGAGCAGCCGGTGCATCTCCGGGGCCTCGTCGATGGTCCACACGTGGACGTGCTTGCCCAACCGGTGGGCGGTCTCGACCAGACGCCTGGTGACGACGGTGGGGGTGAGCGGTCCGATGCGGTGGGTCACGGGGATCTGCAGGGCCTGCGCAGGGGAGCGCAGCAGGCGGGAGACGACCGAGGGCAGCAGCCGCATCGTGGCGACGTCGGTCGGGCCCGCGGACGTCGCCAGGCGGGGGCCCAGGGCCTTGCGTGCCGCGCGCAGCCGGGAGTCGCTGAATGAGCCGATGCACACGCGGTCGAGTGCGTCGTGGCGGCGGATCGCCTCGGTCAGGGGCGCGAGGGCTGCCGGCGCCTTGATGTCGATGTTGAAGCGCGCCTGCGGGAAGGTCTCGAACAGCTCGTCCATCAGCGGTACTGCGTCGGTGCCGTTGATGCGGGCGGCGGACACCTCGCTCCACGGCAGGTCCGCGATGGTGCCGCGTCGGTCGGTGACCCGGTCGAGGACGTCGTCGTGGAAGGCGACGAGGCGACCGTCGGCGGTCGCATGCACATCGGTCTCCAGGTATCGGTAGCCCATCTCGACGGCCTCACGGAAGGCAGCGACGGTGTTCTCCCGGCCGACATTGGGCTCGTAGGTCGACCCGCCACGGTGGGCCAGCCCGATGGGCGCCCCATCGGCGAAGTAGGGAAGGCGCTCGGCCGGCAGTGCGCGGCTCATGCCGCCTCGCCCTCGTCGAGGAAACCGAGGATGCGTTCGATCGTCGCGTCCCGGGCCGCCTCGTCGAAGTCAGGGCCCTGCGGGTCGGTGAACAGGTGTCCCCGCCCGGAGGTGACGTGGTCCTCGAAGGGGGCGCCGCTGTCCCGCACCGCCTCGGCCAGGGCATCGACATCAGGTGGCGAGATCCATGGATCGGTGGCGTACCGGTGCACCTGCACCGGCACCCCGGACCACGGGGGCCGCGGCGCGGCGACCGAGTGCATGAGGATCGCCGCGCGTGCCCCGGGCCGCTTGGCGGCCAGGCGCTGCGCGAAAAAGGACCCGAGCGAGAACCCGGCGAGCACCGTGTCATCGGGCAGTTCGTCGGCGACGGCGCGCACGTGCTCGAAGTACTCCGGGTGCGCGTCCCGGTGGGCGATCCCCTCGGCCTCGACGTCGAAGACGTGGCCCCTGTAGAAGTCGGGCACGCTGACCTCGTGTCCGTGCCCGCGCAACCGCTCCGCGAAGTCGTGGACCCCCGGGCGCAGCCCGAGGGCCGAGTGGAGCAGCAGGATCGATGCCATGAGGACTCCTTCGTCGTTCAGCCGAGTGTGGCCCAGACCGTCGTGTCGGTGGGTACCTGCCGCCCGTCGAGGATGCCCGAGGCCGCGATCGCGGTGGCGCCTTCCGGCAGCTCGACGGGGGTTGTCGAGAGGTTGGCGATGACGAGGGTGCGCTCGCCGTCGGGCGCGGTGACGAGGTAGCCGAGCACGTCCGCGCCCAGGCCCTCGACCTCGGCGAGGGCGCCGCGGCCCAGCGCCCGCTCCTTGCGCAGCGCGATCAGCGAGCGGTACATCTCCAGCGTCGATCTCTCGACGCCGGTCTGCACGTCGACGGCCAGGTCTGCGTAGCTCTGCGGCTGCGGCAACCATGCGGCCCCGGTGGTGTTGAAGCCCAGGGCGCGGGCCCCCTTCGTCCACGGCATCGGCACGCGGCACCCGTCACGTCCGCGCTCCAGGCCACCGGTGCGCATGAAGGTCGGATCCTGGCGAACGGCATCGGGCAGGCTCGTGTGCTCGGGCAGACCGAGCTCCTCGCCCTGGTAGACGTAGGCCCCACCGGGCAGCGCGAGCATCAGCGCGGTCGCCGCCCGGGCCCGGCGCAGCCCGAGCTCGGCGTCCGGCTGCGGGTCCTGCGCGCCGATTCCGTTGGGGCGGGCAGCGTCCTGGGGGAGGGCGAAGCGGGTCGCGTGGCGCAGCACGTCGTGGTTGCTCAACACCCAGGTCGCGGGTGCGCCCACGGAGTCGCTCGCAGCCAGGGACTTGGCGATGACGTCGCGCAGCGGCTCGGCCAGCCACGGGGTCTCGAGGAAATCGAAGTTGAAGGCCTGGTGGAATTCGTCCGGACGGACGTAGCGGGCCAGCCGGTCCGCCGGGGCCACCCAGGCCTCGGCGCACATGATCCGCTCGGGGACGCCGTAGGAGTCGAGCAGCTCACGCCAGGCGCGGTAGATCTCGTGGACGCCGTCCTGGTCCCAGTACGGGGCCTCGTGCGTGACCTCGAGCAGGCCGCCCGGGTGCTTGTCGTAGTTGGGCAGGCCCTCCTTCTTCACCAGTCCGTGGGCGACGTCGACCCGGAAGCCGTCCACGCCTCGGTCGAGCCAGAAGCGCAGGATCCCCTCGAAGTCGGCGCGCACCTGCGGGTTCTGCCAGTTCAGGTCCGGCTGGCTCGGGTCGAAGAGGTGGAGGTACCACTGGCCGGGCGTACCGTCGGGCTCGGTGACCCGGGTCCACGCGCCCCCACCGAAGTTGGACAGCCAGTCCGTCGGCGGCAGCTCGCCGTCCTCGCCGAGGCCGTCGCGGAACATGTAGCGATCCCGCTCGGGGCTGCCGGGCGCGGCAGCCAGCGCCGCCCGGAACCACTCGTGCTCCCAGGAGGTGTGGTTGGGCACGAGGTCGACGACGACCCGCAGGCCGAGCTCGTGGGCGCGCGTGATGAGGGCGTCCGCGTCCGCGATGCTCCCGAAGAGCGGGTCGACGTCCCGGTGGTCGGACACGTCGTAGCCCCCGTCGTTGTGGGGGGAGCGGTAGAAGGGGGAGAGCCACACCGCGTCGACCCCGAGGTCGCGCAGGTACTCCAGCCGGGCGGTGGTGCCCGGCAGGTCACCGACCCCGTCGCCGTCGCCGTCGGCCCACGAGCGCGGGTAGATCTGGTAGATCACGGCATCGCGCCACCATGGGGCGTCCGCTGCGGAGGCGGGGTGCAGGTCTCGGGTGGGAAGGGGGGCGGGGACCGGGGCGGTCACAGTCGGGTTCCTTCGTCGTCGGCGTTGATGAGGCTGTCGGCGGCCCGGCGGAAGTAGTCGCGCATGGCCGCGTCGTGTGACTCGGGCAGCTGGAGGGTGTCCATCGCGGCCAGCATGTGCCGCATCCACCGGTCGCGCTGCTCCGGCGTGACCGCGTAGTGGACGTGGCGCATCCGCAGGCGTGGGTGGCCACGCTGCTGGCTGTAGGTCGTCGGACCGCCGAAGTACTGCTCGAGGAACATCCGCAGACGCACCTCGGCGGGACCGAGGTCGGCCTCGGGGTAGAGGGCACGCAGCGTCGGGTCCTGGGCGACTCCCTCGTAGAAGGCGTGTACCAGGCGCACGAAGGTCTCGTGGCCCCCGACCTGCTCGTAGAAGGTGCCGGAAGGTTGTGCGTCCACTTCTCGTCAAGCCTCTCAGATCGTGTGGGTGCCGCCGATGGGCGGCAGCGGGGGCCCGGCGATGCCCTCGCGGTCGAAGGCGTCCTTGACCCGGCGGCGGATCTCGCGCTGGAGTCCCCAGTTCTCGTTGGGTGCACAGGTGGCGAAGACGCGAACGCTCACGGTCCCGGCGGTGATCGTCTCGACACCGAGCACGCTCGGCGCCTCGCGCAGCTTCGGGCCCCAGTGCTCGTCCGCGTCCATCGCCGAGACCGCCAGCCGGATGATGTCGATGACGTGGTCGACGTCCTCCCGATAGGAGAAGGGCAGGTCGACCATGACCGTCGACCAGCCCTGGCTGCGGTTGCCGATGCGCAGGATCTCGCCGTTGCGCACGTACCAGACGACGCCGTCGAAGTCGCGCAGCCGCGTCACCCGGAGGGAGACCTCCTCGACGGTACCGACGGCCTCGCCGGTGTCGATGTAGTCACCGACGCCGTACTGGTCCTCGAGGATCATGAAGATGCCCGACAGATAGTCCTTCACCAGTGCCTGCGCACCGAAACCGAGGGCGACACCACCGACACCCGCGGACGCGAGCAGCGGAGACAACGGGATACCCATCAGCTCCAGCACGGTCAGCGCCGTGATCGTACCGATGACGATCGTCGCGATGCTGCGCAGCAGGGAACCGGTCGTCAGGGCGCGTTGCCGGGAGCGCTCGCGCACGGTGTTCGCGGACATCCCCTTGGCGCGCTTGTGGTCCCGCTTGGCCTGGGCCGCCTCGCTGCGCTCGATCGACTTCTCGATGGCCTTGTTGATCGCCCGGTTCACCACACGCCGGGCCACGTAGGCCAGGACGATGGTCACGACGATCCTCAGCGGTGCCCCGAGCAGCCAATCGAGCACGGCAGCCCAGGGGAGATCGTCGAATGGCGGCTGAACGGCCTTCGGGAGGTCGATGATCGGGATACCGCTCGACATCAACGGCTGTCACGCTCCTGTGCCCGCACGGCACGGGCGACGGTGTCACGGCCCTCCGCGACGAGCCGGCGCAGGCCGTCGGGGGCCTGCGGGTGCTCGTCGAGCCACGACTGGGTGGCCGTGAGCAGGTCCGGCCCGGCCAGGGCCATCGGGTAGAACCCCAGGACGATGCCCTCTGCGATGGCGTGGGTCCGCTGCTGCCACACCTGCTCCAGGGCGTCGTGGTACCGCTGGACGAAGGGGGTGAGCAGCGCCGGGTCGTGGGTGCGGCCGAAACCGAGTCCGTGCGCGTCCACGACCGAGTTGGGTGTGTCGGTGCTGACCACACCGGCCTGCCAGGCGGCCTCCTTGGCCTGCGCGGTGGGGATGCTCGCAGCGGCTCGCGCGGCGCGCTCACGGCCGGTGGCCGTGTTGTCCCCCTTCGCCTCCTGTGCGATGGCCTCGGCGTCGGCCTCGCCGGCGGCGGCGAGGCCGGTCAGGAGGGTCCACCTCATGTCGGTGTCGACGGCCAGCCCCGCCAAGGGGGTGCTGCCGTCGAGCAGGCCCGCGACGAGGCTGGTGTCGTCCCCCGGCGCGAGCATGCCCGAGTGCGCGGTCACCAGCTGCAGTTGCGCGTCGCTGCCGGGCGCCGCCGCCTGCGCGAGGGAGCGGTATGAGGTCACGACCTCCTCGCGCAGCGTCTCCCGGTGCTCGGGTGCGCAGTAGGTTCCCACGCACGTCGACACCTGGGACAGCAGGGTGCGCAGCAGTGTCGAGTCGTCCAGCCCGTCGAGGACCGGCAGGGCCAGCTCCACGTACTCGCGGGCGGCCATCTCGGCGTCACGGGTCATGTCCCACGCCGACGCGAGCGACAGCGACATCGGCAGCGACTCATCGAAGGCGGTCGGGTGTGCGAGCAGCGTCGCGAGGGATCGCTCGTCCAGACGCAGCTTGGCGTACGTCAGGTCGTCGTCGTTGAGCAGCAGCAGGTCGCCCTGGCGCTGGCCGACCAGCTGGGGGAGGGGCGTGTGTTCACCGTCGACGTCGACCTCGATGCGCTCGCGGCGCACAAGGGTCCCGTCGACGAGGTCGTAGAGGCCGACCGCGAGGCGGTGTGGACGCAGCGTCGGGAAGCCCTCGGCGTAGGTCTGCTCGATGACCGCGTCGACGTAGTGGCCGCGCTCGTCGACCTCCACGAGCGGACGCAGGGTGTTGACCCCGGCCGTCTCCAGCCACAGCTGCGACCAGGACCGCAGGTCCCGGCCGGAGGTGGCCTCGAGCTCGACGAGCAGGTCGTCGAGGGTCGTGTTGCCCCAGGCGTGCTTGACGAAGTAGGCCCGGATGCCTTCGCGGAAGCACTCGCGTCCCACGTAGGCGACGAGCTGCTTGAGGACCGAGGCCCCCTTGGCGTAGGTGATGCCGTCGAAGTTGACCTCGACGTCCTCGAGGTCACGGATCGGCGCGACGATCGGGTGCGTCGAGGACAGCTGGTCCTGACGGTAGGCCCAGGCCTTCTCGTGGGTGCAGAAGGTGGTCCACGCATCGGACCACTGCGTGGCCTCGGCCTGGCACGTCGTCGACGCCCACTCGGCGAAGGACTCGTTGAGCCACAGGTCGTTCCACCACTTCATCGTCACCAGGTTGCCGAACCACATGTGCGCCAGCTCGTGCAGGACCGTCAGGGCGCGGCGCTCGACCAGCGCGTCGGGGACCTTGGAACGGAAGACGTACATCTCGTGGAAGGTCACGCAGCCGGCGTTCTCCATCGCGCCCATGTTGTACTCCGGCGTGAAGACCTGGTCGTACTTCGTGAACGGGTAGCCCTGCTGGAACTCCTCCTCGTAGAAGGCGAAACCGGCCTTGGTCAGCGCGAAGAGGTTGTCCGCGTCGAGGTACTGCGTCAGCGACCTGCGGCAGAAGATGCCCAGCGGCACCTCCTTGCCACCCGAGGTCAGCGAGTCGCGCACGACGTCGTAGGGGCCGGCGACCAGGGCGGTGATGTAGCTGCTCATCCGCTCGGTCGGCGCGAAGGCCCAGGTGGCCAGCCCCCGGCCCGCAGCATCCTCCACGGGCGTCGGTTCCGGCGTGGGGGAGTTGCCGATGACCTGCCAGTGCGCGGGAGCGGTCACGGTGAGGGTGAAGCTCGCCTTGAGATCCGGCTGCTCGAAGACCGGGTACATCCGACGGCTGTCCGGCACCTCGAACTGCGTGTAGAGGTAGACCTCGCCGTCGACCGGGTCGACGAAACGGTGCAGGCCCTCGCCGGTGTTCATGTAGCGGCCGGTCGCGCGGATGGTCACCGTGTTGTCCGCAGCGAGGTCATCCAGGCGCACGCGGTGGTCGGCGAAGACCTCGGCGGGATCGAGGGCGGCGCCGTTGAGCACGACCTCGTCCACGGAATCGCCGATGAAGTCGACGAAGGTGCTCGACCCTCCCTTCGCGGTGAAGCGGATCGTGCTGGTCGTCGCGAACGTCGTCTGCGAGGTCGTCAGGTCGAGCGTGATCGCGTGGTCGTCCACCGCGACGATGGCCGCACGTTCCGCGGCCTCCTCACGGGTCAGGTTCTTCCCGGGCACGGGGGCTCCTTCGCATCGACGGTTTCTCCCATGCTTTCACGCACCGGGCCCGGCGAGGGATCTGCCCCGTGGGTCTGCAACGATGAGGACATGCCCAAGCAGTCCGTGGAGATGTGGTTCGACCCCCTGTGCCCGTGGGCATGGATGACCTCTCGGTGGCTCATGGAGGTCGAGCAGGTCCGTGACATCGAGGTCACCTGGTCCCAGATGAGCCTGTCGGTGCTCAACGAGGGCCGTGACCTGCCCGACGACTACCGCCTCGTGATGGAGCGCGGTTGGACGCCGGTCCGGGTCATCGCCGCAGCCCGCAGGGCCCACGGCGACGAGGTCACCAAGCCGTTGTACGACGCGATCGGCACCCGGTTGCACCTGGAGGAGCAGCAGGACTTCCGCGCCGCTGCCGCCGAGGCGCTCGCCGAGGTCTCCCTGCCGGCCGAGCTGATCGAGGCCGCCGACACCGATGAGCACGACGATTTCCTGCGCGAAAGTCACCACCGGGCCATCGACCTCGTCGGCGACGACGTGGGCACCCCGGTGATCTCGGTCGGCGAGGTCGCCTTCTTCGGCCCCGTCGTCTCCCCGGCCCCGAAGGGGGAGGCTGCCGGCGCCCTCTTCGACGGCTGCGTCCTCGTGGCCGGTACCGAGGGTTTCTTCGAGCTGAAGCGGACCCGCACCCGCGAGCCGATCTTCGACTGACGTCGGCCCACCCCTTCCACACACCGGAGAGAGATCTTGCGCGTTCACATCGGCGGCGACCACGCGGCCTTCGAGCTCCACCAGGAGCTGCTCACCTTCCTCGCGACGGAGGGCCACGAGGTCACCGACCACGGCCCCTTCGAGTACGACGCCGTTGACGACTACCCCGTCTTCGTGCTGCGGACCGCCCAGGCCGTGGCCGACGACCCGGGCAGCCGTGGGATCGTCCTGGGGGGCTCCGGCAACGGTGAGCAGATGGCCGCCAACAAGGTCCCCGGGATCAGGGCGGCGCTGTGCTACAACGCCGAGCTGGCCCGTCTGGCCCGCGAGCACAACGACGCCCAGGTGCTGTCGATGGGCGGCCGGATGCAGTCGCTCGCCGAGGCCAAGGAGATGGTGCAGGTGTTCCTCGCGACCGCTTTCACGGGCGAGGAGCGCCACCAGCGGCGCATCGACATGGTGAGCGCCTTCGAGGGGGACGGCACCCTCCCGCCGCTGCCCTGAGGTCGAAACCGCGCCCCTGACACGGGTGCTCACCAGGTTTCCGATCGGTCACGGCCACTTCACAGACGGCGTCTGCGCGCTTATGGTGCGGTCAGGTCCCACCACTTGGTGGGGCACAGGACGACCGGGGGAGTAGAGCGTGTCTGCAATCCTGCCGAGTCGCATTCCTGCGTGGGCGGAGCGGCGGTGGTTGCCGCGGTCGCTGCCAAGAGTCGAGGGGACGCCGCTGCTGCTGGCGGTCCTGACCACCGTCCTCGCGATCGCCGTCGCCCACCAGGTCTGGGCCGCCACGATCCCGCTCGTGACGCTCGTGCCCGTGTGCCTCCTGGCGACCACGTTGTGCACCCTGCAGCAGGTGCGGATGGTCTTCGGGGTTGTCCTCGCCTGTGTCGCATGGTCCTTCATCTTCTCCGGCGGCGGGATGGGAGGCGCCCTCCCGCTGATGGTCTCCCTCGCACTGATGTACGCGGTCGCCACCTCGCGCTCGCACCACGGTGCGGCCACCTTCGAGGGTGACCGCATGCTCTCGGACCTGCGCTCCCGCCTGCGTGCGATGGGTGACATCCCACGGCTGCCGTCCGGGTGGCACGCGGAGCGGTCCTTCGCGACCGCGCACGGAGACGCCTTCGCCGGCGACTTCAACATCACCTCGAGCAGTCGGTGCGGCCGTCAGCTCGAGATGGTCCTCGCTGACGTCAGCGGCAAGGGACAGGCGGCCGGGACCCGCGCGCTCGTCCTCGCCGGCGCCCTCGGCGGCGTCATCGGCTCGGCCACCCCGCACCGGGTGCTGCCGATGGCCAACGAGTTCCTCGAGCGCGACATGTGGGACGAGGGTTTCGCCACCGCCGTGCACGTCTGCCTCGACCTGGAGACAGGAGAGGCCTCGGTCGCCTCGGCCGGCCACCCGCCGGCGATGCGCTACGACGCCGGCTCCGGGCGCTGGGTCCCGCTCGAGGGCAATCGCGGCCCGGCGCTCGGGCTCATCCCTGAGGCCGAGTACCCCCAGGCACACACCGTCCTCAACCGCGGCGACGCCCTGCTGGTGTACACCGACGGCATCATCGAGTCACGTGGCCGTGACCTCGACGACGGCATCGACTGGATGCTGGGCGCCGCCCAGGCCCGGCTCACCCGGGGCTACCCCGGGCTGGCCAAGGCCCTCGTCGACGGTGGACGTGCGGGAGCCGACGATGACCGTGCCGCCGTGATCATCTGGCGCGACTGACGGTCACTGCCTGCGGCGGGATAGCCTGTGCGGCCGTGAGCACCTGCGAGCCCGACCCCCACAAGGCACCCCTGACGGACACCCCGCTGACGCAGGAGGGGCGCCACCGTGCCACCGTGCGCACGTTCACCCCCCGCTGGCGGATGTCCCAGCAGATCCAGGATCGGATGGACACGCTCCTGCCGCGCTTCGCGGTCCCGACGACGCCGCTCGACTCCGCCGAGGTCTTCGGTCGGGACGTGCCGGTCGTCCTCGAGATCGGTTCCGGGTACGGGGAGTCTGCGATCGCCTACGCACGCGAGCGGCCCGACCACGGGATCGTCGCCGCCGAGGTGCACGTACCCGGAGTCGCGCGGCTGATGGTCCGCGCCGAGGAGGAAGGTCTGGACAACGTCCGCGTGCACCGGGGGGATGCCATCGAGTACCTCGTGCAGTGCGTCGGCGCGGACCAGCTCGAGGCGGTGCACCTGTTCTTTCCGGACCCGTGGCCGAAGGCACGTCATGCCAAGCGGCGCTTCATCCAGCAGGACACCCTGGACATGCTGCTGCACCGACTGCGCCCCGGCGGCCACCTGCTCATCGCCACCGACCACGCCGCCTACGCCGACCACGTGCGCGGTCAGCTCGAGGAGCACGGCGATGTCGTGGTGGTCGAGGGGGAGCGCCCGACCTGGCGACCCAGTGCCGGGTTCGAGGAGAAGGGCAGGGGTGCCGGCCGGTCGATCCACGAATTCCGAGTCACCGGTCAGGACTGACCCGGCCCACCTGACACCGTCGTGCGGCACCGGGTCGTCCCTCATACCGACCGATTCACGCTCATTGGGGGACGCGGGGACGACTGGGTCGTGTGAGTCTGGATCGCCACGCACTCGGCCAACGCCAACGCACGGCGACCCATCCGGCTCCCACGAAGGCGATACCCATGTCACTGCTCTACGTCGCCTCTCTTGGCAGCGGGTTGCTGTTGCTGGACCTGGGGCTGCGGCTCCTCGCGTTGATATACGTACCGCCCAACCGACGCCCCACGGCGGCCATGGCCTGGCTCCTGGCGATCTTCTTCATCCCGGTGCTCGGGGGGTTGCTGTTCCTGCTCATCGGGAATCCCAAGTTGCCGCGTCATCGGCTGCACAAGCAGGAGGAGATGGACGACGTCATCGCCGAGCACGCCGCGCAGTCGCCCGAGCCGGACACCTCGCAGTGGCCGGAGTGGGTGGCCGGGGTGGTCCGGATGAACGAAGAGCACACCGCCATGCCCCTGCTGGCCGACAACCGGGGCTCACTCATCGGGGACTACGCCGAATCCTTGGACGCGATGGCCCAGGAGATCGCGGGTGCGCGAACCTACGTGCACGTCGAGTTCTACATCTTGTCGCTCGACGAGAGCACCTCCCCGTTCTTCGACGCGCTCGAAGCAGCCGTGGAGCGTGGTGTGACCGTTCGTGTGCTGTTGGACCACTGGGCCTCTTCGCACTGTCGCGACTACAAGGCGACGATCGCCCGTCTCGACGCCATGGGTGCGCAATGGCATCTCATGCTGCCCGTGCAGCCGCTCAAGGGCCGCTACCAGCGACTGGACCTGCGCAACCATCGCAAGTTGCTCGTGGTCGACGGACGCACTGCCTTCATCGGCTCCCAGAACCTCATCGACCGCACCTACAACAAGAAGGGGAACATCTCGCGCGGACTGAAGTGGCAGGACCTCATGACCCGGATCGAGGGCCCGGTCGTCGCGTCGGTCGATCTCGTGTTCGCGACCGACTGGTACATGGAGTCGGGCGAGCGCCTGCCCGCCACGGACCCGCCGTCGGTGACCGCCACGACCCCGGCGGGCGAGCTCCTCGAGTGCCAGCTGGTGCCCAGTGGCCCCGGATACCCCGTGGAGAACAACCTCCAGCTCTTCCTGAGCCTGCTCTACGCCGCCCGGGAGCGGGTGGCGGTCACGAGCCCGTACTTCGTCCCGGAGGAGTCCATGCTGCGCGGGATCATGGCCGCCATCGCACGCGGAGTCACCGTGGAGCTGTTCGTGTCCGAGATCGGGGACCAGGCCCTGGTCTGGCACGCGCAACGCTCGTACTACGCGTCGCTGCTCGACGCCGGCATGCGCATCTACCAGTACCCGGCGCCGTACATTCTGCACGCCAAGCACTTCAGCATCGATGACGACGTCGCGGTGATCGGGTCGAGCAACATGGACATGCGCTCGTTCGGCCTGAACTGCGAGGTTTCCCTCATGGTCAGGTCGCGGCACTACGTGGAGCAGATGCGACGGGTCGAGGACGAGTACCGCAGCATCAGCACCGAGCTGACCGCGCAGCAGTGGGCGATGGAACCGACCAGACGCACTGTGGTGGACGGCCTGGCCCGTCTGACCTCCGCGTTGCAGTGACCCTGCATGGACGAGCGACTGGTCAGCCGCGTCGTCCTGCTATACCCCGAACCACGGCCGTGATGGTAGGAAGGGCAGGACACGGTTGTCGGTCGGGGGGGGGAAGAACGCCATGACGAAGTCCCACGGGGTCTCGCCCCTACTAGCGGTGAGTCCGGCGTCCGTCTCTCTGGAAGGCAAGGTCATCGTGAACCGGCCGAGCCGGGGGACGGTGACCAGGCGTCCGCTCATCGAAGCGGCGCAGCGAAGCAGTGGGCGCGTCGTCACGGTGACTGCGCCAGCGGGGTACGGGAAGTCCACCATGGCTGCCGAGTGGGCCCACCTGGAGAACCGTCGTGTCGCGTGGGCATCACTCGACCGATTCGATGACGAGGCCGGTGCGCTGCTGACGGTCCTGGCGATGGCCTGCAGGTCCATCACCCCACGGGCAGCGGACATCGTGCCGAAGATGCGGGGGACCGAGGTCGCCGTTCTCGGCGGGGCCGCGCCCCTGCTCGCGGCCGTGATACGCGAAGCCCCGGAACCTTTCGTGTTGTTCATCGACGACCTGCACGCCGTGGGCTCGGATGAGTGCCAGGACGCTCTGGAGGTCGCCCTCGCCGACGTACCCGAGGGCTCACAGCTCGTCCTGACGAGTCGGTACGAGCAGACCTTTGTCACGCGGCGCCGGCTGCGTGCGGACATGCTCGAGATCGGTGCCGACGACCTTCGACTCGATGCCGACGGTGCTCGGCAGATCTTCAGCGACAGCGGGGTCGTCGTGTCCGACGAAGACGTCACCGCAGCGGTTGCTCGCTCCGAAGGGTGGCCGGCCGGACTCTTCCTCTACGCATTGACCGTCCGCGCCGGAGGAGATGCGCAGTCGCTCTTCGGCGATGAGCGCGCCATCTCCGACTACCTCCACCTCGAGGCTTTCGCCCGCCTACCGGAAGATCTGAAGAGCTTCTTGCGGCGCACCGCAATTCTTGAGGAGTTGTCCGCTCCCTTGTGCGACGCGGTGGTGGGGATCTCCAACTCGTCCGCACACCTGCGACGTGTCGAGGAGCTCAACCTCTTCCTCGTTCCCCTTGACCGCCGCCGACTCCGGTTTCGCTACCACTCATTGTTCCGTGACTTCCTGGTCGCACAACTCAACCGTGATGAGGGCGAGATCGTCGGCGAGTTGCACGTGCGGGCCGCCACGTGGTTCGAAGAGCACGGTCGCCCCCAAGCGGCTGTTGATCACCTACTAGCGGCCGGGGAGCCGACCCGTGCGGCGAGACTCATCGCGGCCACGGCGGTGCCTGCCTATGCGCGGGGGGACTTCGCGGTGATCATCGGGTGGCTCTCACGAATCGAGGACGCGGTGATCCAGGCGTCGCCGGATCTGCTCGTTGTCGCGACGTGGACCGCGCTCCTGCAGGGGAAGTCGCCGAGCTCGGAACGGTGGGCTGCCGTGCTCGAGGACATCGACGAGGACACGCTGCCCGAGCGGCGCCGAGCCGAGTTCGCGTCGACCCGTGCGCTGGTGCGTGCCGTGATGTGCCTGCACGGTCCCCGTATGGCGTACGAAGACGCGGCGCTCGCTGCGGCGTACGAGCCGGAGTGGAGTCCATGGCGGGCCACCGCCCTGTACGCACTCGGGTCGACGGCCCTGCTCGTCGGCGACAGGGACGCGGCGGCAGACGCGTTCTCCCGGTCGTCGGCGTGCGCGCTCGAGGTCGGATCGTCGACGTCTGTCATGTTGAGCGAAGCCGAGCTGGCGCTCTTGGCCATGGAGGACGGGGGGTGGTCGCAGGCGGAGGCACGAGTGGACGCGGCCGTCCGGATGATCGAGGAGCACCACCTGGAGGGCTATGCCCTGTCGGCCTTCGTCTACGCGGTCGCTGCCCGGGTCGCACAGCACCGGGAGGACACGTCGACGGCGCAGGGTCATCTGTCCCGAGCGATGCGCGCCCGTGTCGACTGCACTCATGTGCTGCCCTTCCTGGCGATCCGCGTCCATCTGCAGCTCGCCAAGGCCTTCGTCAACGACGGCAACCGCACGGCTGCGGTGCACGTCCTCCGCGAGATCGACGAGATCCTCGTCAGACGCCCCGCGATGGGAGCCCTCGTCGAGGACATCGACCGATTCCGCAGAACGCTCGTGGACACGGTGGAGCGGGTGGCGACTGTCCCCCTCACCCCGGCGGAGCTGAGGCTGCTGCCCTACCTGCAGACGCATCTGACGCTCGCCGGCATCGGCCAACGCCTCTTCATCTCGCGCAACACCGTGAGCTCGGAGGTGGGATCCATCTACCGAAAGCTGGGCGTCACCACCCGGGGTGCCGCGGTCGACCGTGCCCTCGAAATCGGCCTGCTCGGACACTGACGTAGGTCAGCTCAACCCCGGGAGCTGGAGCAGGTCCACGTCCTCGCCCAAGGCCAGGGCCACCTTCGGTGCGGCCGCCACGACCCTGGGGCGACCCACGACCGGCAGCAGTGCGTCGAGGACGCCGAGGATCTCTGCCTCGGTCGCCCCCGCACCCACAGCCGTATCGATCTCGACCCGGATCGAGGGGACCCCGGCCAGGACTGCGACGAGAGCGCCCAAGCGTACGAGCGAACGTGTCTTGGGATCGATCGCCCCGAGCGGAGTCAGCTCGTCGTGGTTGTCGAGGGCGAGGTGTCGAAGTTGCTCTGCGTGGTCCATGGGCCCTCTGCTCCTTCGGTGGCTGGCCACCAGTCAACGCCGTGCCGTGCCTGCGCGCATCATGCAGGTGGGATGAGTGTCAGGCGGGTTCGGGCTCGGGCTCGGGGTCTGGCTCGTCGGGTGCGAGCGGGTGGTCGAGCTCCGGCTCGAGCTGGCCGCTGACGAGTGGTAGGAGCCATCGGCTCGCGGGGTCCGCCTCGACGACCACCGCTCGGAGCAGCAAGCTCATCGGCACCGCGAGGATGGCCCCGAGCGGTCCGAGGATGAAGGTCCAGAAGACAAGGGAGAGGAAGGTCAACGTCGTCGACAGGCCGACTGAGTTGCCGATGTACCGCGGTTGGATGATCGACTGGATGACGAAGTTGATCACGCTGTAGACGATGATGACCGCGATCATCAGGCTCGGTCCTCCGTCAAGCAGTGCGATGAGCGCCGGGGGGACCACCCCGATGACGAAACCGATGTTGGGGATGAAGTTGGTGACGAACGCGAGTACACCCCACACGAAGGCGCCGGGCACCCCCATGATCCACAGGGCGCCGGTGTCGATCACTGCGACGATGAGCCCGAAGACGGCCGACACGCTCAGGTAGGCCCGCGTCCCCCGAGCGAAGGAGGACATCGCCTCGACGGCATTGGGCCGAAAACGCGCGGCGTGTGTCATGAGCCGTTCGGTCTGCGCGCCGTCGAAGGCGAGGAAGAGCAGCAGAACCACGATGAAGAAGAAGTTGGACAGCACGCCCAGCAGCGCGCCGAGTACCGAGGCCGCAGCCGATGCCACGCGTGCGGTGTTCACGGAGTCCTTCATCGTCTCCAACTGGCTCTGCGAGATCCCCCACGAGTGGAGGGTGGTTCCGATGATTGCCAGTTCCTCGTTGAGTTGAGTTTGGTATTGCGGCAACAGTTGCGCCATGCGAGCGAATGAGACCAGGAGCATCAGCCCGAGGACGATGAGCAGGAGGTAGACGCCGACGAGGACGCTCACTGATGCCAACCATCCCGGCACGTGCCGGGACAGGCGTTTGCGCAGTGGGTGAAAGACGATCGTCAACGCGAGCGCGAGCATCAACGGTCCGACGATGTCGCTGGCGGCCTTGATCGTCACAGCGAGGAATGCGATCGCCGCGGCGCCGAGCAGGAGCCTCAGCGTCCTCGTGCTGGTCACGTCCTGGAGCACCCCCGAGGGTGTGCTGTCGAGTGCTCGACTCTCCGATGCGGCGACCTGCGGGACCACTGCTGCTGACGCGCCATCGCTGTCCATCGACACAGCCCACCACGTGCGCTGCGGCTGCACGTCACCCACATAGCATGACTCCCGCAGTCGCGGTGGGGCGGAGAATGAGGATGACTCGATCACCGCGGCGGAAGGCACCTGATGATCTGGACGCTGCTGTTGATGCTGGGTGTCCCGCTGTGGCTGTGCGTCATGGGGATCTCCGTCTTCATCTTGCGAAACCGCAAGTTGCGCAAGCGCGAGGGGGACATCCCGGCACGCATCTGTCTGCCCGGCCACCATCGCTGGATGCGCGGGCACGCCGTGTGGGTCTCCGACGTTCTCGCCTGGCGTGGGAGCCCAGCAGCGTGGCGCGACGAGCACTTCCACGTCGTCGCGACCCTCGTTCGGGCCGCTGCCGATGACGAGCGGAGGGCACTGCACTGGTTGGGCGACGACCCTGCGGTCGCCGACTTGGGTACTGCGGACGGGCGCTCGCTGCGCATCGCGACGCGGACCGAGCATCGCCCAGCGCTCTGGGGGCCGTTCTGTGCATCCCGAGGAGCCGACGGTGTGTCTGGTCCCCATGAGAGTCCGACGCCGCGATCACCCATCTCGCATGATGCGGCCGGCGATTCGCAGTGCGACGCTCGATCCTCAGCCGCCCACGACACCAGGAGCGCTTGATGACGCACGGAACAGCCCTCGGGCCCCTCGACTTCTTTCTCATCGAATTTCCCGAGCACGCCACCACGAGCCCTGTGGCCACGGAGTTGGCCGCTGTGCTCGACCGCGGGCTCATTCGGTTGTTCGACGTGGCCGCCGTGCGCAAGGACGACACCGGACGAGCGACACGGGTGGGCGTCAGCGACGCGGCCCCGGGGCTCGACGGTTTCGAGGCCTTCGCGGGCGCCGAGAGTGGTCTCTTCGACTCCTCGGACCTGGACCAGGCAGGCGAGGCCCTCGAGCCCGGGATGACCGGATTGCTCATCGCCATCGAGAACACGTGGGCCAGCGGGTTCGTGGCCGCCGTCGATGCCGCGGGTGGACGGGTGGCGGCGAGCGAGCGCATCCCGGCCCAGCTACTCCTGGATGCCTTGGACGCCGCTGAGTCCGAGCACTGACAGCCTCACCGATCAACGCCATCACCAACCCAGGAGGACACCATGCCGGGACTACTTCGAGGCGTTGCACGCACGGCGGTCATCGCCGGTACCGCGTCGGCCGCGAGTGGACGCGTGCAACGACGACAGGCGGCACGCTTCGCCGCCCAGGACGCACAGGCCTCCCCTCCGGCGGCCGAGCCACGGGTATACGCCCCAGCCGCCGCCCCTCCACCAGTGAGTCCACCTGCGCCGGTAGCGGAGGCAGGGGGGAGTGGAGACGCGATCATCGACCGGCTCACTGAGCTGGCCAATCTGAAGGCTCAGGGGATTCTCACCGACGAGGAGTTCGCCGCGCAGAAGGCGCGGATCCTTGCCTCGTGAGGAGTCGGCCAGAGAGGAGGGGCAGCGGCCATGAGCAGCCCCGAAGGAAATGCAGTGCTTCTCGTCGTCGCCTTCCTCGTGGCCTTCGCGCTGTGTGTGGGGGCCCGCAAGCTCGTCGGGGACCGAGAGGTCCACGTCAACTCGTGGGCATCGACCCTGTCGTACATCGCGACCGCCTATGGCGTCGTCGTCGGCTTCTCGATCCTCTTCCTCTTCGGCCAGTTCGCCGACGCGCGGCAGGCGGTCGGCGCCGAGGCGACGTCGATCGGGACGGCCTACAACCAGGCTGAGCTCTTCCCCGGCTCGCGGCCCGCGGTCCAGCGCGCGCTGATCTGCTACGCCCGCTCGGTGCCGACCCACGACTGGCCGGCACTTGCGGAGCACACCGGCGGGTCCCCCGAGGTCGACGCGACGTACCTCGACCTCGTCCTCTCGCTCGGCGAGCGGGACGAGCCGGCGACAGGCGCCCTGCATGCCGCGTCGGCGACGAACCTGGCCTCGCAGATCGGCAGTATTTCCACCGCCCGAGAGATCCGCATCGTGGCTGCGGAGACGCGAATGCCCCCGATGCTCTGGGCGCTGCTCGTCGGCGGCGGTGTGTTCGTCGTCATGCTGATCTTCGCCGTGACCCTGCCTGCACGACGCAACACGCAGGCGCTGCTGGTGTCGATGTCGAGCGTCTTCACGGTCGTCCTGCTGCTCATCGTCGTGTCCCTGGCGAATCCCTTCGGAACCGGAGGTGGACGGGTGACGCCCCGCCTCATCGAGGAGACGGCCACAGCGATGACCGGGTCCGCGTCACCCGCCGTCGGTGCGGTGTGTGCGTCGGACCAGTGATCCCAAGACGCCGGCCGGTCGATCCACGTGCGAAGGCTCACCACGAACGGGCGACCGACCCCCGCGCAGCTGACCGACCGGCGGCCGGGATCACCACCGTCACCAGCGGTGCGCGACGTCGATGACCAGACGGGCGCCGTCACCGGGACCGTCGAGCACGAACGTGCGGAACGGCAGTCGTGCCCGCACCCCCAGCCCGATGGTCGTGTGCCCCTCGAAGCTGCCCGCCCATGCCACCTGACGGAAGGTCCGGTAGTTCGTAACGTCCACCAGGTTGCGCGGGTGGGACGGCTGGTAGGTCGGGACGCCGTGGTTGGTGTGGGCCGGTGCTCTCAGGACGACCTGCAGGTCAGCACCTCCCCGCAACGGGACCCGGGCACCGCTGCCATCGGCGCGGACCGAGTTGACGTAGCGAACGCTGTACCCGAGGGTGCCCGGGACGTCGTCGACGTCGAGGACGAGCCGATCGAAGCACGCGTGCCGACCGGAACGCACGTCGGTCAGCGTGCCGGTCGTCTGGGTCGGGGCCGATGTGGCGGTCGACCCCCACCAGATCCCGCAGTAGGGCCCGGAGGTGCTGGCTGGTGCGGCCGCCGGTACGGCGGCGACGGTGGCAGCGGCGGCCACGGCCGCGATGCCCAGACGAGTGAACTGACGACGAGTACCCATGATCTCTTCCCCTTCGGCCGGGGGCGCGGTGCCCCGCGGAGCGACGTGTGAACCACGTCATGTGGAACCAGACGCGCGAGGGGGGATGTGGGTTGCCTCTCGCGTCGGATCAGGTGAAGAGTGCCTGCCCGATGTACTCGCCCTTCCGAGCGCCCGGGGGAATGGCGAACAGCGCCGACCCGGTGAACTTCAGGTACTCCATCATCGCGTCGCTCTTGGCCATCGCGTTCTGCATCGGGATGAACTGCCGGTCCGGGTCGCGCACGTAGGCGAGGAAGAACAGACCGGCGTCCAGATCGCCCAGCGCGCTCGACCCGTCGACGAAGTTGTAGCCCCGCCGCAGAATCCGTGCGCCGCCGTTGTGGGACGGGTGCACCAGCCGCACGTGGGAGTCCTGGGGCATGACCGGCCCGGTGGATCCCTCCATGTCGAAGTCGGGTTGGCTGTGCTCCTTGCCTCCGGACAGTGGTGCGCCGCCGCCCTTGGTCCGTCCGATGAACTCCTCCTGGGCGCCCAGGGGCTGACGGTCCCAGGTCTCGATGCGCATGTTGATCCGGCGCACCGCGAGGTACGACCCGCCGGCCAGCCAGTCGGCGCCGGGGTCGTCCTCGGGAGAGACCCACACGTGCTCGTCGAGCTCCGCATCCTCGTCGGCGGTGATGTTCATGGTTCCGTCCTTGAACCCGAAGAGGTTGCGGGGCGTTTCCTCGCCGGTGGTCGTGCTCGAGGTCTTGCCGAAGCCGAGCTGGGACCAGCGCATCCGGACCGTGCCGAAGCCGATTCTGGCGAGGTTGCGGATGGCGTGCACGGCCACCTGCGGATCATCGGCACACGCCTGGACGCACAGGTCACCGTTGCTGCGCTCGGGATCGAGGGCATCCTCGGGGAAGTGCGGCAGTGGCGCGAGCATCGTTGGGCGGCGACCGGCCAGATCGAAGCGGTCCACGCCCTCCTCGTCGGTGAACAGGCTCGGACCGAAACCGAAGGTCAGGGTCAGGCGGGAGGGGGGCAGCCCGATCGCCTCACCGGTGTCGTCCGGAGGCATCCGGTAGTCACCGGAGGTGGGGCCGACCGGCCCCGCGGAGTCACCGTGCATGAGCCGCTCCGCGGCCTTGGTCCATTCCCTCAGCATCTCGATCAGCTCGTCGCGGGACGCGGTGGTCACATCGAAGGCGGCGAAGTGCAGCCGGTCCTGCACCGGGGTCGAGATCCCCGGCTGGTGGGTGCCGTAGAGGTCGAAGACCGTCGGGTGGCCCTCGTCGCTGTCATCCGCGACCGCCTGCCCTGCGGCGAAGCCACCGGCCAGGCCCACGGCCCCGAGCAGTCCACTGCCCCCGAGGAGCGCAGCGCGACGGGAGGGCCGGTGGCCCGTGTCCTTGGCCTCGCCGGCCTCACTGGCCTCACTGGCCTCGTCGGGCTCGTCAGGAGATCTGCGGCGCCTCACAGGATCGCTCCCGTCAGCTTCGACAGCGGCTCGGACAGGGCGCTGACGTCATCGGCGAGTGCCTGCACGTCGGAGTCGGACAGCTCGGTGTAGAAGACGAAACCGTCCTTGCCCGTGCGGTGCCGGTCCAGTTCCTTCTGGAGTGCCTCGAAGCGCCTGTCCAGCTCGGTGGCCAGCTGCTCGTCCTTGGCCTGGAGAACGGGTCGCACACCTTCGTAGGCCACGCGGGCCCCGTCGACATTCGCCTGGAAGTCCCACAGGTCGGTGTGGGACCAGATCTCCTCCTCGCCGGTGATCTTGCCCATGGCAACCTCCTCGAGGAGACCGATCGACCCGTTGGAGATCTGGTCGATGGTGAAGGTCATGTCCTGCAGGCGCGTGTCCAGCGTCGTGGTGGTCTCCAGCAGATCATCGGCGACGGTGGCGCGCTCCGCATCGGTCAGCGGGGTGTAGTCCTGCGCGTCCTGCGGCCACAGGTCCTTCTCGATGCGGTGCCAGCCGGTCCACTTCTGGCCCTCCTCGAGGTCGGCCTCACGGGCGTCCAGCTTCGGGTCGATGTCACCGAAGGACTCGGCGACCGTCTCGATGCGCTCCCAGTGGACACGTGCCCGCGGGTACAGGTCCCTGGCCTCGTCGTCCGTGCCGGCCTTGTACAGCTCGACGAACTCCTGTGTCGTGGTCAGCAGCTGATCGGACTGGTCCTTCACGTAGGTGGCGTAGTTGGCCTCGGCCTGCGTGACGGTGGCTTCGTCGGCCACCGGGACCTCGCCCTCCTCGGACTTCGCGACGGTGAAGTCCGCGCGGATGCCCTCGCCCTTCATGCCCGGCTTGCATGCTGTCGTGTAGGCACCGGCAGGCACGTTGACCACGAGTTCGCGGGAGAGCTGCGGGCCGATGTTCTCGACCTCACCCAGGATGCGCAGGCCGTCCTCACCGAGGAGGTAGAACTCCGTGACCTGCGAGCCCTCGTTGGTCACGTCGAAGGTCAACGTGCCGGCCGGCACCTGGGTGGAGGAGACGTCGCAGGCGTCCTGCGTGGAGGTGACGGAGATGGCCCGGTCGTCTCCCCCTTCGTCCTGCGCGGGCGCTGAGTTGCTGGTGCAGGCGGCCAGGGTGGGGATGAGCAGGGCAACGGAGGCACCGGTGGCGAGGTGTCGCAGGTTCATCGGTCGGGTTCCTTCTAGGCAGTGGTGACGGGGGTGGCGTGCGAAGGGCGGGGTGTCCGCCGGCGGGCACCGAGGACGAAGAGGGTCAGGACGGGGACGACGTAGGCCACCCAGCCGATGGCCTGCAGGACCGTGGTTCTCGGGGTGAAGTTGAAGATCCCCTTCAGCAGCGTGGCGTACCAGGTGTTCGGGTCGATGATGTGGGAGACGTCGAAGGCGAGGGTGTTCAGTCCGGGCAGGAAGTGCGCCTCCTGCAGGTCGTGGATGCCGTAGGCGAGGACGCCGGCTGCGACGAAGATGAGGAAGGCCCCGGTCCAGGTGAAGAAGGTGGACAGGTTGATCGAGATCGCGCCGCGGTAGATCAGCCAGCCGAGCAGGACTGCGGTGGCGATGCCGAGTGCGGCTCCGACGAGGGGTGTCCAGGTGGAGCCGCCGTCGCTGCTGACCGCGCGGGAGGTGGCCCACAGGAAGAGCGCGGTCTCCAGGCCCTCCCGTCCCACGGCGAGGACGGCGACGACGACGAGCCCCCAGGCGTGCTGGCCTCCGGCGGCCTCGTCGATGCGGCCGCGCAGCTCCCCTGCGAGCCCGCGGGCGGTGCGGGCCATCCAGAAGATCATCCACGTGACGAAGCCGACGGCGATGATCGACAGGCTGCCGCCGATCAGCTCCTGGGCCTCGAAGGTCAGGCCGCGAGGACCGAAGGTCAACAGCGCCCCGAAGGCGAGACTGATCAGCACTGCCAGCGCGACCCCGGTCCAGATCCGCGACAGGAGGTGCCGCCGCTCGGACTTGACCAGGTAGGCGATGAGGATGCTGACGACGAGGGCGGCCTCGAGGCCCTCGCGCAGTCCGATCAGGTAGTTGGCAAGCACGGGGAGGACTGTACTCCTACTTTGGAGAGCCTCACCTAAGCGACCGTGTCCTGTCGCAGATCGCCGCGGACAGATGGAGCGGGTGACGGGAATCGAACCCGCGTAGCCAGTTTGGAAGACTGGGGCTCTACCATTGAGCTACACCCGCGCGCCCTCCGTGAGTCGGCCTGGGGCGCAACGGCCGGAGCGGCAGGGGTTAGCCTAGTGCCCGCACACGGCCCGAGCGCAATCGGGTCAACGGGGTATGGCGCAGTTTGGTAGCGCGTCCGCTTTGGGAGCGGAAGGCCGTCGGTTCGAATCCGGCTACCCCGACCACGGTGGCCATCATTTGGTGCGCGCCACTGCCGGGATGGCAGTCTGTCGCCGTGATCACCGACCCGGCGAGCTACCTCGCGCTCGTGACCGCACTGGCGGTGGCCTGCCAGGTCATCGCGTGGGCCGTGCGAATCCCCTCGATCCTCATCCTCCTCCTCGTCGGCTTCGGCCTCGGCCAGGTGGTCACCCCCGACGCGGTGCTCGGCAGGGACGTCCTCTTCGGCGGCGTCAGCCTGGCCGTCGGGGTGATCCTCTTCGAGGGCAGCCTGTCGCTGAGGTTCAAGGACATCGCCGATCTTGGGCGCAGCACGGTGCGGCTGTGCACCGTCACGGTCCTGGTGGCCTGGACACTGATCACCCTGACGGGGTGGCTGCTCGGATTCCCCATCGAGCTCGCGCTGCTCGTCGGGGCCGTCCTCGTCGTGACCGGACCGACCGTCATCGGGCCGATCCTGCGTCAGCTGCGCCCGACCCGGCGGATCGCAGCCCTCCTGCGTTGGGAGGGCATCGTCGTTGATCCGATCGGCGCGATCCTCGCGGTCCTCGTCTTCCAGGCCGTGCTCGCCGGCGCCTCCGCCGACCCCGTCAGTGCGGTCCTGACCTCCCTCGGGACGACCATCGTCACGGCCGTGGTCATCGCCCTCGTCCTGGGTGCACTGCTCGAGTTCGCCATCAAGCGCCACCTCGTGCCCGACTTCCTCCACGGCGCGGTCTTCCTCTCCGCCGCAGTGGGGTCGTTGGCCCTCTCCAACGCCATCGCGTCGGAGAGCGGGCTGCTCACGGTGACGATCCTGGGCGTCTACCTCGCCAACCGGCCCAACCTCCACCTCGAGCACGTCGCCCAGTTCCAGGAGCACCTGCAGGTGCTCTTCGTCGGGATCCTCTTCATCGTCCTCGCCGGCCGGGTCGCGCCCGACGCGGTCCTCCAGGTCGCGCCCGTCGCGGGGATCTTCGTCCTGGCGCTCGTGCTCGTCGTGCGCCCCGTGAGCATCCTCCTGGGGCTCCTGGGGACCGGCTCGACGAAGGAGGAGCGGCGCCTGCTTGCCTTCATGGCGCCGCGAGGCATCGTCGCCGCCGCGGTGACGAGCGTCTTCGCGCTCGAGCTCACCCACGCGGCGGATCGCGTGTCCGACCCCGAGCACGCGGCCCGGCTGAGTCAGCTCGGGGAGCAGGCCGGCCAGATGGTGCCGCTGGTCTTCCTCGTCATCGTCGCCACGGTCGCCATCTACGGACTCGGCGTCGGACGGCTCGCGGAGCGTCTCGGCCTGGCGACGACCTCGCCCCAGGGGGTCATCCTCGCCGGGGGTGACGAGTGGATCGTGCGGGTGGCCAAGGCACTCGGTGAGGAGGGTGTCGACGTCGTCATGGTCACCGTCTACCGCGCGGCGCTCCACCGGGCCCGGATGGCCGGGGTGCGGGTCGAGATGGCCAACCTGCTCAGCGACTACGTCGTGCGCGACATGGACATGGCGGGCCTGAAGACCTTCGTCGCGGCCACCGACCAGGACGAACGCAACACCATCGCCGCCCGCGAGTTCTCCCACGTGCTCGGCCGGGCGCACGTCTTCCAGCTGGCCCCCGCGGCCCTCGAGCACGTCGGTGCCGACCGCACGGAGACGGCCTCCCACCTGACCGCACGCACCCCCTTCGCACCCGTCCTGGAGTACAAGGAGCTCACCGACCGGGCGAAGGGCATGGACGTGCGCCGCACCTCACTGACGGCGAAGTACACCTACAAGCACTTCCAGAAGATGTACGACGGCAAGGCCATCGCCCTGTTCACCGTGCGCGGTGACGAGGTCGGCGTCGTCACCGAGAAGTCGTCGATCGAGGGCGAGCTCACCCTCATCTCGCTGGTGCCGCGCCAGGACTGAGTGCCGGCGCATTCGGTCTGTGGGAGTCCAGCCGATACAGTGGTTGCTCGTGTCCCGGACAGCCGGGACGGTGCGTGCGCGCCCAAGGGTCGATAGTCCGACCGGAAGGCCAGCGCCCCAACCCCCGTCGTCGTCAAAGATCGTGTGGAGTGCCTGCAGTGAAGAGTGCCGTCGAGAACCTCAGCCCGACCCGGGTCAAGCTGACCGTCGAGGTCCCGAGCGAGGAGCTCCAGCCGCACGTCGACGCGGCCCTGAAGTCCATCGGTGACCAGATCCAGGTTCCCGGATTCCGCAAGGGCAAGGTGCCCGCGCGGATCATCGAGCAGCGCGTCGGCAAGGGCGCGGTCATCCAGGAGGCAGTCAACGAGGCCCTCCCGGAGTTCTTCGGCAAGGCCGTCGACGAGACCGAGATCGACCCGATCGGCCAGCCCGAGGTGGACATCACCGAGGTGCCGATGACCGACGAGGAGAACCTGAAGTTCACCGTCGAGGTCGACGTTCGCCCGGAGGTCGTCCTCCCGGACTACGACGGCCTGCAGATCCAGGTGGACAACCTCGAGGTCACCGACGCCGACGTCCAGGAGAAGCTCACCGAGCTGCGTGAGCGCTTCGGCACCCTCGTGGGCGTCGACCGCACCGCCGAGAACGGCGACTTCGTCTCCATCGACCTCAGGGCCGAAGCCGCTGGCGAGGAGGTCGACTCCGTCGAGGGCGTCTCCTACGAGGTCGGCTCCGGCAACATGCTCGAGGGCATCGACGAGGCGCTGCTGGGCATGAGCAAGGGGGAGACCAAGAACTTCTCCGCCCCGCTCGCCGGTGGCGACCAGGCCGGGACCGTCGCCGACTGCACCGTGACCGTCCAGTCGGTCAAGGTCCGCGAGCTGCCCGAGGTCGACGACGAGTTCGCCCAGATGGCCAGCGAGTTCGACACCGCCGCCGAGCTGCGTGAGGACGTCGCGAAGCAGGCCGAGCAGGCGAAGAAGTTCGAGCAGGGCATCCAGGCCCGGGACAAGGTCCTCGAGCACCTCCTGGAGAACACCGACATCGCCATCCCCGAGGGCATCGTCGAGACCGAGGTGCACAACCACCTCGAGCAGGAGAGCCGCCTCGAGGACGACGAGCACCGTGCCGAGGTCGACGAGCAGACCCGCAAGGCGCTGAAGACCCAGTTCCTCCTCGACGCCATCGGCAAGGCCGAGGAGGTCGAGGTCGGTCAGCCCGAGCTCATCGAGTACCTGATGATGCAGGCCCAGCAGTACGGCATGGAGCCCAACCAGTTCGCCCAGATGCTCGACCAGCAGGGCCAGGTCGAGGGCATGGTCGGTGAGGTCGCCCGCCGCAAGGCCCTGGCCGCTGCGCTCGACAAGGCCACGATCGTCGACGCCGACGGCAACGCGGTCGACCTCGAGGAGATCACCCCCGGTGGGGACGACGGTGCGGACGAGGTCGTCGAGGACGAGTCCGCCGAGGCGTCCGAGACCACTGAGGACGAGCAGGCCTGACCGCTCCCACCCCACGACGAAGGGGGTCATCGCCCACGGGTGGTGACCCCCCTTCGTGGTTCGGGCCCGGGGGCCCTCACGCCTCAGGACACCGCCTTCGTCGTGCCCGCAACGCGGTTTTCGTGACCTTCGCGGTCAACGGTTTCGGCTTCGCCTCGTGGGCATCGCGCATCCCCGACATCAAGTCCGACCTCGCGCTCACCCCGGGGGAGCTCGGCCGCACGTTGCTCGCCGGTGCGCTCGGGTCCGTGCTCGCGCTGCCGATGGCCGGCCGGATCATCACCGCCCTGGGCGCTGCCCGCACGACGATCATCGGCATCCTCGTCGCTGCCCTCGGCCTCGTGGGCCTCGGCGCCGGACTCGACCTCGCCGGGCGGGCCGGGGCAACTGCTCTGGGACTCCTCGTCTTCGCCATCGGGGTCTCGCTGTGGGACGTGGCGATGAACCACGAGGGCGCCGCCGTCGAGCAGCGTCTCGGCCGGACCGTCATGCCGCTCTTCCACGCCTGCTTCTCGGGCGGGACGGTCCTGGGTGCCCTCGTCGCGACGGTGCTGGTGGCCCTGCACGTGCCCGTCCTAGTACACCTCGCCGGTGCCGGGCTCCTCGTCCTGATGCTGGGGCTGCCCACGGCGCGCGCCTTCCTGGCCACCGGGGACCAGCCGACCGGCGAGGCGAGGGCCACCGCCGTGTGGGGGAGTGCCTGGCTCGAGCCACGCACCCTGGTCATCGGCCTGGTCGTCCTGGTGGCCGCGCTCACCGAGGGCACGGCCAACGACTGGATCGCCGTCGCCGTCACCGACGGCCATCAGCAGCAGGGCTGGGTCGGTGTCCTGGCCTTCGCCACCTTCCTCGGCGCCATGACCTGCGGGCGCCTGGCCGGAGTGATACTCCTCGACCGCTTCGGTCGGGTGCCGGTACTCCGCGGGCTCTTCGCCCTCGCCGGTGTCGGCTCCCTCCTCGTCGTCCTCGGGTCGACCCCGTTCGCCTTCGCCGGGATCGTGCTCTGGGGGGTCGGAGCCAGCCTCGGCTTCCCGGTGGGCATGAGCGCGGCCGCGGACGACCCGGCGCGTGCGGCCGCCCGGTTGTCGGTCGTCTCCACGATCGGGTATCTCGCCTTCATCGTCGGGCCGCCCCTGCTCGGCCTGCTGGGGGACCACGTGGGCGTGCTGCGTTCCCTGCTGGTCGTGGGTCTGCTGTCCCTGCCGGCTCTCGTCGCGGTGGCCGCCGTGCGCGAGCGGTCGTTCGCCCACGCCGTGGCCGTTGCCTCCGCGCCCTCGTCGTTGCACACTCGTTCAGTACCCGCCCACCAGGAGGACCACCCATGACCGACGGCGTCTTCGCCTCTCCCGCCACCGTCGAGGACCCGGACGCGCTCGCGGCCACCGAGCAGGCCCAGGGTGACCTCGCCGTGAGCCTTCGGGAGATGGTCGATGCGTGCGTGCGCACGCGTGTCGATGACGACACGCTGACGGCCGTCGCGCAGGAGGTCCGGACGCTGACGCAGCGGCTTCTCGTACGGGCCCAGAGCGAACCTCTCGGTCTCGAGACCACGAGTGGGGGGCGTTTGCGTGATCACGGCAACCCGATGGCCGGCATGCGCAACCCCATCGCTCCACCCCTGGCGGTCACGGGCGACACGGAGGGCACGATGAGCGCCACCTTCTGCCTGGGTGCCGGCTACGAGGGCCCCCCGGGGTGCGTCCACGGAGGGATGATTGCGGCCGTCCTCGACCAGGTCGTCGGTTCGGCGCCGGCGAGGGTCGGGCGCCCGGGGTTGACCGCCTACCTCAACACCACCTACCGACGTCCGACGTTGCTCGGGATCGAGCACGTCGCCCGCGCCTGGGTCGAGGAGGTGGACGGATGGAAGGTGCGTGCCCGCGGCGACATCCGCGATCCGCAGGGTCGGGTCACGGCTGAGGCCGACGCGCTCTTCGTGGTGCCGCGGTGGGCCCGTGAGCACCTTGGTACGCCGACCGGGGACGCTGGCGGGGTCGATCCGGGGGACACGGCAGCGCACGACGTCGCCACGTCGTAGCGTTGGCGCCATGAGCGAGCTCGACGACGATCCGCCCGAGGCACCCGAAGCGCTCGAGGTCGAGGACCCCGGAGAGCCCAACTTCGCCCGGATCTTCTTCCCGGCACGGCCGAAGGCCCTGCGTCCCCGGGCCCGGCTCCGCTCCCAGGCATCGCCCTCGTCGGCACAGCAGCGCTCGGGCGATCCGGTCGGGTCCAACCCGGTCTACGTCGACTGGCTGCGCAGTCAGTCGATGCTCCAGGACGCCAAGGACATCTCCAACCAGTTCAGCGGTCTGGGCTCCATGTGGCAGAACCCCTACGCCCGCCCCGACCCGCGGGCGGCGGTGCAGACGGCCTCGGTGTGGTTCACCGCCTACCCGATCTCGATGATCACCCGACGCGGGGAGTCCTTCCTCGCCACACTCGCCGACCCGGAGCTGTGGGCCGCCTTCGAGCAGATCGGCATCCACGCGGTGCACACCGGACCGGTCAAGCGAGCCGGAGGTCTGTCCGGGTGGAACCCGACGCCGAGCGTCGACGGGCACTTCGACCGCATCGGGACGCACATCGACGACCTCTTCGGCACCGAGGAGGACTTCCGGGAGATGTGCCGGGTCGCCGCCGAGCACGAGGGCACCGTCATCGACGACGTCGTCCCGGGACACACCGGCAAGGGTGCCGACTTCCGTCTCGCCGAGCTCGGCGTGGACGACTACCCGGGGATCTACCACATGATCTCCATCCCTGCCGATGAGTGGCACCTGCTCCCGGAGGTCCCCGAGGGCAGGGACTCGGCGAACCTCGACGAGGTCGACGAGATGGCCCTCACGGAGGCCGGACACATCATCGGCGAGCTGCAGCGGGTGATCTTCCACGTGCCGGGGGTCAAGGACACCAACTGGTCGGCCACGGCGCCGGTCACGGGTCCCGACGGCGTGACCCGCCGCTGGGTCTACCTGCACTACTTCAAGGAGGGGCAGCCCTCGGTCAACTGGCTCGACCCCACCTTCGCCGGGATGCGCCTGGTCATCGGGGACGCCCTCCACAGCATCGGCGACCTGGGCTCCGGGGGTTTGCGGTTGGACGCCAACGGCTTCCTCGGGGTGGAGCGCACCCTCGAGGTCGGCCCGGCCTGGTCCGAGGGGCACCCGCTCTCGGAGGCCGCCAACCAGCTCATCGGCTCGATGGTGCGCAAGGTGGGTGGCTTCACCTTCCAGGAGCTCAACCTCTCGATCGAGGACATCAGGGACACCGCGGCCGGCGGCGCCGACCTGTCCTACGACTTCATCACCCGGCCCGCCTACCACCACGCGCTCGCCACGGGGGACACGGAGTTCCTGCGGCTGACCCTGCGCGAGGCGCAGCGCCTGGGCGTCGACGCGGCCGGGCTGGTGCACGCGCTGCAGAACCACGACGAGCTGACCTACGAGCTCGTCCACTTCGCCAGTCGCCACCGCGAGGACGTCTACACCTTCCGCGAGGAGGAGGTGACGGGGGAGGAGCTGGCCGAGACGGTCCGCGGGGAGCTGACCGACGCGCTGACCGGGGACGCAGCTCCCTACAACCTCGTCTTCACGACCAACGGCATCGCCTCGACGACCGCGTCCGTGATCACCGCGGCGCTGGGGATCACCGATCTCGACACCATCACCGACGAGCAGGTCGAGCAGGTGCGTCGTGCCCACCTCCTGCTCGTGATGTTCAACGCACTCCAACCCGGCGTCTTCGCGCTGTCGGGGTGGGATCTCGTCGGGGCGCTGCCGATCGCGGCGGAGGAGATCGAGGGTCTCCTGCACGAGGGCGACACGCGGTGGATCCACCGGCCGGCCTACGACCTGCTCGACGTCGCGCCGGACGAGCAGGGGTCGACGTCAGGCATGCCCCGGGCACGCAGTCTCTACGGACCGGTCGACCGACAGCTGCAGGAGCGCGACTCCTTCGTCACCCGCCTGCGCGAGATCCTCCACCTGCGCGGCTACTTCGCGATCGCCACGACCCGTCAGGTGGACATCCCCGACGTCGCCCACGAGGCGATGCTCGTCCTGGTGCACGAGTACGAGCAGGTCCCCGGACAGCTGCAGGTGACCGTGCTCAACTTCTCCGCCGAGCCGGTCGCCGGGACGGTGATCAGCGAGTGTCTCGAGCCCGGGTCGCGCCTGATGGACCTGGGTGACGGGTCGGCGTTCGGCGAGGTGGACCAGCTGCACGGCTTCCACGTCGAGCTCGATGGCTTCGCCGGTCTCGCCCTCCTGGTCAGCCCGCCCGAGCAGGCGCCGTGAGCGAGCTGCCTGGTGTGCGCAGCCACACCCCCTTCGCTGCATGCGTTGCGCTCACGGCGAACACGTACCGAGGACGGGAAACAGTCCGGGCCGACGAGCGTTAGGGTCAGTGAAAAGGACAGTCAGGTACAGGCCATTGATCGAAGGCACCGCCGTCACGGCGGAGAAGCGAGTGAGCGTGAGCAACAGCAGCGAGATCGTCGCGGCCGGCCCGCAGGGCGGGATGGGACTCGACGACCACATCTACCAGCGCCTCCTGAAGGAGCGCATCATCTTCCTCGGGTCGGACGTGCGCGACGACAACGCGAACGCCATCTGCGCCCAGATGCTGCTCCTGGCCGCGGAGGACCCCGAGCAGGACATCTGGCTCTACATCAACAGCCCCGGTGGTTCGATCTCTGCGGGCATGGCGATCTACGACACGATGAAGTGGATCCCCAACGACGTCGCCACCGTCGCGATGGGTCTGGCCGCCTCGATGGGCCAGTTCCTCCTGTCGGCCGGCACGCACGGCAAGCGGTACGCGACCCCGCACGCACGGGTGATGATGCACCAGCCCTCGGGTGGCATCGGTGGTACGGCCTCCGACATCAAGATCCAGGCCGAGCAGATGCTGTTCGTCAAGACCCAGATGGCCGAGCTCATCGCCGAGCACACCGGGCAGACGCAGGAGCAGATCCACATCGACTCCGACCGTGACCGTTGGTTCGGCGCGCAGGAGGCCAAGGAGTACGGCTTCGTCGACCACGTCTTCGAGCGCTCCGATCAGGCCGGTCGCGGGGACGCCAACCCCGTCAGCGACTGAGCCCCTTCCCCGCGAGCCACCAGGAGACACCATGAACTTCGACCCCCAGCTCCGTACCAATCAGCCGGGTGGCGCCCCGATGCGTCCCGGCCCGTCGAACCGCTACGTCCTGCCGCAGTTCGAGGAGCGCACCTCGTACGGCATGAAGCGCACGGATCCCTACACCAAGCTCTTCGAGGACCGGATCATCTTCCTCGGGGTGCAGGTGGACGATGCCTCCGCCGACGACGTCATCGCCCAGCTGCTCGTGCTCGAGTCGATGGAGCCCGAGCGCGACATCCTCATGTACATCAACAGCCCCGGCGGCTCGTTCACGGCCATGACGGCGATCTACGACACGATGCAGTACATCCGTCCGGACATCCAGACCTTCGTCATCGGCCAGGCGGCGTCCGCGGCTGCCGTGCTCCTGGGCGCCGGCACGCAGGGCAAACGCTTCGCCCTGCCGAACGCCCGCGTGCTCATCCACCAGCCGGCGCTCGCCGGCGGTGAGTACGGCCAGGCCAGCGACATCGAGATCCAGGCCAACGAGGTGCTACGGATGCGCACCTGGCTCGAGGAGACCTGGGCGAGCCACTCGGGCAAGACCGCCGCGGAGGTGCGCGAGGACATCGAGCGCGACAAGATCCTCTCCGCCGAGGAAGCCAAGGAGTACGGCCTCATCGACGAGGTGCTCAGCCCACGCAAGGCCTCCCTCGAGGACTGAGCGACCACCAGCACGAGGGGCCCCGGACCACCGGGGCCCCTCGTGCTGCTCGGGCCCGGTCACCACCGTTGCGCTCATAGCGGACAAGGAGGACGTGCGCCCGTCCGGGGGTGTCGAATGGGGGTCGAGACACCCCGTTTGGGTACCGTCGACACACAGGCGACCGGACGGGTCGACCCACCAGGCAGAGAGGACCGGACGTGGCACGAGTCGGAGAGAGTGGCGACCTGCTGAAGTGTTCCTTCTGTGGCAAGTCGCAGAAGCAGGTCAAGAAGCTCATCGCCGGTCCGGGCGTGTACATCTGCGACGAGTGCATCGACCTGTGCAACGAGATCATCGAGGAGGAGCTGACCGACTCCGGTGACCTCGGCCTCGAGGAGCTGCCCAAGCCGCGCGAGATCTTCGACTTCCTCGAGACGTACATCGTCGGTCAGGACAAGGCGAAGAAGGCGCTGGCGGTCGCGGTCTACAACCACTACAAGCGCATCCAGGCCGACGACGGTGCTGCGGCCAAGCGCGACGAGGACCACGTCGACATCGCCAAGTCGAACATCCTGCTCATCGGCCCGACCGGGTGCGGCAAGACCTACCTCGCCCAGACGCTCGCACGGATGCTGAACGTCCCCTTCGCCATCGCCGACGCCACGGCACTGACCGAGGCCGGTTACGTCGGCGAGGACGTCGAGAACATCCTGCTGAAGCTCATCCAGGCGGCCGACTACGACACCAAGAAGGCCGAGCAGGGGATCATCTACATCGACGAGGTCGACAAGGTCGCCCGCAAGTCGGAGAACCCCTCGATCACCCGGGACGTCTCCGGTGAGGGCGTGCAGCAGGCGCTGCTGAAGATCCTCGAGGGCACGACCGCTTCCGTCCCGCCGCAGGGTGGACGCAAGCACCCGCACCAGGAGTTCATCCAGATCGACACCACGAACGTCCTCTTCGTCGTCGGCGGTGCCTTCGCCGGCCTGGAGAAGATCATCGAGTCGCGCGTGGGCAAGAAGGGGCTGGGCTTCGGCTCCGAGCTGCACAAGTCCACGGACCTGGCCGAGGCGATCACCGAGGTCATGCCCGAGGACCTGATGAAGTTCGGCCTCATCCCGGAGTTCATCGGGCGCCTGCCGATCATCACCACGGTCAGCCCGCTCGACCGCGAGGCCCTGGTGGAGATCCTGTCCGAGCCGAAGAACGCACTGGTCAAGCAGTACCGCAAGATGTTCGACATCGACGGCGTGGAGCTGGAGTTCACCGATGATGCCCTCGAGGCGATCGCCGAGTCCGCGATCGCCCGCGGGACCGGTGCCCGCGGTCTGCGTGCGATCCTCGAGGAGGTGCTCCTCCCGGTGATGTTCGACGCCCCGAGCGACGAGGGCATCAAGCAGATCGTCGTCACCGAGGAAGTCGTGCGCGACAACGTCCTGCCGACGATCGTGCGTCACGAGGAGAGCGGCAAGCGCAAGCACAAGCGCTCCGCCTGACCCACCTGACAGGATGGACGGGTGAGCGCACCCTTCCGGTTGACGACCGGGTCATCGGGCCCTCGACAGCAGAGCCCGACGACCTGTGGCTCGGCGTGCGCGACCGTGGCGCGGATGCTCGTCGACGCGCCCTTCGCTCGGTGGGTCGTCCATGGTGAGGGGCACCCGGTCCCCGGCGCGGAGGGCAGCACGCAGGCCGAGCGCTTCGCGTCCTGGGAGCGCACCGTCCAGGCCCGCACGAATGGCTGGGCGACCCCGGGCGGGGGACTGGCCATGGCTTGGCCGCGGGCTCTGGGGACACCTCCGTGGGGCCTGAAGCACGAGCTGGAGCACGGTTCCTCACGGGTCGGGACGCGCTATCGGCTGGTCTCGGTCCGTGGCCACTCGCAGGAGTCGCTGCGCGCCCGGTACCGACGGCTGACCGACCTCGTCGTCGACGGGGAGCCGGCTGCCCTCTACGTGGGAAACACCCTGCTGCCGCGCCACATCGTCCTCGTCGTCCCGGGTGCACGTCCCGGCGAGCTGATGGTGTACGAGCCGAGCTCCGGCCGGGTGCTGGCCCTGGCCGAGGACGCGTTCGCCCGGCGACGCCTCGACCTGGGCGGCTGGCCGGTCCCATGGATCCTGATCCAGCCCACCGGGCACCGTCGGGCGGGCGCCGGGGTGCCGGCCACGGCCCCGTGGCGGGTGCCGCAGCTGAGTCCCGATCCGACTCCGGAGGCGCTGCGCCGGGCGCCGGTCGGGGGGACGCTCAGTTCTTCTTCGGCTTGACGAAGGGGATGAGCTCGACGTCGCGCAGCTCGATCTCCTCGCCCTCGGCATGCCCGAAGGACCCGGTCAGTCGCCCCGCGCTGCGCAGGTCGGCCTCACCGACCCGGACGAGCTCGGCCGTTCCGGCCGGGGCGACGAGCGTGGCCGAGGTGACCTCGCTGCGCATGCCGACCTTGGCATCGGACTTGGCCTTGCGGACCTGGCCGAGGGCCTCGCCGACGGCGCCGAGGACGGCCGGGTTGCCGCCGGTAGGAAGCTCGTCGGCGGTCGGCCAGGTGGCGCGGTGCACCGAGCCCTCGTGCCACCAGGACCAGACCTCCTCGGTGGCATAGGGCAGGATCGGCGCGAGCAGGCGCAGCAGGGCATCGAGCGCCAGGCGCAGGGCGGCGCGCGCGGAATCCGTTCCCGCCGGGTCCCGTCCGTCCCCGCCGTGGGCACGGTCCTTGACCAGCTCGATGTAGTCGTCGCAGAAGGTCCAGAAGAAGGTCTCGGTCACCGAGAGGCTGCGCGTGTAGTCCCAGCCCTCGAAGCCGGCCGTCGCGTCGGTGATCACCCGGGCGAGCCCGGCGAGCATCGACTGGTCCAGCGGGTTGGTCACGGCGGCCACGAGGTCACCCTCGACGGTGCCGAACCCGAGCGCGAACTTGCTCGCGTTGAGCAGCTTGATCGCCAGTCGGCGGCCGATCTTCATCTGACCGGTGTCGTAGGCGGCGTCGGTACCCAGGCGCCCGGAGGCGGCCCAGTAGCGCACCGCGTCGGCGCTGTGCTCGACGACGACGTCCTCGGGCGTGACGACGTTGCCCTTGGACTTGCTCATCTTCTTGCGGTCGGGGTCGAGGATCCAGCCCGAGATCGCGGCGTTCTTCCAGGGGGCGCTGCCGTGCTCGAAGTGCGCACGCACGACGCTCGCGAAGAGCCACGTGCGGATGATGTCGTGTCCCTGTGGGCGCACGTCCATCGGGAAGACCTTGTCGAAGAGGTCGCTCTCGCCGCGCTCGGTGCCCAGCCAGTCGCCGGCGATCTGCGGCGACAGGGAGGAGGTGGCCCAGGTGTCCATGACGTCCGGGTCACCGGTGAATCCACCCGGCTGGTCGCGCTGGTCCTGGGTGTACCCGCTCGGCACACTCGCCGTCGGGTCGATCGGCAGCTGCGACTCCTGGGGCACGAGGGGTGACTCGTACTGCGGCTCGCCGTCCGCGTCGAGGGCGTACCAGACGGGGATCGGCACGCCGAAGAAACGTTGGCGGGAGATCAGCCAGTCGCCGTTGAGGCCGGCGACCCAGTTCTTGTAGCGCGCCTTCATGAAGTCCGGGTGGAAGGCGATCTCATCGCCCCGGGACTGGAGGGTCTCGTTGAGCTGCGCGTCGCGGCCGCCGTTGCGGATGTACCACTGGCGCGAGGTGACGATCTCCAACGGCTTCTCACCGCGCTCGTAGAAGTTCGCCTTGCGTTGGGTCTTCTCCGGCTCGCCGATGAGGTCGCCGGACTCGATCAGGGCGTCCACGACGACCTGGCGGGCGGAGTGGACGGTCTTGCCCGACATCTCCTGGTAGACCCGCGTCCCGGTCGCGGATGCGACCCAGCCGGGAACCTCGGCGGCGATCCGTCCGGCGCGGTTGACGACCGAGCGGGTCGGCAGCTGCAGCTCGCGCCACCAGATGACATCGGTGAGGTCACCGAAGGTGCAGCACATCGCGATGCCGGCGCCCTTGTCCATCTCGGCGCCGCGGTGGGCGACGACCGGGACCTCGACCCCGAAGATCGGGGACGTGACGCTCGAGCCGAAGAGCCCCTGGTAGCGCTCGTCGTCCGGGTGCGCGATCAGCGCCACGCACGCCGGCAGCAGCTCGGGACGGGTGGTCTCGATGTGCACGGGCCCGCTCGGGCCGTGGAAGGCGATGCGGTGGTAGGCGCCGGGGTGGTCGCGGGCCTCGAGCTCGGCCTGGGCGACCGCGGTCTGGAAGGTGACGTCCCACAGGCCCGGGGCCTCGGCGGTGTATGCCTCACCGCGGGCGAGGTTGCGCAGGAAAGCCGTTTGGGCCGTCGCGCGGGAGTGCTCGTCGATGGTGCGGTACTGGATGTTCCAGTCGAGGCTGAAGCCCAGCCGACGGAAGAGGGACTCGAAGGCCTCCTCGTCCTTGACCGTCAGCTCGTCGCACAGCTCGATGAAGTTCTGCCGGCTGACCGTGACCTGGTCGGCGGCCTTGATCGTCTTCGTCGTCCCGGCGAAGGGGGGAGTGAAGTCCGGGTCGTGGGGCAGCGAGGAGTCGCCCCGGACGCCGTAGTAGTTCTGCACCCGCTTCTCCGTCGGCAGGCCGTTGTCGTCCCACCCGATCGGGTAGAAGACGTTGAACCCCTGCATGCGCTTGTAGCGCGCCATGCAGTCGGTGTGGGTGTAGCTGAAGACGTGCCCCATGTGCAGCGACCCGCTCGCGGTCGGCGGAGGGGTGTCGATGGAGAAGACCCGCTCGCGCCCACCAGCCTTGTCGAAGGCGTACGTCTCCTGCTCGCGCCATACCGCTGCCCACTTCTCCTCGAGCCCGTCGAGGGAGGGACGCTCCGGGATGCGGGCGGCGTCAGGGGCCAGGGAGTGCTCGGTCATGAGCCGAATCTTCCCATCCGCGCCGACTGCGCTGCCAGTCGGGGCCACCCTCGGGCGCAGACGTCGTACTCTGTCGGCATGCGTGCACCCGAGCCCTTGTACCGGTTGATCATCATCGTCGCCCGGGCCCTCTTCCTCATCAACGGTTACCGCTTCACCATGAAGGGTGAGGCCCACGTCCCGCGCCGTGGTGGTGCCGTCATGGCGATCAACCACACCGGGTACATGGACTTCGTCTTCGCGGGGCTGGGTGCCCGCAAGAGCAAGCGGTGGGTGCGCTTCATGGCCAAGAAGTCGATCTGGCAGCACAAGGTCGCCGGCCCGATCATGCGCGGCCTGAAGCACATCCCGGTCGACCGTCACGCCGGCGCCGGCGCCCTCGTCGAGGCGACCCAGCGGCTGCGTCAGGGACAGATCGTCGGTGTCTACCCGGAGGCGACGATGTCCCGTTCCTTCGAGATCAAGGAGTTGAAGTCCGGCTCCGCACGCATGGCCCAGGACGCCGGCGTGCCGATCCTGCCGACCATCGTCTGGGGGGCGCAGCGCATCTGGACCAAGGACGTGCCCAAGCGGCTGGGCCGGACCGGCACGCCGATCCACATCACGATCGGGGACCCCATCCACATCGGCCCGGACGACGACGTCGCCGAGGTGACCACCCACCTTCGCGAGGTGATGAAGCGGATGCTCGACGAGACCATCGCTGCCTACCCGGAGCCGACGGGGGAGGCGCTGCGCTTCCACCCGGCCCGCCTCGGCGGCACGGCACCGACGTACGAGGAGGCCCACACCAAGGACTTCAGCGACATGCGTCGCAAGAAGGACCAGTTCAGCAGGAAGAAGTAGGCGGGCGGCTCAGAAGCCGCTGTGCCCCAGGTGCGCCAGCGCCTGCTGGAGCAGCGCGCCGTGCCCTCCGGCCATCTCGGCCTGCAGACCGGTCTCGCCGGCCTCCTCCGGCGTGAGCCACGCGAGGTCGAGGGCGTCCTGCTGCGGGGCGCAGTCACCGCGTACCGGCACGATGTAGCTCAGCGCGACCGCGTGCTGGCGCGGGTCGTGGAAGGGCGTGACCCCCGGCGTGGGGAAGAACTCCGCGACGGTGAAGGGCACCGGTGATGCGGGCACCGACGGCAGGGCCATCGGTCCGAGGTCCTTCTCGAGGTGACGCACGAGGGCGTCGCGCACCTGCTCGTGGTAGTTGACCCGCCCGGCGATCAGCTCACGATCCATCGTCCCCGTGTCCGAGGCCCGTAGGAGTAGCCCGACGCGGGTCACCGAGCCGTTGTCGGCCACGCGCACGGGGACGGCCGCGACGTAGAGGATGGGCACCCGTCCGCGGATGTTGTCCAGGTCCTCGCGGCTGAGCCACGCTTCATGTCGGTCGAGGTCCGTCGGCATGGTCGCGATTCTCGCAGACACCGCAGTTGTGTGCTTCGCGTGGGCCCCGGTGGGAAGGCCGTCACCGTGGGGAGAAGGAGGCCCGGCGGGCGGAGCGGCGCAGTGCGGCGAGGATCGGCCGCCCGGTGAGGGAGATGAGCACGACGTTCGTCAGTGACCGCCCGAGGTCCCACCCCAGTGAGGTGGCGAGCGAGAAGGCGAAGAAGCGGGTCAGGTTCTCCCGCACCGGATCACCGGGGACGAAGGAGAGCGACTCCTCGCCCTGGACGGTGAAGGGCCAGAAGGAGAAGTTCAGTGCGACGCCGTAGAGCAGACCCGTGACGGCCCCGTAGGTGCAGAGCAGGGCGATCTCGCCCGCCCCGCGCAGGCGCGGGAGCATCCCTGCCCCGAGACCGACCCACGCCGCAGCCAGCATCTGGAAGGGCAGCCACGGCCCGACGCCGGCCGTGAGCAGGGCGCTCGATGCCAGCGTCGTCGCGCCGAGGATGAAGCCGAACCCCGGCCCGAAGACCCGTCCGGCGAGGATGAGCAGGAAGAAGACCGTCTCGAGGCCGGCGGTGCCCGCCCCGAGGGGGCGCAGGGCGGCACCGACCGCAGAGAGCACCCCGAGCATCGCCACCGCCTTCGTGTCCAGTCCGCCGTCGCTGACCTCTGCGAGGACGACCGCGAGGACACCGACGAGGATTCCGGCGAATACGAGCGGAGCATCGCCGGAGTGGGCCAGTGCCGCATCCTCGGAGATGAACAGGGGCCAGAGGAAGGCGACGATCCCGGCCACGCTGGTCAGGCCGATCGCGACCAGTGCTCGGGGGCGCAACTCGATCGCCGTCGAGCGACTCATGAGAGGTTCCCTTCGCCCGTCCGCCGTGCGGCCAGCGCGGCCCGGACGTCATCCACGGTGAGCAGCGGCGCGGGCGCGAGGACCTTGGCGACCTGTGGGGCGAAGGCGGGGGAGGAGACGACGACCTCGGCCGTCGCGCCGTCGGTGATGACCTCACCGTCGGCCATGATGACGACTCGGTCGGCGGCCTCGGCGACGAACTCCACGTCGTGGGTCGACAGCAGGACCGTGCGTCCGCGGGCGGCGAGGCCCTGCAGGGCCCGGTGCAGCGCACTCTTGGCGGTGTAGTCCAGGCCTCGGGTCGGCTCGTCGAGCAGGAGAACCGGGGGGGTCGGCTGTGAGCTGGACGGCCAGCACGAGGGCCAGTCGCTGCCCCTCCGACAGGTCGCGCGGGTGCCGATCGGTGGGGATGCCCGGTGCGATCTGCTCGAGCAGATCGGCGCAGGTGCCGTCGGTGACCGCGGAGTCGGCATCGGCACGCGCGCACTCCGCGCCCACCGTCTCGAGATAGAGCAGGTCACTGGCCGTCTGGGGCACCAGCCCCACCAGCTCGCGGCGCTCGGCCGGCTTGAGCTGTGCTGGGTCGAGGTCGCCCTCCGGGGCCGTGACGGACACGGTGCCCCGGGTCCGGGCCCCGGAGCCCTGCAGAGCCCACAACAGGGAGGACTTGCCGGCCCCGTTGCGGCCCATGAGTGCGGTGATCGTCCCGGGCCGCAGCGCCAGGTCGATGTCGTCGACGGCGACCAGCCGTCCGTGGGTGACGGTGACCCCCTTCGCCTCGAGACCACCGGACCGAGCCGGCGGGGGAGTGGGGGGCGCCACCTCACCGAGCTGACGGCGCAGCGGCCCGGCAGCCCGGCGAGCATCCCGCACGGACAGGGGCAACGGGGACCAGTGCTCCAGCCGCCCCAGGTCGACCACGGGCGGCGCGACGCTCGAGCGCGCCATGATCTGCGCCGGGCTGCCGTGCTCGACGCGTCCGTCGGCGACGTGGACGACGGAGTCGGCGTGGTGGATGACGCGCTCGATCCGGTGCTCCGCGACGACGACGGTCGTCGACAGGTCGTGCACGAGTCTGGAGATCGCGGCGAGCACGTCCTCCGCGGCCGTCGGGTCGAGTGCGGACGTCGGCTCGTCGAGCACGATGATCTGGGGGTGCTGGGTCAGCACGGAGCCGATGGCCACCCGCTGCTGCTGGCCCCCCGAGAGGTCGCGCAGCGGCGCATCGCGCAGCTCTGCGATGTCCATGACGTCCAGGACTTCCTCGACCCGGCGGCGCATCGTCGCGGGCGGCAGGCCGAGCTGCTCCATGCCGTAGGCCAGCTCGGTCTCCACGTGCTCGGTGACGAATCCGGCGAGCGGGTCCTGCCCGACGACCCCCACGACATCCGCGAGGTCGCGCGGGCGGTGGGTGGCGGTGTCCCGTCCCGCGACGAGCACGCGACCGTCGAGGTGGCCGCCGGTGAAGTGCGGCACGAGGCCGTTGATCGCCTGCAGCAGCGTCGACTTGCCGGAGCCGGTCCGGCCGATGACGAGGACGAGCTCGCCCTCCTCGACCGCCATGTCGACCCCGGTCAGCGCCGGGGTGGCGGCACCGTCGTAGGTGATCGTCACGTCCTCGAAGAGGATCGAGTGGTCCGGCGCCCAGGTCATGCCGGACTCCCTTCGCTCTCGCAGGGGTCCACGCGGCGTCGCGGCCGGTCACGCACCCGGGCCAGCGGGGGTGGTGGGGTGAGCACTGCGGGGAGTGCGGCGACGAGCAGGCCGGCAGTCATCAGCCACGGCAGTGGTGGTGGCCCGATGGGGTTCAACGGCATCGTCAGCGCACTCGGCTCGCACCTCAGGCTGGCGAAGGCGGCGGCTGCGGCGAGCAGCCCGCAGGCCGCGGTGAGAGTCTCCGGCGCCCGCCACGGTGACGGGCGGTACACCGTGCGGGAGACGGCCTTCGAGCCGAGGGCCAGGCCCAGGCCGCCGAGGCCGATGCCGACGAGGAGGAGCGGAAGGCCGACCCAGTCCGGGCTCTCCCGGTCGAGCAGGCCATAGCTGCCGACGGACATCCCGAGCAGGCCGCCGAGGGTGAAGATCCCGGTCAGATGGTCCTGACCGCGCGAGACCTCACCTCGTCGCCCGTACCCACGGGAGTCCATCGACGCGGCCAGGGCCATGGACCGTTCGAGGGTGTCCTCGAGGACGGGCATCGCGACGCGGCGAAACGCGCGCAGTCCGCGGGCGGAGTCCCCGCGCAGCAGGCGTGCCCGATGCACCCGCTTGACCGACTGGGCCAGCTGCGGGGCGACGCTGATCGCGACGATGACGGCCGTGCCGATCTCCTGCAGGGCACCGGGCAGGGCGGCGAGCATCCGCTTCGGGTCGGCCAGCGCATTCGCCGCACCGACACACAGGATCATCGTGGCCAGCCGCATGCCTTCGAAGACCGCGGCGAGCAGACCCTCGAGGCCGACGTCACCGAGCAGGTTGATACCCGAAGCCCAGCTGGGCAGCTCGATCAGCGGCAGCGGCAGGATCGTGATCTCGCCCCACTTCAGGCCGACGAGGACGTGCAGGATGACGCGCAGTCCGATGATGAAGGCCCCGAGGACGGCGTAGAGCTTGAATGCGCGGGCCCACGGGGAGTCCGAGCGCCGACTGACCACGACGAAGGTGACCACCCCGGCCGCGATGAGCAGCACGAGCGGGTTGGTCGTCTGCGACACCGCCACTGCGAGTCCGATGGCCCAGAGCCACCAGGCCCCGGGGTGCAGCGCTCGGGGGGTCGACGAGGACACGAAGAGGGTCAGGCTCCGCGTCGTCGGGCCACCACGAGGGCAGCTCCGCCCAGGGGGACCAGCAGAGCGACGCCGACGAGGGTCGGCACGAGGGCGCCGCCACCGTCATCGGCTGAGTCGGACGTGCTGGATGCGTTCGCGGTGTCGGTGGGGTCGCCACCGGAGGTCGAGGACTCGCTGGCCGCGGTGGTGCTCGACGACGAACTCGTGCTGCTCTTCTCGGCCTTCTTTTTCTTCTTCTCGTCGGCCTTCTTCTTGGCTTCAGCCTTCTTCTTCTTGGCCTGGGATGTGCTCGACGCGCTGGCGTCCTTGGACGCACTCGAGGATGAGGCCGCCGGAGACGACGGCTTGGCGCCGTCCCCGCCCGAGGGCGTCGCTCCACCGGCGGCAGGTGAGCTGCTCGGCGCGCTCGACCCCGGGCCGTTTGATGACCCTGAGCCCTGTGTTGCCTTCGGCTTGGCGGGCGCCGAGGGCTTCGCCGGGGGACTCGGCTTGGGCTTGGGCTTGGGGTTTGTGCTCGGCTTGGGGGGTGCTGGAGCGGCCACCTTCGGAGGGGCGATGCTCGGCGCTCCTCCGGATCCCAGCTTGAAGCCGACGACCGTGCCCGGCGCAGGGTCATAGGCGTAGATTCCGGTGTTGGAGTAACTCCACGACCCGCCGGCCGGCGCGTGGAAAAAGGCCCAGTACTGGCTCTTCGGCGGCATTCGCACGCAGGGGGTGTCCGGCAGGCCGTTGATCTTGCAAACGGCGCCGGGCTGGGTCTGGACCTGCTCGACGGAGAAGCCGGCGGCTACCAGGGCGTCGCGGGCCGACGGGTGGTCGCCGGAGGCACACCGGACATCGGCGCCGGAACCGCTCTGGACGACGACGGTCACGCCGCTCGTACCGGTGCAGGCCGCCGCCTGGGCCGGGGCGGTCATGGACAGACCGCCCCCGGCCAGCAGGGTGGCCAGGCCCAGACGAGCGACGAGACGGCGCATCAGTGGCGCTGCTCGGCCAGACGCCGACGGGCCACGAGAATGGCGCCTGCGGCCAGGACGCCGAGACCGGCGCCCCCGAGAAGCATCGGGGTGCTGGAGCCCGCAGCGGAGCCACCGTCGGTCTGCACGACTCCCGGACGGACCGGGGCGCTCGCGTCGTCGCTCTGGCCGTCGTCGCCCGTCTGCTCGGCCTCGTCCGTGGGCTCGGAGGTGCCTGGCTCGGGGTCGGTCGGGGTCGAGGCGCTGTCACAGTCGATCACCGGGGTCGCGGCGGCTTGACCCTCGTTCGTGACCGCGGCGTAGGACGTCCCGGTCACGCCGATGAGTGCCTGCGCCGTGGCGCGGGTCGTGATCGCGTCGGACTCGGAGTCGGCCCCCATCGCGTCGAAGGAGGCCTGGTCGTAGGCGATACCGCCGGCAACCTGAGGGGTCTCGCAGCCGAGTGTCAGCGACTCGAGGTAGCCGAGGGCCTTGCTGCGAGCCGCGTCGCGGCCGGCCAGGCCGAAGGCCACGGACGCCAGGCCGGTGCTGTTGGCGTTGCTCGCCTCAGTCGACGTGCCGCCGCCGACACCGCCGGCACCGTCCTGGTTGTCCTCGAGGAAGGTTGCCGCGGACTGCACCTCGGTGTCGTGGCCCCCGACGGCATCGAGAGCCTGGACGGCGAGGGAGGTCGCGTCCGGGTCGGAGACGCATTCCACGCCCTCTTCGCCTTCGTCCGGGTAGTCGAGGACGAAGCCACCGTCAGAGCACTGCTGGGACAGCAGGCTCTCGACGGACTCGGTCGAGGGGTTGACCCCCGCGCGCTTCAGACCGATGAGGCCGAAGGACTGGCCGAGGGTGTTGGAGAAGTCGCCGTACTCGGACTGGTCGGTGAACTGGCCGTTGGCCTGCTCGAGACCCTGCAGCTGCGCGACGAGGTCGACCCCGTTGACGTCCTTCGGGTTGAGGCCGCGGGCGCCGGTGAAGGTGAGCATCTTGCCGGTGGCCGAGGCGTAGATCTCGTCACCGGCGCCGGTGTACGCAGTCACGTTTGCGACGAGGTAGTCAGCGGCGGCGGCCGAGGCGTCGCCACCGGTGCCGGCCGCGGTCATCCCGAGGACGGCATCGATCGTCAGTCCGAGGTCGTCGAAGGTCTGTCCGCCGCCTGAACCCGTGAGTCGGTCGCCGCCGGCCTCGAGCTCAGCGGCGAGGTAGGCGACGGAGTCGTCCGGGCTGGCCGCGGACGCGGCCGGGGCGAGCGCCAGGCCCACGACGCCGATGGAGGCGGTGAGGGCCAGGGTGGGCAGAGAACGCATGTCGCGACCTTTCGAGCTGGGACTGGTGCCTACACCCGGTCGCGGTCTGCGTCGGGCTCGACCCGCTGTCCTCGACGGGTTGTGGTGGAGCCTCGCGTCGACTCAGGTTTTCCGACTCGCCCGGTGGGCTCACGGTTGCGGGACAGCGCCGGAATTCCACCGGCTTCCCCTGAGGCGCGCGACTGCCTCGCGGCAGTGCTGGGCCTCATCGTACTCCGTGTGGACTCGGGGCTGCGTCCGCGGCACGCAGTGGCATCTCAGCCTTCGTTCGCGCTGCCCTACACTGGTGACCACAGGCGTTCGAGCCGTCATCAGCGGCGAGCCTTCCGGAAGAACGGGTGCTGGGCAGCCCAGCAGCACACGCACCTCACTAGACCCGGACGGATGGTCACGTCACGACCGATCGACCAAGAGCGGTCTCCTCCCTTCGCGCGAAGGGGGTGGACAAGCGGGGTGGTACCGCGGTGGCCGAGCCATCGTCCTCGTGGCAGACAACGAGTTGACCACGCCGAGCACCCCCGGAGCCGCCGCGATGACCTACCCCAAGGTCTCCACCACCGACGCGACCACTGTCGCCTCCTCCCCGTCCTTCCCGGACATCGAGCAGCACGTGCTCAGGTACTGGGAGGACGACGGCACGTTCCAGGCCTCGGTCGATCAGCGCGACCCCGGCACGGACGGGACGAACGAGTTCGTCTTCTACGACGGGCCTCCCTTCGCCAACGGGCTGCCGCACTACGGCCACCTGCTCACCGGCTACGTCAAGGACGTCGTCCCGCGCTATCAGACCATGCGCGGCAAGCGCGTCGAGCGGCGCTTCGGCTGGGACACCCACGGCCTGCCCGCCGAGCTGGAGGCGATGAAGCAGCTCGGTCTGAAGACCACGGACGAGATCCGCGAGCTCGGCATCGAGAAGTTCAACGCCAAGTGCCGCGAGTCGGTGCTGAGGTACACCGGTGACTGGCGCGAGTACGTCACCCGCCAGGCGCGCTGGGTCGACTTCGACAACGACTACAAGACGCTCAACCCCGGCTTCATGGAGTCGGTCATCTGGGCCTTCAAGTCGATGTACGACAAGGGCCTGGTCTACGAGGGCTTCCGCGTCCTGCCCTACTGCTGGCAGGACGAGACCCCGCTGTCCAACCACGAGCTGCGGATGGATGACGAGGTCTACCAGCAGCGGCAGGACCCCGCGGTCACCGTCGGCGTGCAGATGGACACCACCGGCGAGGACCCCGTCCTGGACGGGGCACGCCTGCTGGTGTGGACGACGACCCCGTGGACCCTGCCGAGCCACCTCGCGGTCATGGTCGGCTCCGAGATCGACTACGTCGTCGTCGAGGCGCCCGTACCCGGCGTCGAGGGCGCGAGTGCCAAGTACGTCCTCGCGCAGGCCCGACTGGGTGCCTACGCGCGTGAGCTCGGTGACGAGCCCACGATCGTCGGTCGCTACACCGGTGCTCAGCTCGTCGGTCGTACCTACACGCCGCCGATGTCGTACTACGCGGGGCACGCCAATGCCTTCCGGGTCGTTGCTGCCGACGACGCCGTGACGACCACGGACGGTTCCGGGCTGGTCCACACCGCCGGCGCCTTCGGTGAGGTCGACAAGGAGGTCACCGACCGCGAGGGCATCGAGGCCGTCATGCCGGTGGCCAAGGACGGCACCTTCACCGCGCCGGTCACCGACTACGCGGGCCTGCTCGTCTTCGACGCCAACGGTCCGATCATCGACGCGCTCAAGGCGACCACGCGTGGGGAGCAGGCCGACTCGATCAGCCCCGGCACGATCCTGCTGCGCCGTGAGTCCTACGAGCACTCCTACCCGCACTGCTGGCGCTGCCGCCAGCCGCTGATCTACAAGGGCGTCGAGTCCTGGTTCGTCGAGGTCACGGCGATCAAGGACAGGATGCTCGCCAACAACGAGCAGATCACCTGGGTGCCCGAGCACGTCAAGCACGGCCAGTTCGGCAAGTGGCTGGAGAACGCCCGCGACTGGTCGATCACCCGCAACCGCTTCTGGGGCAGTCCCGTCCCAGTGTGGAAGTCCGACGACCCGGCCCACCCGCGCCTGGACGTCTACGGCTCCTTCGAGGAGATCGAGCGCGACTTCGGCCGGCTGCCCGTGGACTCCGAGGGTGAGCCGGATCTGCACCGTCCCTTCATCGACGACCTCACCCGGCCCAACCCCGACGACCCGACCGGCAGGAGCACGATGCGCCGCGTCGAGGACGTGCTGGACGTGTGGTTCGACTCCGGCTCGATGAGCTATGCCCAGGTGCACTACCCCTTCGAGAACGCGGAGTGGTTCGAGCACCACTTCCCGGGCGACTTCATCGTGGAGTACATCGGCCAGACGCGCGGCTGGTTCTACACGCTGCACATCCTGGCGACCGCGCTGTTCGACCGGCCGGCCTTCTCCTCCGTCGTCAGCCACGGCATCGTCCTGGGCAACGACGGGCAGAAGATGTCGAAGTCCCTGCAGAACTACCCCGACGTCAACGAGGTCTTCGACAGGGACGGCGCCGACGCGATGCGCTGGTTCCTCATGTCCAGCCCGATCCTGCGCGGTGGCAACCTCGTCGTCACCGAGCAGGGCATCCGGGAGGGCGTGCGCCAGGTCCTCATCCCGCTGTGGAACAGCTACTCCTTCTTCTCCCTCTACGCCAACGCACTCGGGTCCGGCTACGAGGCGACGTGGTCGACCGACTCCACCGACCCGCTGGACCGCTACCTGCTGGCCAAGCTGCGCGAGTTCGTCGAGGAGGCCACCGCGCGCCTGGACGAGTACGACATCGCCGGTGCCTGCGACAGCACCCGTTCCTTCACCGACGTGCTGACGAACTGGTACATCCGGCGCAGCCGGGAGCGGTTCTGGGCCACCGATGCAGCGGATGCCGACACCGTGTCCGACTCGATGGCCGACGCCAAGCGTGCCTGCGACACCCTCTACACGGCACTGGAGGTGCTCTGCCGGGTCTCCGCCCCCCTTCTCCCGCTGACGACCGAGGAGATCTGGCGGGGCCTGACGGGGGAGCGCTCCGTGCACCTCGCCGACTGGCCGGACGCGACCCAGCTGCCCGCCGACCACGACCTCGTCCAGGCGATGGACGCGGCGCGGGAGGTCTGCTCCGGAGCGAGCGCGCTGCGCAAGGCCAACAAGTTGCGCAACCGCCTGCCCCTGCGTGACCTCACGGTCGTCGTACCGGAGGCGGCCGCGCTCGCCGACTTCGGTGCGATCGTCGCGGATGAGGTCAACGTGCGTCAGGTGAGCCTGCTCGACATCACCGACCCGGCCGCCGAGGAGTTCGGCGTGAGCCAGAAGCTGGCCGTCAACGCCCGCGCCGCCGGCCCGCGTCTGGGCAAGCAGGTCCAGGTGGCCATCAAGGGCTCGAAGTCGGGGGACTGGTCGGTCGCCGAGGGCGGCACCGTCACCTCCGGCGGCATCGAGCTGGTCGAGGGCGAGTACGCGCTCGAGACCGTCGCGGCGGATGACGAAGGGAGCCAGCGCGCCACCGCGATGCTGCCCGCCGCCATCGGTGGCTTCATCGTCCTGGACACCGAGGTCACCGACGAGCTGGCCGCCGAGGGCCTGGCCCGCGACGTCATCCGCGCGGTCCAGCAAGCTCGTCGTGATGCCGGCCTGGACGTCTCCGACCGGATCAGCCTGACGATCACCGGCAGTCAACCGGTCTGGGAGGCAGTCGCCACGCACCAGAACCTCGTCCTCGAGGAGACGCTCGCGAGCCAGTTCGGCTCCGCGCCGAACCTCGAGGCGTTGGCGCTGGGTGACGGTGTCACGCAGGCCGACCTCTCCGGCAGCGAGCCCGTGCGGATCAAGGTCAGCAAGATCTGAGCCGTCGAACGAGCGGAGACGACTTGTGACAATGGCCCCATGATCAACGGCGCGCTGTGGGTGCTCGGGTGCCAGCTCGTGGGCGAGGTGGTGGCTCGCTGGCTCGACCTGCCCGTCCCCGGCCCGGTCCTGGGCATGGTGCTGCTCTTCGGGGTGCTGTCCGTGCGCCGTCCCGGTCAGCAGTCGGGGACCCTGCGCGTGGCCGACGGCCTGCTGCGCCACCTGCAGCTGCTATTCGTCCCGGTGACGGTGGGGATCATGGTGCACGCGGGCACGATCCGGCAGGAGTGGTTGCCGGTGACCGGTGGGCTGGTCCTGTCCTGGGCCGCCGGGCTGGTGACGGTGGCGGGTCTGGCGACGCTGCTCGTGCGTCGCCGCGGCGCAGCGGATGAGTCCCTGTCCGGGGAGTCGTCGTGAGTGTTGCTCTGGACTACCTGCGTACGTCGCCGTTGACGTGGATCTTCGTCACGCTGCTGGCCTACCGTGCCGGGGTCTGGCTGCGGGATCGCACGGGCGGCCACCCGCTGGCCCAACCGGTCTTCATCGCCGCCGGCCTCGTCATGGCGCTGCTTGCCGCCGTCGACGTCGAGTACGAGACGTACATGGAGGGCGGGTTGCTCATCCACGTACTGCTCGGTCCGGCGACCGTGGCCCTGGCGGTCCCGCTGCACCGTCAGGCGCACCACCTGAAGGAGATGCTCGTGCCCCTCCTCGTGGCCCTGCCGGTCGGCGCCATCGTCTCGATCGGCTCCGCCGTGCTGACGGTCCGGGCGCTGGGCGGAGATCGGGCGCTCGAGCTCACCGTGGCGCCCAAGTCCGCGACGACACCGGTGGCGATCGGTATCGCCGATCAGATCGGGGGTGTGCCGGCGCTGGTCGCGGTCTTCACGATGCTCGCCGGGCTGCTCGGTGCGGTCCTGGGGCCCGGCCTCCTCGACCGCCTGCGCATTCGGGACCACCGCGCCCGGGGGCTGGCCCTGGGCGCCGTCTCGCACGGGGTCGGCACGTCGCGGGCCCTGCACGACCACCCCACGGAGGGCGCCTTCGCCGGGCTGTCGATGGGTCTGACGGCGTTGCTGACCAGCCTGCTCGTCCCGGTGGTCATCGCCCTGCTGTGAGGTCCTTCGTCGCCCAGCTCACCGGTGCCGCCGGGTCGGGTTCGTACCAGCAGTAGCTGCCCGTACGGATTCGGGAACGCAGGTGCGCGGCGGCTTCGGGGTGGTGCTCCGCCAGTGCCTTCATGGCGTACTTGATCGTGCGAGTCACGCTGGTTCGGGCCCGTTCGGTGGTGCCTCCGGTAGTTCGATCGCGCCCACCCAGACCAATGGCTCGGGACAGCTCCCCGACAAGGTACTCACGGTCCGCGTGAGCCTGCTCGGAGCCGTCCGCGTCGCCTCGCACGTCTGCGTCGGCGATGTCCGCATCGATCTCGGCCAGACGGCGTCGGTAGGCCGCTCGTGCCTGGTCGTCCAGAACGGGCAGTCCGGCGTCCGGGCCGTGCCGGGCCGTCAACTCCCCGTGGTCGCAGGAGACGGTCCGACCAGGACTCGCCTCGACCAGGTCGATCGCCGAGATGTGCCTCCCGGGCACCTCCAGCAAGCGGCCGATGGCGCGGTACCCGGTGAGATCACGGACGACGACCTCACGGCCGAGGAACTCGACTGTCCGCTGCCCGCCGGACGCGGTGAATGCTCCGGTCTGGACCGGCCCGGTGCGGATCGGGACCGACCCCTCGCGGGGCATGACAGGTCGCGTCAGCGAATGCGCCCAGTACGAGGGTCCGAACTGCGCGAAGCCCGCGGACGCCGCGGCCCACATCTGCTCTGCGCCCTCGTCCCCGAGCATCGCCAGTGCCTGTCCCAGGACGCCTCTCGCACAGCTTGACTGGAAGGTCTCCTCCGCCTGGTCGAAGAGCCGTACTGCGCTCAACGCCCGGTCCCGTGCCCTTTCGGGGTGTCCCGTGACGAGCTCGACCCTGGCGATGGCGAGCGCGAGGGCTGCCTCGCGTCCGAGGCTGGGGAACCGTCGTGCCGTATCGGCGAGATGTCGGGATGCAGCAACTGCTGTCGCGGTGTCCCCCTGCAGCGCGGCGATCTCCACCTGCGCCTCCAGCAGGGGAGCCAGCCGCAGCTCGCCGAAGGGAGGCTGCTCCTTCGAGGGGACGCGCGCTGGTGCAGCCAGCGCCCCGGCGATCTCCCGTGCGGCGGCGTCAGGATCCCCACCGGCCATTGTCAGGAGGGCCGCCCCCGGCTGAGGGGCCCAACCGTGGTCATCGGCCGCGTCGAATGCCTCCATCGCCCCGGTGATGTCACCCCGCCGGAGCCGGATGGTCCCCAGCTCGGTCAACGGCCAGCCGAACTCACGACGCATCCAGGGGCGCAGCTCCGCGCACGCGGCCAGTGCCTCGGCCTCGGCTGCGCTACCGGGTCCCGACTGACGAAGCAGCTCGGCCTTGTGCAGACGGCACCGGCCGTGGATCGTGCCGAAGCCGCGCTCGCCACGCCACTCGTCCATGATCAGGGTCCACTCGCGGGCCCGCTCGTGGTCACCGATGCCTTGGGCAGCGCAGATCACCTCGCACATCAACATCCCGGACGCGAGGTCGTCGACCTCACCCGACATCAGTGTCGAGCCCACCTCGTCGAGCAGCCTCAGGCCCTGTGCGACCTCACCGGTCAGGATCGTCAGGCGCGCCTGGGCCAGCCGCCCGAAGGCGAGCGGCAGCGACAGCCCGAGCCGGGATCCCAGGTCAACGGCCACCCGGGCGTGACGTGCGGCTGCCTCGCGGTCCCCGGACAGGAAGCGCTCGTAGGTGAGCACCGCGGCCATCATCGCGCTCGCCCCGCTCGGCTCGCGGATGTCCTCGAGCGCGCGGCCCGCGCGGGCCACCCACCCACGGACCGGTGCCATCAGGCCGGTGTCGATGAGCAGGAAGAGTGCCGCGTTGGTGGCGGCAGTGGCCGCGCCGACGGGATCGCCGTGCTCGAGCCGCAGGGCATACAACTGCTCCCACGCCCCGACGCACCCCTCGAGGTCGCCGGCCCCGTAGGCCGCCTGCGCGCGCAGCTCCACGTCGGACCACTGGTCTGCCATGTCCCCTCCAAGGAGCCACACCCCGCCTTGTCACAGTGTGACAGCGGTGTGTCACGCCCATCAGGTGCCAACACACACCGCCTCGCCAGGGCGGGGCACCAGGGAGATGACGATCATGCACATTCTCAAGGACAAGATTCCCGTCCACATCGACGCACCCGGTGCGGTGGCCCGGCAGCAGGGTGACTTCGGTGCGGCCTCGGGCACCATGGCCGCGGAGTACTTCTCGCTCGCCACCGGGACCGACATCGCGCCGCTGCTGAAGGGGCTGAAGAACGACCTGTGCTACGCGCCGCACTGGGGGTACGTCCTCGCCGGTGAGGTCGAGGTCAGCTACGCCAACGGTGAGTCCGAGCGCTGCTCCGCCGGCGATGCCTTCCACTGGCCAGGGGGGCACAGCGTGCGGGTCATCACCGACGCAGAGGTCATCCTCTTCAGCCCGGCCGAGTTGCACGGCGAGGTGATCGACCACATGAAGGGGGCCATGGGGCTTGCCTGAATCGCACCCACCCATGCGCGAAGGGGGTGGGTCACCGCAGCGGTGACCCACCCCCTTCGCCCATGGTCAGGAGGTGGCGGAGGCCTGCCGCTCCCACACTCCGGACTCCATCGGCTCGCCAGTCTCCAGCACGGTCTTGATGCCGGAGAGGACCCACGGCCAGCCGCCGCCACCGTCGGCCATCGGGTCGGGGTTGCCGGCGACCTGCTCGGCCGTCGTCGGACGACCCGTCAGGTCGTGGGTCAGGGTCAGGCGGGTGGCGCCGTCCGCGGTGGGCTCGATGTCCCAGGTGAGCGTGCCCGGCTCCTCGTCCTCGATCCACACCGGGCCCCAGGTCTGCACGAGGCGACGGGGCGGGTCGGACTCGAGGACCTCGCCGGTGACGACGACCTCGGGCATGCCCATTGAGAGCATCTCCGCACTCGCCCGGTGCTCGTAGTGGCCACCCGGGGTGAGGTCGTAGGAGACGTCGCCGGTATAGCCGTAGAGACGGCTGAACTCCGGGGTGGTGATCGCCTGCCAGACCTTCTCCGGGGTGGCGTCTATGAAGATGCGGTGAATCTGTGTCTCGCTCATGACTCGTCCTCCAGTGCTCTCTTGAGATCGAGCAGCGCGGAGGCCCGCGCTGCCGTGTACTTGTCGATCCAGCGCTCGTGGATCGCCTGGATGGGGACGGCGTTGAGGAAGTGCCGCTTGCTCCGCCCCTCCTTGCGGGGGAGGACGAGGTTCGCTTCCTCGAGCAGCCGCAGGTGCTTGGCCACCCCGAACCTGGTCATCTCCGTGTGCTCCTGGACGACCTCCTCGAGCTCGGACTGGCTGCGCCCGTCCTGCTCGAAGAGCGCGTCCAGCAGCGCCCGGCGAGTGGGATCCGCCAAGGCCTTGAACACGAGGTCGTCATCAGACACGTCAACGACGATAGGTGACCAAATGGTCACATGTCAACGGGCTAACCTCGGGTCATGGACACGACACTGCACCACGTGGACGGCCTGCTGGACCTGCCTCCGGAGGGCAGGGGGGCCCGACCGGGAGTGAAGAAGGCACTGGTGGGTCACGGCGCCCGGGTGGTGATGTTCCGCTTCGCCGCCGGCCAGGTCCTCGACGAGCACAAGGCGAACTTCCCGATCCTCGTCCAGTGCCTGCGCGGCACCGTCGACTTCGTCGCGGGCGACCAGACGGCAACCCTCGGCCCCGGGGGACTGGCCAACCTCGACGCGTTGGTCCTGCACGAGGTGCGGGCGGTGACCGACGCCGTCTTCCAGCTGGTCATGCTCGACCCCGCGGCCAGCCCCTGAGCCGCGCGGCTGCGACAATCAGCCCATGAGCCCAGCCCCCGATGCCAAGCAGCGACAGGCCGCCGAAGAGCTCGAGCTGCGCAAGCGGATGCGCGAGGTCGAGGACGGGATCCTCGCCCGCGCGCCCGAGCACGACCTGCAGCCCAGCCTCGAGCGCATCCGGGCGGTCATGGACCTGCTCGGGGAGCCACAGCGGGCGCTGCCCGTCATCCACATCACCGGCACCAACGGCAAGACCTCGACCGCGCGGATCATCGAGTCGATCCTGCGCGAGTCCGGCCTGAAGACCGGCCGCTTCACCTCCCCGCACCTGCAGGACGTCCGTGAGCGGATCACCATCGGCGGTGAGCTGATCACGCGAGAGGCCTTCCTCGACGCCTGGGCGGACATCGCGCCCTTCGTCGACGCGGTCGACACCCGCTCGGCCTCGCAGGACGGGCCGCGGATGACCTACTTCGAGGTCCTCGTCGCACTCGCCTACACCGCCTTCGCCGACGCCCCCGTCGACGTGGCGATCGTCGAGGTCGGCATGGGCGGGTCCTGGGACGCGACCAACGTCGTCGAGGCCGAGGTCGCCGTGATCGCCCCGATCGGGGTGGACCACCAGCACTTCCTCGGTGACTCGGTGCAGGACATCGCCCACGAGAAGGCCGGGATCATCCACCCCGACGCCATCGCGGTCTCGGCGCCCCAGGACCCGGACGTCGCCGCGATCCTCGCCGACCGGGCCGAGGAGGTCGGCGCCCGGCTCGCCGTCGCGGGCATCGACTTCGGGGTGCTGGAGCGCGACGTCGCCGTCGGCGGGCAGATGGTCTCCTTCCGCGGCCTCGCCGGGGACCACCGCGACCTGCTGCTCCATCTCCACGGCGCGCACCAGGCGGACAATGCCGCGCTCGCCGTCGCAGCCGTCGAGGCCTTCCTCGGCGGCGGTGAGCAACCGCTGGCCGAGGAGGTGCTCGCCGCCGGTCTTGCCGCGGCCACCTCGCCCGGTCGCCTGGAGATCGTGCGCCGCAGCCCCACGGTCATCGTCGACGCCGCCCACAACCCGCACGGGGCGGCCGTGCTCGCCGAGGCGCTGAAGGACTCCTTCACCTTCGGTCGGCTCGTCGGGGTGGTCTCGATCTTCAGCGACAAGGACGTCGTCGGGATCCTCGAGGCCCTCGAGCCGGCGCTGGACGAGGTCGTCATCACCCGCAGCACGTCACCCCGGGCGATGCGCCCCTCGCGCCTCGGGGAGATCGCTGCCGAGGTCTTCGGTGACCACCGCGTCACCATCGTCGACGAGCTGCCCGATGCGCTGGACCACGCGGCCCAGCTGGCGGACGAAGGGGGCGTGTCGGGCGGCGTCGTCGCCACCGGCTCGATCGTCACGGTCGGCGAGGTACGCCTGCTCCTCGGGGTGACCGAGGTCGAGGTACCGGTCAAGCAGCCGGAGGTCCAGCCACTCGAGCTGCCGGACCAGGACTGACCGATGTGGCCGACGGCGGTGCGCGACATACCCTGTCGTCCGTGACTTCCGACAGCACCCCACCCGGGCGGACTCGCCCGCAGGGCAAGTTCATGTGGCGCATGCTCGCCGCCGTCCTCGGTGGCCAGGCGCTGGTCATCTTCTTCGGTGCCCTGACCGGCCGCGGGCTGAACCCGGACCAGGGCCCGGTCATCGCTGGTCTACCTGTCCTGACCCCCTTCGTCCTGATGAGCGCGCTGGCGGTGCTCGCAGTCATCGCCGCCGGTCTGATGAAGCGTCCCTTCGGCCCCGCGCTGGGCTGGGTCGTGCAGATCCTGTCGATCCTCTCGGGGTTCTGGGTGACGATGATGTTCGTCGTCGGCCTCATCTTCGCGCTGCTGTACGGCTACTGCCAGCGCGTGGGGCGGCGGGTGGACCGTGAGCAGATCGCCCGCGCCCTCAGCGAGGAGCAGGACGGCTGATGGACTACCTGACCGCCATCGTCCTCGGCTTCGTGCAGGGGCTGACCGAGTTCCTCCCGATCTCCTCCAGCGCCCACATCTCGATCATCGGGCAGCTGATCGGGCAGGACGACCCCGGAGCGGCCTTCACGGCGATCACCCAGCTGGGGACGGAGACGGCCGTGCTCATCTACTTCTGGCGGGACATCGTCACGATCATCCGCAAGTGGGTCCTCGCCCTCGCGCGCAAGGTCCCGCAGAGCGACCCGGACGTTCGCATGGGGTGGCTGGTCATCGTCGGCAGCATCCCCATCGGCGTGCTCGGCCTGATCTTCAAGGACCACATCGAGACCAGTCTGCGCAGCCTGTGGCTCACCGCGACCATGCTGCTCGTCTTCGCGCTGGTCATCATGGTGGCCGAGCGGGTCGGCCGACAGGAGCGTCAGCTGACGCAGCTGACCTGGAAGCACGGCATCTTCTACGGCCTGTGGCAGGCGTTGGCGCTCGTCCCCGGCGTCTCCCGCAGCGGTGGCACGATCGCCGGTGGCCTCTTCATGGGCTACACCCGTCAGGCCGCGGCCCGCTACTCCTTCCTGCTGGCCATCCCCGCCGTCCTGGCCTCCGGCGGGCTCCAGGTCGTGGAGGTCCTGCGCGGCGAGGCCGTGGGATCGGGCACCGCGTGGGGCCCGATCTGGGCTGCGACGATCGTGGCCTTCGTCGTCGGCTACGCCGTCATCGCGTGGTTCATGCGGTACATCACCACGCACACCTTCACCCCCTTCATGATCTACCGGATCATCCTCGCCCTGGGCCTGTTCGCCCTGCTGGGCACGGGCACGATCGCGGCGTGACTACGCTGGGCCCCGTGACCGAGACTGTGCAGACCGAACGTTCCCTCATCCTCGTCAAGCCCGACGGCTTCCGCCGAGGCCTCACCGGCGAGGTGATCCGCCGGATCGAGGCGAAGGGGTACACCCTCGTCGCGCTCGCGGTGGTCACCCCGACCCGCGAGCAGCTCGCGGCCCACTACGCGGAGCACGAGGGCAAGCCCTTCTACGAGCCGCTGCTGGAGTTCATGTCCTCCGGGCCCGCCGCGGCGCTCGTCATCGAGGGCGAGGAGTGCATCAAGGGGTTCCGTTCCCTCGCCGGCGCGACCAAGCCGACCGAGGCGGCCCCGGGCACGATCCGTGGCGACCTCGGCCGCAAGTGGTCGGGCACGGTCGACGAGAACATCGTGCACGGCTCGGACTCCCCGGAGTCCGCCGCGCGCGAGATCGGCATCTGGTTCCCCGGCCTCTGACGTGGCCGGGCGGTCCCGCGTGCGCCGCGCGTTCCAGGGCATGTCGCGTGATCTCGCGATCGACCTGGGGACGGCCAACACCCTGATCCATGCGCGGGAGCAGGGGGTGGTCCTCGACGAGCCCAGCGTCGTCGCCCTGAGTGTCGAGACCGGTGGGCTCGTGGCTGCCGGCAGCAGGGCAAAGGAGATGCTGGGTCGTACTCCCGGAGCCGTGCGCGCCGTGCGCCCCCTGCGGGGCGGCGTCATCAGCGAGCCCGACGCGGCCGAGCAGATGCTGCGCTGGTTCACCGAGCGCGTCGGGATGTCGAGCATCGTGCGTCCGCGCGTCGTCGTCTGCATCCCCAGCGACATCACCGGTGTCGAGCGGCGCGCCGTCGAGGAGACTGCGCTGCGCGTGGGCGCCCGGCGGGTCTACCTCGTCGAGGAGCCGATGGTGGCGGCCATCGGTGCCGGGCTACCGGTGACCGACACCCAGGCTTCGATGGTGGTCGACATCGGTGGCGGGTCGACCGACGTGGCGGTGATCGCCCTGGGTGGCATCGTCGCCTCCCGCAGCACCCGTACGGCCGGTGACGCGGTGGATGAGGCGATCGCCGAGCACGTGCGCCGCAACCTCTCGCTGCTGCTGGGGGAGCGCAGCGCCGAGGACATCAAGGTCAAGGTCGGGTCTGCCTTCCCCCTGGCCACCGAGGTGAGCACCCGCGTGCGGGGACGCGACCTCGTCACCGGTCTGCCCAAGACGGTCGACGTCGGCTCCGCGGAGATCCGACGGGCCATCGCGGCGCCCGTCGGGACGGTCATCGCACTCGTGCGCGAGGTCCTGGACCGCTGTCCGCCGGAGCTGGCCGGGGACGTCCTCGAGCGCGGGATCACCCTCACCGGCGGTGGCGCGCTCCTGCAGGGGATCGATGCGCGGATGCGCCACGAGTTGGGAATTCCGGTCACCGTCGCCCCTGCCCCGTTGCGCGCGGTCGCCCGTGGCGCCGGCCGGTGCGTCGACGACTTCGCCGCCCTCCAGCCCGTCCTCGTCGACGGGCACCGCTTCTGATGCGTCGCCTCCTGCTCGCCCTGCTGGGGCTGACCCTGCTCGTCCTCCTCGCGGACCTGGCCGGAGCGCCCCTGGGCCCCGTGCGGGGTGCGGGTGCCGCCGTCCTCGGCCCGGTCGAGCGTCTCGTGGCGCCCGGGAGGGACGAGGCCTCCAGCCTGGTGGAGGAGAACCTCCGCCTGGCGGAACAGGTGCGCCGGCTTCGCCAGCAGCGTCGGGTCGCCGAGCAGGCCGACGACCTGCCGGCCCTCGAGACGGGCACCACCACGGCCAGGGTCGTCGCCCTCGACCGGGCCGGTGCGTCCGGTCCGCAGCGGGTCACCATCGACGTCGGACGACACGACGGGATCCGGGCCGACAGCGCCGTCATCGCCCCGGGGGGCCTCGTCGGCCGCGTCGTCGAGGTCGGCAGGTGGACGGCCGACGTCGAGGTCGTCGGTTCTCCCCGCGCGGTCGTCGGTGTGCGCACGGGGCAGGAGGGGATCATCGGCACCCTCACCGGGTCCGACCCCACCACCTCCCACGATGCGGACGAGCTCGTCGTCACCCAGCTGGGACGCGACGAGGTCGAGACCGGTGACGAGGTCGTCACCCTCGGTAGCCCGGGCGCCCGTCCCTACCCGCCGGGGATCACCATCGGTACCGTCACGGACGTCGCGCGGCCACCCGGCACACTCACCGACACCGCTCTCGTCGACCCCGCCGTCGACCTGACCTCGCTCGACGTCGTCGCCGTCGTCACCGGTGCGGAGTCGACCTCGTGAGCGGACTGCGCTGGCCCGTGCGGCTGCTGCTCGTCGCGGCGGCACTCGTCGCGATGCTCGCGCTGGGGGCGCGGGGGGTGGCGGGCCCGCCCGACCTCGTCCTGGTGGTGGTCGTCGGCGTCGCCCTCGTCTCGGGGTCGCCGGCCGGTGCCCTGCTCGGTCTCGTCGGCGGATGGTTGCTCGACCTCGCCCCGCCGGTCGCCGACCCGCTCGCGATCTCCGCCCTCGGCTACGCCGCCGCGGGCTGGCTCGCCGGGCAGGCCCGCCGCCGAGCCGGGCACCCGTGGTGGTGGCCCGTCCCCGTCGTCACCGTCTCCCTGCTCGTCGCCCGCGCCCTGCCGGTGCTCGTCGACCTGGCCAGCGCGCGCCCGATCGCCTGGGCCGGACTCGCCTGGGAGGTGCTCGCCACCGCGACCCTGTCTCTCGTGCTCGTCGCACTCATCGTGCGACTGGAGGCGGGCCTGGTCACCCGGCGGTGGGCATGAGCCGCAACGCCCCACGACTGCAGGTGCGCATGCTCGCCTCCCTCGCCGTCCTGCTCCTGCTCGCGGGAGTCCTGCTCGGGCGCCTCGGGCAGATGCAGCTGACCGACCACGAGGAGGGTGCCGGCGTGAACGCACCCGTGACGGCGAGCGTCCCGCTGCCCGCCCTGCGTGGTCGCATCCTCGATCGGCACTCACGGCCCATCGTCGACAACGCGGTGCGTACCGACGTCACGATCGAGAGGTCAGCGCTCGCCGACGCGCCGGACGGGGGACGCGCGACCGTCCGCCGGATCGCGCAGGCGCTGGACCTCCCCTTCGCCCGGCTGTGGGGGAGGACGACCCTCTGCGGTGCCCCCGGCGCCGCTGACCCGCCGCTGTGCTGGCCCGGGTCGCCGCTCGTGCCGGTGCCGCTGGTGGTCGACGCGGACCCCGCGCGCGCTGCCGCCCTGGCCGAGCGCCCGGAGCACTACCCAGGAGTGGTCGTGACGACCCAGCCGGTGCGCTCCTACCTCGGACCGAAGCGGGGTGGCGCCGCGCAGACCACCGGCTACCTGGCCCGACCGAGCGCGGAGACCGTGGCGGAGTCGGACGGGCAGATCACCGGGGAGGGCCTCGTCGGGGCGGCCGGCCTGGAGCTGCAGTACGACGACCTGCTGCGCGGCCGCGCCGGTCAGCGCACCGTGCGCGTCGACGCGCGCGGTGTCGCCGTCGACGAGGTCGATCGCACCGACCCGGTCCCCGGCAAGGACCTCGTCACGACCCTCGACCTGAGGATCCAGCGCGCGACCCAGGAAGCGCTCGCCGACGGCGTCCGGGCAGCCCGCGAGCGCGGCCACACGGCCGACACCGCCGCGGCGCTCGTCCTCGACCTGCGTGACGGTGGCGTCCTGGCCTCAGCCAGCCTGCCCACCTACGACCCCTCGGTCTGGTCGCGGGGCGTGACCCAGGAGCAGTACGACCGCCTGACGAAGGGGGCGGACAGCCCACTGATCGACCGCGTCACCGGCGTGGCACAACCACCGGCGTCGACCTTCAAGGTCGTCTCCCTGCCGGGAGCGGTCGCCTCCGGGGTCGACCTCGACCAGGAGGTCAACTGCACCTCGTCCCACCGGATCGGCAACCGCACCTTCCACAACTACCAGTCGCGCGCCTACGGGTGGATCTCGTGGCGCCGGGCGATCACCGTCTCCTGCGACACGGTCTTCTACCGGGTGGCCGAGGCAGTGTGGCGTGCCCAGGGCGGCCTGGACGCACAGGACGACGGTGGTGACCCGCTCATCGGCACCGCCCGGTTGCTCGGCCTCGGGTCACCCACCGGGATCGACCTGCCGACCGAGTCCGCGGGCCGCATCCCGGACCGGGAGTGGAAGCGCCAGTGGTGGGAGTCGACGAAGGAGGAGACCTGCCGACGGGCGGAGACGGGCTACCCGGACATGACCGACCGCGCCGATGCGCGCTACCTCAAGGCACTGGCCCGGGAGAACTGCGAGAGCGGCTATCTCTTCCGCCCCGGTGACGAGGCCAACCTGTCGATCGGGCAGGGCGACGTCACCGCGACCCTGTTGCAGATGGCGAGCGTCTTCGGCGCGATCGCGCAGGAGGGGCGTGTCGCGAAGCCGCACCTGGGCAGAGCCGAGGTCACCGCCGAAGGCACCCGCACCCACCTCGCCGTCGGGGACGTCGACAGCATCGATCTACCGGGGAGGTCGGGCGACCTGCTGCGCCGGGCGCTGCAGGACGTCGTGGCACAGCCCGACGGGACCGCACACTCGGCCTTCGCCGACTTCCCCCTGAAGCGGTGGCCGGTCGCGGGCAAGACCGGGACCGCAGAGGTCCACGGTCAGGAGGACACCGCCTGGTTCCTCTCCTACGCACCCGTGCAGGACCCGCGGTACGTCGTCGGGGTCGTCGTCTCCCAGGGCGGGACCGGGGGAGCGACGTCGGCACCGATCGCCCGGCAGATCCACGAGGAGCTGGCCGAGGACACGCCCTGACTCCACGCCCGCAGGAGAGGCGAACCACCTGCGTGGTGCAGGCCACGTTCTGGTGGTTAGGCTGTCCCGCATGGCTGACTTCGACCTCGTAGTGCTCGGTGCAGGACCCGGTGGATACGTCGCGGCGATCCGTGCGGCGCAGCTCGGCAAGAGCGTTGCCGTGGTGGAGAAGCAGTACTGGGGCGGTGTCTGCCTCAACGTCGGGTGCATCCCGAGCAAGGCGCTGATCAAGAATGCCGAGATCGCGCACATGCTCACCCACGACAAGAAGAAGTTCGGCATCGAGGGCGACGCCACGATGTCCTACGGCCCCACGCACGCCCGCTCCCGCCAGGTGAGCGACGGCATCGTCAAGGGCGTGCACTTCCTGATGAAGAAGAACAAGATCACCGAGATCGACGGCTGGGGCACCCTCACCTCGTCCACGTCGATGGACGTCGCGCTCGACGACGGCGAGACGAAGTCGGTGACCTTCGACAAGCTGATCATCGCCAGCGGCGCCACGACGAAGATGCTTCCCGGTGTCGAGCTCAGTGACAACGTCGTCACCTACGAGGAGCAGATCCTCGACGAGAACCTCCCGGGCTCGATGATCATCGCCGGCTCCGGCGCCATCGGCGTCGAGTTCGCCTATGTCATGAAGAACTTCGGCGTCGACGTCACGATCGTGGAGTTCCTCGACCGGATGGTCCCCACCGAGGACCCGGTCATCTCCAAGGAGCTGGCCAAGCACTACAAGAAGCTCGGTGTGAAGGTCATGCTCAACACCAAGGTCGACGCCGTCGAGGACACCGGATCCGGTGTCAAGGTCACCGTCACCCCGGCGAAGGGGGGCGAGCGTGAGGTCCTCGAGGCGGACAAGCTCCTCTCCGCGATCGGTTTCGCCCCGCGGGTCGAGGGCTTCGGCCTGGACGCCGCCGGGGTCGAGCTGACCGAGCGCGGCGCCATCGCCATCGACGAGTACTGCCGCACCAACGTCGAGAACATCTACTCCGTCGGTGACTGCACCGCGAAGCTGATGCTCGCGCACACCGCGGAGGCGCAGGGTGTCGTCGCCGCCGAGCACATGTCCGGCGCAGAGACGATGCCGGTGGCCTACGACTTCATCCCGCGGGCGACCTACTGCCACCCGCAGATCGCCTCCTTCGGCTACAGCGAGGAGCAGGCGAAGGAGAAGGGGTACGACGTCAAGACCGCGACCTTCCCCTTCTCCGCGAACGGGAAGGCGGTGGGTCTCGGCGACTCGACCGGTTTCGTCAAGGTCGTCGCCGACGCGAAGTACAACGAGCTCCTCGGCGCGCACATGATCGGCCCGGACGTCACCGAGCTGCTGCCGGCGCTCACGCTCGCGCAGCAGTGGGACCTCACCGCCGACGAGGTCGCCCGCAACGTCTTCGCCCACCCGACGCTCTCCGAGGCGGTCAAGGAGGCCGTCGAGGGCATCGCAGGGCACATGACCCACCTATGAGCCTCGATTAGGGCAGGTAAGTGGCGCACTGGTAATCTCCAAGGGTTGCCGTTAGATCGGCCGCGGATCCACAGAGCCCCGGTGAACCAGCCCGGGCGCGCCGCGCAACAACCCCAGAGAAGGAGCAGTGTCGCAGCATGCCGCTGACCGCTGAAGTCAAGAAGCAGATCATGGCCGATTACGCCACCGTCGAGGGCGACACCGGCTCCCCGGAGGTCCAGATCGCGATGCTCACCCAGCGCATCACCGATCTCACCGAGCACTCGCGCGACCACAAGCACGACCACCACAGCCGCCGCGGGCTGCTGCTCCTGGTGGGTAAGCGTCGCCGCCTCCTGCGTTACCTGGAGAGCACCGACATCGGGCGTTACCGTGCGCTGATCAAGCGCCTCGGTCTGCGCCGATAAGGACGTCGTGGAGAGCGGTTCCCGCCATCGGGAGCCGCTTCTTCGCGTATCCGGGGTCGGTCAGACACCCGGAAATCAGCACGACAACTGAAACACCGGGGCACAACGACGATGCACCCGGTACGTAGAGAGAAAAGGAGGACCCGATGGAGGGTCCTGAGATCACTGCCGCCGAAGCCACCATCGACAATGGCGCCTTCGGCACCCGCACCGTCCGGTTCGAGACCGGGCGCCTCGCCCAGCAGGCCGGTGGCGCCGTCAGCGCCTACCTGGACGGCGAGACGATGCTCTTGTCGACCACGACCGCGAGCAAGAACCCCAAGGAGCACCTCGACTTCTTCCCCCTGACGGTGGACGTCGAGGAGCGGATGTACGCCGCGGGCCGCATCCCCGGGAGCTTCTTCCGCCGTGAGGGCCGTCCCGGCACGGACGCCATCCTCACCTGCCGCCTCATTGACCGCCCGCTGCGCCCGACCTTCAAGAAGGGCCTGCGCAACGAGGTCCAGGTCGTCATCTCCGTCCTGTCGGTCCACCCGGACCACCAGTACGACGTCCTCGCGATCAACGCGGCGTCCGCCTCCACCCAGATCTCCGGTCTGCCCTTCTCGGGCCCGATCGGCGCGGTGCGCGTCTCGCTCATCGACGGCCAGTGGGTCGCCTTCCCGAACTTCAGCGACATCGAGCGCTCGACCTTCGACATGGTCGTCGCCGGCCGCTTGACCGAGACGGGCGACGTCGCCGTCATGATGGTCGAGGCCGAGTCCACCCTCGCCACCTGGGACCTGGTGCAGAACCAGGGCAAGCAGGCCCCGACCGAGGAGGTCGTGGCCGAGGGCCTGGAGGCCTCGAAGAAGTTCATCAAGGTCCTGTGCGACGCCCAGGCCGACATGGCCACGCGCGCCGCGAAGCCGGTCGAGGACTTCCCGATCTTCCTCGACTACGAGGACGACGCCTACGCAGCCGTCGAGAAGGCCACCTCCGGCGACCTCGCCACCGCCCTGACGATCGCCGGCAAGGCCGAGCGTGAGGACCGTCTGGACGAGATCAAGGACGCCATGAAGGCGTCCCTGGCCGGCACCGATGAGGCTCCGGGAGAGTTCGCCGGCCGCGAGAAGGAGCTGTCCGCCGCGTACCGCTCGGTGCAGAAGGCGCAGGTCCGTCAGCGCATCCTGCGCGACAAGGTCCGCATCGACGGCCGTGGCCTGGCCGACATCCGCGCCCTCGGCGCGGAGGTCGAGATCCTGCCGCGCGTGCACGGTTCGGCGCTCTTCGAGCGGGGCGAGACCCAGATCATGGGTGTCACGACGCTGAACATGCTCAAGCTCGAGCAGACGATCGACTCGCTGAGCCCGGTCACCAAGAAGCGCTACATGCACAACTACAACTTCCCGCCCTACTCGACCGGTGAGACCGGTCGGGTCGGCAGCCCGAAGCGCCGCGAGATCGGACATGGAGCGCTCGCCGAGCGCGCGCTCCTGCCGGTGCTGCCGACGCGTGAGGAGTTCCCGTACGCGATCCGCCAGGTCTCCGAGGCCCTCGGGTCCAACGGCTCGACCTCGATGGGCTCGGTCTGCGCTTCCACGATGTCGCTGCTCAACGCAGGTGTGCCGCTGCGCGCCGCCGTGGCCGGCATCGCCATGGGCCTGGTCTCCGACACGGTCGACGGGGAGACGCAGTACGCGGCCCTGACCGACATCCTCGGTGCGGAGGACGCCTTCGGTGACATGGACTTCAAGGTCGCCGGCACGCGTGAGTTCATCACCGCCATCCAGCTCGACACCAAGCTCGACGGCATCCCCGCCTCGGTGCTCGGTGGCGCGCTGACCCAGGCTCGTGACGCCCGGATGCACATCCTCGACGTCATGAACGAGGCCATCGACGCGCCCGACGAGATGGCGCCGACCGCGCCGCGGATCATCACGGTCAACGTGCCCGTCGACAAGATCGGTGAGGTCATCGGGCCCAAGGGCAAGATGATCAACCAGATCCAGGACGACACGGGCGCCGACATCAGCATCGAGGACGACGGCACCGTCTTCATCGGTGCGGTCGACGGCCCCTCCGCCGACGCTGCGCGCAACGCGATCAACGCGATCGCCAACCCGCAGATGCCTGAGGTCGGCGAGCGTTTCCTCGGGACCGTCGTGAAGACGACGACCTTCGGCGCGTTCGTCTCCCTGCTGCCCGGCAAGGACGGCCTGCTGCACATCTCCGAGGTGCGCAAGCTCGTCGGTGGCAAGCGGATCGACGCGGTCGAGGACATCCTCGGCGTGGGCCAGAAGGTCCAGGTCGAGCTGAAGGAGATCGACCCGCGCGGCAAGCTCAGCCTCGCCGCGGTCCTCACCCCCGAGCAGGAGGAAGAGCTCTCCTCCGGCTCGAAGGGCGACGACGAGGGTGGTCGTGGCGGCCGCAGTGACGGCGGTCGTGACGGTGGCGGTCGCCGCCGTCGTCGCCGCGACAACGACGGTGGCGAGTCCACGGACGCCCCGGAGTCCGGACAGGCCGACTGACGTCAGCCCACACACGTTGGGGGCGGACCTTCCCGAGGGGAGGGTCCGCCCCCTTCGTCATGGGATGGGGCACTGCCGAGCGGTCAGTCCCAGTCGCGCTCGTCCAGCAGGGGTCCGTCACCGGGGGTGAGCCGGGAGACGGCGACGACCTCGGCGCGGAAGCGCAGCCCCTCACGCACCCGCTGCGCGACCTGCCCGGTCAGCGCAGCCAGCGCGGTGGGGTCACCGCCGCCGGTGGGCACGATCTCGCAGCGAAGGGTGTCCACGTGGTCCTCGCGGCCGATGACGAACCGGTAGTCCGTCACCCCCTCGATGCCGGACATGAGGGTGGCGGCCTGGCTGGGATGGAGGAACATCCCCTTGACCTTCACCGCGGCGCCGGTGCGGCCGAGGACCCCACGTAGGCGCAGCGATCCATCCGGAGCCGTCGTCCACCCGGAGCGGTCGCCCGTGCCGAAGCGCACGAGCGGGTACTGCGGACGCAGGACGGTGACGACCACCTCGCCCTCGGTCTCGTCCTCGACGGGTGTGCCGGTGGGGTCGCACACCTGGACGAGGACCCCGTCGGCCAGGGCCAGCCCGTGCCCGTCGCCGTTCTCGTAGGCGAGCAGTCCGGTCTCCCCGGTGCCGTACGCCATCCGCACCGTCGCTACCCGTTCGGTGAGCAGCCCGCGCAGGGAGTCGGGGAGGGGCTCGGCCGTGACCATGGCCTTCTCCAGCCGCCACCGGTCGGCCGGCAGACCCTGCTCGTCGAAGCGCTCGATGAGGACCTTGAGGTAGCTGGGCAGTCCGCAGTAGGCGCTCACGCCCAGATCGGCGATCGCACGCACCTGCAGGTCCTGGCTACCGATCCCGCCGGGCACGACGGTGGCCCCGGCCGCGTGCGCCCCGGCCTCCATCATCGCCCCGGCGGGGGAGAGGTGGTGGCCGAAGCAGTTGAGCACGGTGTCCTCGGCGCCGACGCCCAGGTCGGTGAAGACCTGCCCCCAGCGCCAGTAGTCGTCACCGACGAGCTGGGGTTCGTACAACGGGCCGGGGGACTGGAAGACCCGCGCCACCCGGGCGTCGGGAGCCAGCAGACCGCCGAAGGGGGGATCCTGCGCCTGCTGGGCGATGACCGCGTCCTTGGGCAGGACCGGTAGGGAGGTGAGGTCCGCGACACCGCGGACGTCCTGCGGGTCGAGCCCGGCCCGGGTGAACCTGTCGGCCAGGCCGGGGACGCTGACGGCCCGCGCGATCAGGGTCGCGACACGAGCATCGAGGTCGTGGTCCGCGAGATGAGTGCGCAGGGCAGCCTTGATGGACATACCAGCTCCTCGTCAGTGGTGTGAAGGTGGTGGGCTCAGAGCCAGCGCTTGCGGCGCCGGTAGTGCTTGACGTCGCGGTAGCTCTTGCGCCCGCCCTCTTCGCCGAGGCCGAGGTAGAACTCCTTGACGTCGGGGTTCTCCCGCAGCTCGGCGGCCGACCCCTCGAGCACGATGCGCCCCTGCTCCATGATGTAGCCGCGGTCGGCCACCTCCAGGGCGCGGCGGGCGTTCTGCTCCACGACGAGCACGGTCAGTCCCTGCTCCTGGTTCAGCCGCTTGATGTAGCCGAAGATCTCCTGCACGAGCAGGGGAGCCAGACCCAGGGACGGCTCGTCGAGCATGAGCAGCTTGGGGCGTGCCATCAGGGCACGTCCGATGGCCAGCATCTGCTGCTCGCCTCCGGACAGGTAGCCCGCGACGCGGTTGCGCATGTCGGCCAGCTTGGGGAAGAACTCGTAGACCAGGTCGAGGTCGTCGGCCGTGTTCTTCTGGGTGTAGGCACCGGCGGTGAGGTTCTCCGCGATGGTGAGGTGCTCGAAGACGTGGCGCCCCTCCATGCACAGGCTCATCCCCTCGCGGACGCGGTCGGGCGCGTCCATCGTGGTGATGTCCGTTCCCGCGAAGGTGACGGAACCGTCGGTGACCGCACCACGCTCACTGGGCAGCAGTCCCGAAACGGCCTTGAGGGTGGTCGACTTGCCGGCTCCGTTGGAGCCCAGGAGGGCGACGATCTCGCCATCCGGGACGAACAGGGAGAGACCGCGCAGGACGAGGATGACGTCGTCGTAGATGACCTCGACGTTGTTCAGGGCGAGGAGTCCCCCCGCGGGAGCGGCAGCCGCCGCCCCCGCGGAGTGGGCGTCGATGGACTGGCTCACAGCGTGGCGCCGTCCTCGATCTCGACCATCTTCCCGTCCTCGGCCCGGTAGATGCCGGTGGCGGTGGAGCCACGGTGGCTGTCGGCGCTGAACTCGACGCTTCCGTCGCCGACGACGCCGCCGGTCTCGATCGCCCCCATGGTTTCCAGGCCTTCACGGATGGCGGTGCCGGTGAGGTCGTCACCGTTCTTCAGCGCGGCCTCGATCCCCTCGGCCATCACGTCCATGGCGTACCACCCCTGCACCCAGGAGGTGCCGATGTCGGCGGTGTCGATGCCATTCGCCTCGGCGTACTCCTTGATGACCTGGTGGCCCTCCTTGTCGGCGGCCATCGGGGCGAAGGGCTGCACGAGCACGTGCCCCTCGGCGTTCTTGGGTCCGGCGGACTCGATGAACAACTCGTTGGCACACCAGTTGAGGCAGACGATCTTCATGTCCAGCTTCTGGGCTGCGATGTCCTTGGCGACCAGCGCCGCGGGGGAGGCGACGTTCTGGATGACGATGTACTTCGCCCCCTGGTCCTTCGCCTGGGAGAGCAGGCCGACGAAGTTCTGCGAGCCGCTCGGCATGGGGTAGGCCTCGTAGCCCAGCTCCAGACCCTCCTCCTCGATCCAGTTCTTGCCGTCCGCGACGGGGGCCTCGCCGAAGGGGCTGTCGTTGTGGAAGACGGCGACGTCGCTCTTGCCGCCGCTGTCCTCGGAGATCCAGTTGAGCGCGATGCGCATCTGGTCGGAGTAGGTCGGCGCGATGATGAAGTTGTACGGCGCCTCCTCCGGATCGGTCAGCGGCTCGGCGAAGGACCCCGAGATGAAGGGCAGCTCATCCCTGGACACGCTGCCGGAGAGGGCCTCGGTGTCACCGGTGCCCCAGCCCTGGATGGCGACGACGCCGTCGTTGACGTACTGCTTGTACAGCTGCTCGGCCTGGGGTACCTCGTAGGCGTAGTCGTTCGACTTGGCCTCGATCTGGCGGCCCTCGATGCCACCTTCCTCGTTGCGCCAGTCGACGTAGGCGAGCATGCCCTCGTTGTAGGGCTTGCCGACGTCACCGGTGGCGCCGGTCAGGTCGGCGATGATGCCGATCGGGATGGCCTCGTCGGAGTCGGCGCCTCCCCCGCCGCCACCGCCACCGCAGGCCGACAGGACGAGAGCGGAGGCAGCGGCCATGGCCACCGCGAGCGAGCGGGTTCGTGCAGACATCGTTGTCTCCTTGTGTGGGTGTACCAGCGGTGGGTCGGTTGGTGGTCAGTAGCGGAAGGGCCAGTAGCGGAAGTAGTCCTTGATCCGATGCCAGATCCGGTCGAGGCCGCGTGGCTCGAGGATGAGGAAGAGGATGATCACGAGCCCGAAGACGGCATTTCGCACGGCCGGCAGCTCGTCGGCGAGGAAGGGGAGGGTGTCCCCGAGCCCGAGCGAGAGCTGGCGGATCAGCTCGGGGAGCATCGTCATGAAGATCGCCCCGTAGACGGCGCCGGCGATGCTGCCCAGTCCTCCGACGATGATCATCGCCAGGTAGAGGATCGAGACGTCGAGGGTGAACTTCTCCCAGGAGACGACCTCGCTGTAGTGGGCGGTCAGTGCGCCGGCCAGCCCGACGAACCCGGAGGAGACGGCGAAGGCTGTCAGCTTGGCCCGCGGGATGTTCACGCCGATCGCCTCGGCCGCGATGTCCTGGTCACGCACGGCCATGAAGGAGCGGCCGAGACCGGTCCGGAAGAGGTTGCGGGCGGTCAGCACCGTCAGGACGGCGAGCACGAGCAGGACCCAGTACCACTGCTGCTCGAAGACCTGTCGCCCACCGATCTGGAAGCCGAAGAGGTTCAGCCGCTCGACGTTGAGGTAGCCCTGGCCAAGGGTCAGCCAGTCCCACCGACGGATGACGAACTCGATGATCATCTGGCTGGCGAGCGTGGCGATGGCCAGGTAGAGGCCCTTCAACCGCAGGCCCGGGAGGCCGAAGAAGGTGCCGACCGCAGCGGTGAGCAGCACCGCCACGAGGATCGCCAGCGGGGTGGGCAGCCCGATCCGGTCGGAGAGGATCGCGGAGCTGTACGCACCGACCGCGAGAAAGCCTCCCTGTCCCAAGGATATCTGGCCGGTGTACCCGACCAGGATGTTCAGCCCCACGGCACCGATGACGGCGATGAGGATGAGGTTGGCCTGGGAGAGCCAGAAGTTGTCGAGGACGAAGGGCAGGATGAGCAGCAGGACGGTCATCAGACCGAGACGGAAGTACTCGGCCCGTGTGGCCCGCAGTCGTAGCTCGGAGGTGTAGCTGCGGTGGTGGATTCCGGTTGCCGTGGCGGCCATCGTCAGGTCACACCCTCTCGATGCGGGTCTCGCCGAAGATGCCGTACGGGCGCACGAGCAGGATCAGGACGAGAACGATGTACGGGATGACGGTTGCCAGCCCCGGGTCGAGGTATCCGGCGGTGAACTGCTTGAGCAGGCCGATGGTCAGACCACCGATGATCGTGCCCGGCACCGAGTCGAGGCCGCCGAGGATGACGACCGGGAAGACGAGCAGACCGAAGGCGGCGATGTTGTTGTCCACGGCAGAGATGTCACCGACGAGAACACCCGCGATGAGCGCACTCACGGCGGCCAGGGCCCAGGCCAGGGCGAAGATCCGTCGTACCGAGATACCCATCGTCATGGCTGCCTGCTGGTCGTCGGCGACAGCGCGCATGGCGATGCCGTGGCGCGACTTGCGGAAGAACACCGTGAACGCGGTGAGCACGATCGCGGCGATGGCGATCGCGGCCAGCCGGTTGACGGGCACCGTGGCGCCGAGGATCTCGACCGACCCCGTGGGGAGGATGGGTGGTTGCCGCTTGGGGGACGTCCCGTAGAACGCCTGGACCAGGGCCTTCAGCAGCGAGGACAGACCGATGGTGACCATGATGATGCTGATCGGGTTCTCGCCGACCATCGGGCGCAGGATCAGCCGTTCGACGAGTACACCGATGAGGGTCGCGACGACCACGCCGAAGACGACGGCAACCACCAGGGGGAGGTTCAGCACGACGAACGCCGTGTAGAACATGTATGCCCCGACGAGCAGGAACTCTCCCTGGGCGAAGTTGATGACGCCCGTCGCCTTGTAGATCAGGACGAAGCCGAGGGCGGCCAGCGCCAGGATCGACCCATCTGCCAGCCCGTAGGCCAGTTGGTTGATGAAGGTGCTCATCGGCGGCCACTCCAGACGGGTCGACGGCCCCTGCCTTCAGGGACCGAGTAGGTGGTCAGGTCGAAGATGCCCAGCTCGAGGACGCGCTCGGTGCTCGAGCCGTCCTGGTAGGTGATGCGGCTGCGCACGTCGACCCTGTCGTCGGCACGTGCGAGGGCCGCGATGATGTCGCCGTAGCGGTCGGCGATGACGTTGCGGCGGACCTTGCGGGTGCGGGTGATTTCGTCGTCGTCGGGGTCGAGCTGCTTGTGCAGCAGGACGAATCGACGCACTCGAATCCCCTCCTGCAGGTCCTCGTTGGCTCGGCTGGCCTCCTCGGCGATGAGCTCCTGGACCTCCGGCTTGCCGGCGAGGTCGGTGTAGGTCGTGTAGCTCAGGCGTTCGTTCTCCGCCCAGGACCCGACCGTGGCCGGGTCGATGATGACCATCGCCGTCATGCCGTCCGCGCTGTCCTCCGGTGGGAAGACGACCGCCTCCTCGACATAGGGGGAGAACTTCAGCTTGTTCTCGATGAAGGCGCTGGAGTAGCGGGTGCCGTCCGATGCGGTGAGCACGTCCTTGGCGCGGTCGATGATCACCAGGTGGTCGTTGTCGTCGAGGTATCCCGCGTCCCCGGTGTGCAGCCATCCGTCGGCATCGACGATCTTCGCCGTCTCCTCCGGCTGGCGGTGGTAGCCACGGAAGACGGAGTCCGAGCGCAGCATGACCTCTCCGTCGTCGCTGATGCGCATGTCGGTCCCCGGGATGGGGGTGCCGACGGTGTTGAAGGGGACGTCGTCGTCACGGTGGACGACGGCGATGCCGCAGATCTCGGTCTGGCCGTAGATCTGCTTGAGGTTGACGCCGATGGCGTGGAAGAAGCGGAAGACGTCCGGGCCCATGGGAGCACCACCGGTGTAGCAGCGGCGGATGCGCGTCAGCCCGAGCTGGTCACGCACCGGACGTGTGGACACGGCATCGGCGAGTGCATGCGTGGCCGAGAGGAGTGGCCCGGGCTTCCGGCCGCTGACCCGCATCTCTGCGACCGTGTCGCCGATGGAGTAGCCCCAGCCGAACACGCGACGCTTGAGCCAGCCGGCCTCGTCGATGCGCACCTGGACCTCCGAGAGCATCGACTCCCAGATCCGCGGCGGCGAGAACATCACGTCCGGGCCGATCTCGCGCATGTCGCTGCGCTGGGTCGAGGAGTCCTCCGGGAAGGAGATCGTCAAGCCCCGGGACAGCCCGCAGGCGACGGCGAGCATCTGCTCCCCGATCCAGGCGAAGGGGAGGAAGGAGACGTAGCGGTCCTTCCGGTCGATCGGGTCGATGCTCGTGAGGTGGTCGGCCATGGCCAGCAGGTTGCGGTGCGAGAGCTCGGCGAGCTTCGGTCGCGAGGTCGTGCCGGAGGTGGTGCAGATCACCGCGATGTCGTCGGCGGACCCGGCCGTGATCTGCTCGTGGAACCACCCCGGGTGCTCGGCTGCACGACCACGGCCCAGCTCCTCGAGCTCGGTGAACTCCATCAGGACCTGGTCCCGGTACTGCTCCAGACCGTGCGGGTCGTAGTAGACGATCCTCTCGATGCGCAGTGGCTCGGCATCGTTCGGCGTCTCCTCCTCGAGCAGACGCAGCAGCTTGTCGACCTGTTCCTGGTCCTCGGCGACGACGATCCGCGCGCGGGAGGTGGTCAGGATGTGCCGCAGCTCCTCACCGATCGAGGTCGGGTAGATCCCGACGACGGCAATGCCCATGCTCTGGGCAGCGAGCTCTGCGATGAGCCACTCGGGTCGGTTGTCGCCGAGGACGGCGATGATCTCGCCACGGGAGATGCCCAGGGCAGCCAGTCCGTGGGCGGTGTCGTGCACCCGGCGCTCGTACTCGCTCCATGTGAGCGGTTGCCAGATGCCGTACTGCTTCTCCTGCATCGCCACGTCGTCGCCGCGCGTGGCGGCAAGTCCGGCGAGCAGTTGGGGGAAGGTGTCACCTCGCACGTCAGACATGCGCGTCCTCCTCGCCCTCGGCTCCGAGGTAGGCCTCGATGACTGCCGGATCGGCCATGACCTCTGCCGGGGTGCCGTCGGCGATCAGCGCGCCGAAGTCCAGGACGCTGATCCGGTGCGAGATGTCCATGACGACGTTCATGTCGTGCTCGATGAGGACGACGGAGACGCTGGCCAGCTCGTGGACGTCGAGGACGAAGCGAGCCATGTCCTCCTTCTCCTCTGCGTTCATCCCGGCCATGGGCTCGTCCAGCAGGAGCAGGGACGGCTGGAGGCACAGGGCGCGTCCGAGCTCGACGCGCTTCTGGATGCCGTAGGCGAGCGAGCCGACCGGCGTGTTGCGCACCGCCTGCAGGTTGAGCAGGTCGATGACCTCCTCGACGAGGTGACGGTGCCGGATCTCCTGCCGGCGGGCGGGGCCGAACCACAGCAGCGACTTCAACACGCTGTGGTCCATGTGGATGTGGCGGCCGAGCATGAGGTTCTCCAGGACGCTCATCGCGTGGAAGAGCTCGATGTTCTGGAAGGAACGGGCCACGCCCAGTCGCGCGATCCGGTGTGGTGGGAGCGTGGTCAGCTGGTGGGTGCTGACCCTCCCGGCGCTGCCGTCACCCGCAGGGGCAGCGGCGGTCTGCAGACGGATCTGGCCCTCCTGCGGTCGGTAGAGGCCGCTGATGCAGTTGAGCAGGGAGGACTTGCCGGCGCCGTTGGGGCCGATGATCGAGTGGATGTGCCCCTCGGTGACGGAGAAGGAGACCCCACGCAAGGCGGTGACCCCGCCGAATCGGAGCGTGACGTCATCGACGTCAAGGAGCGTCTCGCCTGCGGGCAGGTGGCTTCCGCGTAGCGAGTGCTGGTAGGCCCTGGTCAGCACTGACCCTCCCTTTTCGGGTTTCGACGGTGAAACTGCTGGAAGTGACACTAGGTTTTCATTATGTGAAAATCAAGCACCTTGTTCAGAAATGTGTCTCCGAACATGATTGACTCGATGGCGTTCGCGCAATGACGTCGGAAGAGGGGGGTCGTGGTGACTGCATCGCACGTGCCTGAGTCGGCAACGGCCGGTCGGGGCGGTCTCGGGACGGTGCGCAATGCCGTGCGCCTGCTCGAGTTGCTGGGTGAGGGGCCCGCCTACCAGCAGCTGACCGACCTGGCCGAACGGTCGGGGCTGTCGGTGCCCACCGTCCACCGGCTGCTTCGCTCACTCGTCCTGGCCGACCTCGTCGTCCAGGACCCCCGCTCATCCCGCTACGGGCTCGGGCCCGAGCTGACCCGGCTGGCGAACCACTACCTCTCCCGGCTGCCCCTGCTCGGAGCGCTCAGCCCCTACCTCTCGCAGCTGCGCGACCAGCTCGAGCACACCATCCACGTCGAGATCCTGGTCCACGGCGAGGTCATCTACGTCGACCGCGTCGACGGGACCGGTCCCGGCCCCTACCGGGACGCGCACCGGGTGACGCCGGCGCTCTCGTGCGCCGGTGGCCGACTGCTCGCCGCGCGTGCCGAGGACGACGACGTGTGGCAGCGCTCCCTGGACCGCGCCGAGGACCACGACCGCCAGACAGCCACCGACGAGGCCCGCGCCCGGTGGGCGGCGGCCGATCACCTCGCCCTGGCTCCGGAGGACCCGACGATGCCACCGGAGGTGGCTGTCCCGGTGGTCGACGGGCAGGGGGTGACGGTCGCCGTCCTGGCGGCCAACATCGACGATCCCGATGACGACCACGTCGTCAAGGCCGTCGCGGGCAAGCTCGGTCGCGCAGCGCGCGCGGCAGGAAGGACGCTCGGCCATGCCTGAGCCGGACCCCGCAGCCATCTGGCAGATTGCCCCGCCGTCCTCGTGGGAGGAGATCGCCGACCTGATCTCCTTCGACACCCCCTTCGCCGACCTGTGGCTGCCCGGCGGACGCTCCGGGCGGTGGTTCGTCGGCGGTGCCCTCAACCTCTCCACCAACTGCGTCGATCGGCACCTCGCCGACCGGGCCGACCAGGCGGCCATCCACTGGGAGGGGGAGCCGGGGGACCGGCGCACCCTGACCTACGCCCAGCTGCACGACGAGGTGCTGGCGCTGACCGCCGCACTGCGGGGGATGGGTGTCGACCGGGGCGATCGCGTCGGTCTGCACCTGGGGTGGCTCCCCGAGACCGTCGTCATCATGCTCGCCTGCGCCCGCATCGGTGCGATCCACACCGTGCTGCCGGCCCCTCTGCCGGTCGAGCCCCTCGGGGACCGACTGGAGCTGCTCGACCTGAAGGTGCTCTTCACCCAGGACGGTGCCTGGCGGCGCGGGACCGTGCTTCCCCTGAAGTCGCGCGCCGACGACGCACTCCTTGCCGGCGGATCGGTCGAGCACACCATCGTCGTGCGCCGCACGGGGATGGACGTCGCGTGGTTCGAGGGCGATCGCTGGTACCACGACCTCGTGGCCCCGGCACGGCCCGGCGGCGTGACGCCGCCGGTGGGTGACCCATCGGCGCCCGCGTCCTTGCCGGCCGACCACCCGATCGCGGCAATCCCCCTGGCCCACCGAGGTGGTCAGACCGTCTCCATCGTGCACGGCACCGCGACCATGCTGGCCGGGGCCACGGCCGTCCACCGTCGCCTGCGCACCGGTGGCGTCTTCTGGTGCGCTGCTGACATCGCCTGGACCGTCACCCAGTTCCACGGCATCTACGGTCCGCTGGCCTACGGCGACACGGTCGTGATGTACGAGGGCACGCTCGACCAGCCCTCGCAGACCCGGGCATGGGACATCGTCGCCCGATACGGAGTGGACAGCATGGTCACGACCCCATCCGTGGCGCGGACCGTGCGGGGCTGGGCCCGTGAGCTGCCCGAGGCCTCCGAGCTGCCCTCGCTGCGCCGGGTCACCACGGCCGGTGAGCCGGTCGAGGAGGAGCTGCGGTCCTGGTTGGGGCAGGCCTTCGCCTCGAGGGAGATCGATGTCGTCGACGCCTGGGGCCAGCTCGAGCTCGGCGGAATCGTCCAGGTGGACGGCAGCGGTGGTGACGACGTGGCTCCCGTGCCGGACTGTGGCCTCGACATCGTCGACGCCGAGGGGAGGCCGGTCGCGGAGGGTGAGGCCGGCGAGGCGATCCTTCGGCTCCCGTGGGCGGGCACGATGGTCGGTGTGGAGGGCCCGCAGGCGGGGGTCGCGGACATGCACTGGACCCGCCACCCCGGTAGCTACGCCACGGGTGATCTGGTCGTTCGTCGGGGCGACGGACGCATGGACTTCCTGGGGCGCACCGACGAGGTGGTCTCGATCTCCGGGCAGCTGGTCTCCCTCCGCGAGGTCCGTGAGGTCCTGGCGGACCACCCCTTCGTCGAGGCCGCCGAGGTGACCTCCCGCAAGGACCCCGATCTCGGGCGCTCGCTCGTCGCCGCGGTCAGCCTCAGCTCCGAGGTCGGCCCGGACCCGGACCTGGACGGCGTCGCGGTGGAGCTGATGGAGACGGTGCGCGAAGTGATGGGTGGTCTCGCCCGTCCACGTGCCGTCCTCGTCCTCGACCGTTTCGGCGCAGACCTGGGGCAGCGGGAGCGACTGCGAGCCATCGCCATCCTGGCGACGCCGGATCGGGCCGGCGCCCCTCGACAGGTCACCTGGGAGCAGGTTGTGGCTGCCGCCGGTCAGTGACGCCGAGGTCGTGCACGCCCACTCCTCGGCCGGCGTTGCTCGACGGCAGTGCGCACCGGGCTCAGGCGGCGGATCGGGTGGAGCGGGGAGCGGCCTGCTCCACCCAGCGCATCTCCATGCGGGTCCGGCCGCCATCCCCGCGAACGGCGACCCAGGTGCAGGTCAGGCGCGGAGCCGGACGAGCCTCGGACTTCTTCGTCAGGGGAGTAACGGCCATGTCGGACACCTCGTGTTCATCGTTTGTTCACCTTGACCCTAGCATCAAGGTGAATTCCAGGTGAACGACGGTTGTCCGGTGCGTGTCCTGGGCAATTTCGCGGCTCGATCGCGGACGGGGGCGAAGGGTGCTGGCCGTCGCTCGTAGGCTGTGGCAATGACGACGAAGGTGGCAGTGATCGGCGCCGCAGGGCGCATGGGTTCGACGGCGTGCGACGCGGTGGAGGGAGCCGATGACCTCGAGCTCGTCGGCCGATACGACGACGGGGACGACCTCGGCGACCTCGGCGGCGCGGACGTCGCCATCGACTTCACCGTGCTCGCTGCCAGCGAGGGCAACGTGCGCCACTGTGTCGCCAGGGGCGTCCACGTCGTCGTCGGCACCTCGGGCTGGACCGATGCCAAGGCCGGGGAGCTACGCAGCGACGTCGAGGCGAAGGGGGGCGTCGGGGTGCTCATCGCGCCGAACTTCGCCATCGGTGCCGTCCTGATGATGCAGTTCGCCAAGCAGGCCGCGCGCTTCTACGAGTCGGTCGAGGTGATCGAGCTGCACCATCCGCGCAAGGTCGACGCCCCGAGCGGCACCGCGACGCGCACCGCCGAGATGATCGGCGCCGCGCGCGAGGAGGCCGGGCTGGGGGCGGTCCCCGATGCGACGACCCAGGACCCGGACGGGGCCCGTGGCGCACAGGTCGAGGGGGTGCCGGTGCACGCGGTCCGCCTGCGCGGCCTCGTCGCCCACCAGGAGGTCCTCCTGGGCAACGAGGGCGAGATGCTCACCCTCCGCCATGACTCCTTCGATCGGGTCTCCTTCATGCCCGGCGTCCTCGCCGGCGTGCGCGCGGTCGGCAAGCACCCCGGTGTGACCGTGGGGCTGGAGAACGTGCTCGGCCTCTGAGGCGAGGGCTCTAGTCGATCGGGCCTGCCTGCGCGGCGCGGCCCTCGCGCAGCACGGGGAACAGGCCATGGTCCATGGGGGCTCCGGCCGCGATCTCGTCCTCGAGCCCGTCGAACTGGGGAGAGGTCACCCATCGGCGCGGCGCGTGCACCATGTCGTCCCCGAGGAAGCGCAGCGAGAAGGCGCGACGCCTTGTGGTGCCCGGGACGCCGTAGGCGTGGTGGAGCGTCAGCATGTGGAAGAAGACCGCGTCCCCCGGCTGCATCGCCCAGCCACGGATGTCGTGGTCGCAGCGGTGGGCCTCGATGTCCGGTAGCTCGGAGAGCGAACCTTCCGGGAACCACCTGGCCTCGTTCGACATGAACGTGCGTGGCATGAGCCATCCTTGCCGGTGCGACCCGGCGAGGAACTCCAGCGTCGACTCCGCCGCCACCGGGTCGACGGGAGCCCACATCGAGCAGTTGTCGAGGCCGTCGACGTTGTAGTACGGCTGGTCCTGGTGCCACGGCGTCTCCTGCTGGGTTCCGGGCTCCTTGACCAGGACGTGATCGTGGTACAGGCGTATGCGCTCGCTCCCGGTCAGCGCTGCGGCCACGTCCGCAGCGCGCGAGGTGTACGCCACCCGGCGGAACTCCTCGATCCGCTGCCAGTTGCAGAAGTCCTCGACGAAGCTCCCCGGGTCGGTGGCGCTGCTCGCGACCTTCTTGCGGGGGCTGGGCTCGGCCAGCGTGCGCTCGATGCCCCGCTCGATGGTCGCGACCTCCTCGGGGCTGAAGAGGCCGCGCACGATGACGGCCCCGGTCGCGGCGAACTCTTCCGCCGTGGTCGCGTCGACGACGGCGGACGGCCGTAGGGCTGCGGTTGTCATGTGGCACTCCTGATCATCCGTGGGTTGCCTCCATGCTGGCAGGGGCGTGTGACTGACAAAAGTGGTCACTTCCGCCCATGCTGTTCGGGAAAGTCGATCGCTGGCTAGAGTGTGCCCATGGCCGCCACCGACCTGAGTCTGCGCCACCTCGCGGCGTTGGTCGCGATCCACGAGGAGGGTTCCTACCGGCGGGCGGCCGCACGGCTCGGCTTCTCGCAGGCGGCCGTGACCAGTCAGATCGCGACCCTGGAGAAGACGTTGGGGGCCACGGTCTTCCACCGACCCGGAGGGCCTCGGCCGGTGGTCCTGACCGCAGTGGGTCTGGAGGTCCTCGATGTCGCCCGGGACCTCTTGGCCACCGCGGACCTGCTGGATCTGCGCATCGCGTCGTTGCGCGACGGGACCTGGGGTCGACTCGCGATCGGGACGTTCCAGTCGGTGTCGGCCCGGTTGCTCCCGGCTGTCCTGGGTGAGTTGCGTCAGGACAGTCCGGCTGTCGAGGTGACCGTCCTGGAGAGCAACGACAACGACGTGCTGATCCGGGCGTTGCGCAGCGCCCGGCTGGACGTCAGTTTCCTCGTCGGCCCGGTCGATGCCCCGGGGCTGACGGTGCGCGAGGTGGTGCGCGACACCTTCGTCGCCGTCGTCCGGGCCGGCGACCCGGCACAGGAGGCGCTCTCGATCCGGGACCTGGGGGACCGCCCACTAATCGGACACGACCAGTGCGCATGTCACGAGCTGGTGGAGCGGGGCTTCAGTGCCGCGGGCATCCAGCCGGCCTTTGCCTTCCGCAGCAATGACAATGCTGCGGTGCAGGCCATGGTGCGAGCAGGTATCGGGACGGCCGTGATGCCTGCACTGTCGGTCGACCCGCAGGACCCCGGAGTGCGTCTGCTGCCCATCGCGCCCGCCCTGCCTGCACGCAGCATCCTGCTGGCGCACGTCGCGGAGCGTCCACCGCCCACCGCGATCGAGTTCGTCGACCGGACCCTCGCAGCGGCCGCCGGCCTGGAGCTCTAGCCCCAGCCGAGCGCTCGCAGGCCGGCGGCCAGGGCGGCTGCCGCGACGACGACGATGACGAAGTTGGCCCGCAGCCACAGCAGCACCACGGCGAGGGCGACGGCCGCCAGCCGGGCGTCAACGACGATGTCGCCCTCGCCTCCGACCGTCTGGGTGACGACCAGCCCGGCGAGCAGGGCGACCGGGAGGAGGCCGATGATCCGGGAACGACGCCGACCGTCGACGACGGACTCGGGTACGAGATACCCGGCGTACTTCGCCGCAAAGCCCAGCACGCAGGCGGCGAGGACGGCGAGCCACAAGGTGGTGGTGCTCACAGGAAGTCCCCTTCCGGCTGCTCGATGTCACGGGCCCGGCTCGGGGCCGAGTCGACGAGCCCGACGACGACCGCCGCGATGGCGGCGAGGAGCACGGGGACACCGGCCGGTGTGGGGGCGAAGGCGATGAGGGCGATGACTGCCGCCAGCGCGGCCGTGACCCTTCCGGTGCGTTCGCGCAGGCGGGGCCAGATGAGGCCGACGAAGGCGGCGGCCGCTGCGGCGTCGAGCCCCCAGACGCGCGGGTCACCGATGGCGTTGCCGACGATCGCGCCAACGAGCGTCGAGAGATTCCAGAAGGTGAAGACGCCCAGCCCTCCCGCCCAGAACCCGGTGCGCTGGACCTGCGGCTGCGTCTGCGCCAGCGCGACGGCCGTGGACTCGTCGATGGTCAGGTGGGCTGCGGCCGCCCGACGCCACCCGGTCAGCTGCAGCACCCTGGCCAGCTGCAGGCCGTAGAGGCCGTTGCGGATCCCCAGGAGGGTGGAGGTGGCCACGGCCGTGACCGGGTTTCCGCCGGATCCGATGATGCCGATGAAGGCGAACTGCGACCCACCGGTGAACAACAGCAGCGACAGGGCCATCGTCTGCCAGACGTCGAGGCCGGACGCGACACCCAGGGCACCGAAACTGATTCCGTAGACCCCCGTGGCCACGCCGACGGACAGGCCCTGCCGACGAGCGTCTGCGTGCGCCGCAGGCGACGGGTGGGTCACCCAGCCGCTTCCGGGCTGGCGTCGTCGGTGAGGGTCGCGACAAGTCGCACCTCGCGGGCCGTGTCCTCCTCGGGAGAGATCACCCGGTCCCGGTAGGCGCCGTCGGGCTCGAGTCCGGAGCCGGTGAGGAAGGCCCGCACGCCCTCGTGCTGGACGAGGCACCAGACGGTGACGTGGTCGGCGCCGGCGTCGCGCAACATGTCGACGGCGGCGTTGAGCAGCCGGGAGCCGTGGCCCTGCCGACGGTGCATCGGGTGGACGCCCAAAGCGGTGACTTCGCCCGTGGTCTGGCCGGTGTCGGGGTCCTGGCTGGGCCCGATGGCCACGAAGCCGACCACCTGTTCCCCGGCGCAGGCGACGAGCAGGCGGTGCACCCCTTCGGGCGGTGTGCGCAGGGAGTCGCGCCAGGCCGCGGCGAAGGACTGGGGGTCGAAGGCTGCGTGCACCTGCGGCGGGACGATGCCGTCGTAGGCCTCCTGCCACACGAGGGCCTGGACCTGCCCCACGGCCGGGGCGTCGTTGGCGCTGGCGGCGCGCACGCTGGCGTCGGCGGTGGGCATCAGCGGCCCTGGAAGACGGGGGAACGGCGCTGCGTGAAGGCACGTTGACCCTCGGCGAGGTCACAGCTGGCCCAGGCACGTGCGAATGCCTCCTCGTAGGCCGCATCGGGGCCGGTCGGGGAGTCCATCCCGACCTTCGACCCCTGCTGGGTCAACGGGGCCAGCGGGACGGCTGCCCGGGCGAGGTCGAGAGCGACGTCGAGGCCGCCCCGACGCTGGGTGAAGCCCAGGCGCCACGCGTCCTCGTGGTCCAGGACCGCGGCCGTGAGCACCATGTGCCGGGCTGCGCCCTCACCCCAGAAGCGTGCGGCGCGCTCGAGCGTCCACTTGTTGACCATCAGGCCGAGCTTGGCCACGGGGATGGCGAAGCGGGCACCGTCCTCGACGACCCGGACATCGCACGCGACCGCGAGCTGCATCCCCAGACCCATGCACGAGCCGGAGATCGCCGCGATCGACGTGATCGGGACACCGGCGAGGTGCTCGAGGACCTCGGCGAGCCGCTCGGTGAAGGTGACGTCCTCGAGCTCGGTCAGGTCAGCCCCGGCGCAGAAGTGTCCGTCCGCGCCGGTGAGGACGAGTGCCCGCGAGCCGGACTCGACGGCGGCGGTGACCGCCGCGTCCAGTTCCTCGAGGGTCGTCAGGTCGAGGGCATTGCGGCGGTGGGTCCGGTCGATGGTCAGGGTCGTGACGGCATCGGTGGTCTCGCTGAGGATCGGCACGCCCGCCAGCATACGAAAGGCGGCGAAGGCCACGGCGCAGCCCTCCCTTCGTCCCCGCCGGAGCCCTACGGTGGGGTGATGGAGACGATGATGCCGCTGACGATCGTGCCGGTCCCCGGCCTCGGGGCCGAGGACGTGCTCGTGGGGCCCGATGGGCGGGTGTGGACCGGGACCGTCGATGGGGCCGTCATCGCGGTGACCCCGGACGGGCGCAGCAGTGAGCGGGTGGTCGAGACGGGAGGCCGGCCCCTCGGGTTGGAGTGGCTGCCGGACGGGCGGTTGCTCGTGTGCGATGCGAGGCGCGGCCTGCTCGCCGTCGACGTGCACGGGACCGGGGCGATCGAGGAACTGGTCACGCACGTGGATGGTGCCGCGATGGTCTTCACCAACAACGCCGCCGTCGCCGCCGACGGGACGATCTGGTTCAGCGACTCCTCCCGGCACTGGGGCGTCGAGGTGTGGAAGTCCGAACTCATCGAGCACACCCGCAGCGGACGGCTGCTGCGGCGCGCGGTCGACGGCAGCGTCACGACGGTCCTGGACGGGCTTGCCTTCGCCAACGGTGTGGCCCTGCTGCCGGACGAGAGCGCCGTCCTCGTCGCGGAGACCGCGCTGCAGCGCATCCGCCGGGTCGAGCTCAGCGGTGGGTTGCCGGTGGCCGACCACGTCGTCGGCAGCGAAGGGAGTGGCGTCGTGCCGCCCGCGGAGCAGCTCTTCGTCACCGGCCTGCCGGGCTATCCGGACAACATCTCGCGTGGGTCGGACGGGCTGATCTGGTCGGCCATCGCCTCCCCGCCCGACCCGGTCCTGGGCATGCTGCAGAAGGCGCCGCAGCGGGTGCGGGACCTCGCCCTGCGGTTGCCCGACGCGGTCAAGCCCACGCCGAAGCGCACCGTGCGCTTCACCGCCCACGACTCCGCCGGCTCGCTGGTGCACGACCTGTCCTCAGACGCCACCAGCTGGCACATGGCCACCGGCGTGCGCGAGCAGGACGGCCGGGTGTGGTTGGGCAGTCTGGTCGAGCCGGCGATCGCCCACATCGACCTGTCTCGTTGATGCACCGCGTCAGAGGGCGAGGACGAGAGCGCCGAGCGCGACGAGCCAGCTGACGAAACTGCCGACGAGGAAGTACTCGGTCACGGTGTCGATGTCCGAGTGGCGTCCGCCGGCGGACCCGGGCCGTGCGTACGAGCGCAGCTCCGGCCAACGGATCAGGCCCTTGGCAGCGATGACGATCCCCGCGGCCGTCACCTGTCCGGCGAGGCCGAGGCCGAGGATGAAGATCCGCTCCAGCGGTCCCAGGAGACGGCCACCCTTGAGCGTGTCGGACGGCTGGTCCGGCTCCTGCGCCCGGTCCGCAGCCTGCGTCCGGTCGATCGGTGGTCCGGGAGCCATGGCCCCCGTGCTGATCAGGACGAGTCGCACGATGAGGTTGCCCGTGCTCAGCTGCACGAGCGCCAGACCTGCGATGAGTAGCGCCCGGCCCGGCTCGGGGGACCAGGGCAGGTCCGCCCAGGTGATCCACCGCGCCAGTGCACCACCGGCCTGCGGCGCCCACCCGGCGAGGGCGAGTTGGGCCACGAGCCCACCGGCCAGCGTGGACAGGGCGATGACGTGGCCGCGATCGCGGGTCAGAGCCCACCCGGAGACGAGCAGCCACGCAGCGAGGGAGACGGTCGCCAACGCCACGAGGAGCCAGCCCGATGTCGTGGTCAGCAGGCCGGCCAGGGCTGCGCCGAACCAGAGCGAGACGATGCCCGCCTCGGTGCCGATGCGGTGGACCCGCCAGCGGGTGGCGTCGCCCTCGCGGGTGCTCCGCTGCTCGATGATGCTGCGAGCGAGGTCGGCCACACCGATGGCGACGAGCAGGATCGCGAAGACACTCATGGCAGATCCGCCAGATCGGCGTCGATCGCGATGAGTTGCGCCAACCCGTCGCGATGGACCCGCCGGGAGACCGCGGTGGGGCTGATCCTCTCCTCCGCGGCGAGGGTGCGCTGGGTCCGCTCGAGGAGGAGGCCGCGAAGCAGCCGCAGCGACCGCTCGTCCAGACCGGCGACGAGCAGGTCGCGGTGCCGGACCGCCGCGTCGACGGCCAGGCCCGTGGGGCCACCCTCGTGCCAGCGGGTGCGCACGACGAGGCCGTCGGAGCGCACGTCGGCCTCCGCCCCCTTCGTCGTGGTGATGGCCTCGCGGGCGCTCCACCAGCCCGGCCCGTCCTGCACGGTGCCGTCCTGCTCGAGGTCGGTCACCTCGCCCCGGCCGAGGCCGTAACGGGTCTCGACCCGGGGGAGGAGGGTCAGTCGCAGCAGGAAGGCGGCGTGCAGTGCCTGGCCCCGCCGCTCCCAGGCGCCCTGGAACTCGTCACCGACGGTGATGCGCAGGGGGTGGATGGGGGCGGTCGCCGCGGTGACGGCGGTGAGCGTCTCCTGCAGGAGCGCGTGCAACTCCCGCCGGTCCGGCGCGCTGCGCGAGGAGACGACGTCACCGATGAGTGTGACCACCACTGTCATATGAACATCATAGCTTCATTTCGTTCATTATGAACCATATAGGTTCATGTAGAGTCAGGTGAACGTCGACGGTTGACGCTCGTAGGTGACGAAGTCGAAGCCTCCCCGTGGCGTGCGGGAGACCTCGCGCCAGTCGCTCGGGTCGACCTCGGGGAAGAAGACCTCGGCCTCGGGCGAGGCGGCGACCTCGGTCAGCTCGAGACGGGAGGCCAGGTCGATCGTCTGCCGGTAGATCTCGCCGCCGCCGGCGATGAAGGTCTGACCGGGGCCGGCCACGGAGATCGCCTCGTGCAGGGCATGGACGACGAGCGCGCCGGGCGCGGACCACTCGCGGTCGGAGGTCACGACGATGGTCGTGCGTCCCGGCAGGGCCCGGCCGATGGAGTCCCAGGTGCGCCGGCCCATGATCATCACCCCGCCCATGGTCACGGCCTTGAAGTGGGCGAGGTCCTCCGGCAGGTGCCACGGCATGCCCCCGTCGACGCCGATGGCGCCGTTGGAGCCGAGGGCCGCGACGAGCGTCAGCCGCTGGTCGTGGCCCCGCTCGATGAAGGGAGGCACCTCTCCCTCCCGCAGTGCCTCGAGAACGACCCGTTCGTGGGGGACGACCTGGTCCGGCAGCGTCTGCAGGGGGAACCACCGCAGGTCAGCGGCCTTGTCCGGCTCGAGCAGCCTCGGCTCGCCGGACCACCGGGTGACGTGGAAGAAGAAGTCGGCGCGCTGCTCGAGCGGACCGAAGGGGTTGGAACGCTGGAGCGTCGTCAACGGCTCGGCGGCCTCGATCGTGATGCCCAGCTCCTCCTGCGCCTCCTGTGCCAGCGCCTCGCTGGGGGACTGGGCGTCCTCGAGGTGACCAGCGGCGCCGCAGGCCCACCAGCCGTCCATGTAGTCGGTGCCACGGCGCAGCTGCAGCAGCACCTCACGGCCGTGCTCACCCGCACGGGTGATCACCGCGTAGGCGGCAGCGGTCAGCGGGACGCGGCCGCGCAGGGACCGGGGAAGGGGGCGGGGCAGGCTCATACGGCGATCGGTGCCTTGATGCTCGGCGCGGCCTCGTAGCCGACGAGGGTGAAGTCCTCGATCTCGTAGGCGTCGATGGACTCCCGGGCAGCGATCTCCATCCTCGGCAGCGGCCCGGGCTCGCGGGTCAGCTGCAGGTCGGCCTGCTCGAGGTGGTTGAGGTAGAGGTGCGCGTCGCCGAGTGTGTGCACGAACTCGCCCGGCTCCATGTCCACCTGCGCGGCCACCATCATCGTCAGCAGCGCGTAGGAGGCGATGTTGAAGGGCACGCCGAGGAAGATGTCGGCGCTGCGTTGATAGAGCTGGCAGGACAGACGAGGACGGGCGCCGTCGACCCCGGGGGCCACGTAGAACTGGAACATCGTGTGGCACGGCGGCAGCGCCATCTCGCCGACCTCGGCGACGTTCCACGCGGAGACGATGTGCCGACGGCTGTCGGGGGTGGTGCGCAGACCCTCGATCAGGGCGGCGATCTGGTCGATGGTGCCCCCGTCCGGGTCCGGCCAGGAGCGCCACTGGTGCCCGTAGACCGGGCCGAGGTCGCCGGACTCGTCCGCCCACTCGTCCCAGATGGAGACGCCGCGCTCCTGCAGCCACCGGACGTTGGTCTCGCCACGCAGGAACCACAGCAGCTCGCCGATGATCGAGCGCAGGTGCAGCTTCTTGGTCGTCAGCACCGGGAACCCCTCGGCGAGGTCGAAGCGCATCTGGTGACCGAAGACGCTGCGGGTCCCCGTACCGGTCCGGTCGTCCTTCTCGACACCGTGGTCGCGGACATGGGACATCAGGTCGAGGTACTGGCGCATGGCGCCACGATAGACGGGGGCACTGACGGCTACCCTGAACGCATGACGACGACTTCCCCCTTCGGCAGGGTGATCACGGCGATGGTCACCCCCATGACGCCCGACGGCGCGCTGGATACCACGGCCGTGGCCGCGGTCGTCGAGCATCTCGTCGCGACCGGCCACGACGGGGTCGTGGTCAACGGCACGACCGGTGAGTCGCCGACCCTGACCGCCGGCGAGAGCATCACCATGGTCCGCGAGGTCAAGGCCGCCGCGGGTGACCGCCTGAAGGTCACAGCGGGCGTCGGCTCGAACAACACCGCCCACGCGATCCAGATGGCCGCCGAGGCGACCGAGGCCGGGGCGGACGCCCTGCTCGTCGTCTCGCCGTACTACAACAAGCCGACCCAGGCGGGCCTGATCGCGCACACCCGCGCGATCGCGGACGCCGCGGTCCTGCCGATCATGCTCTACGACATCCCGGGGCGCACGGCCACTCCCTTCGCGACGGAGTCGTTGATTGCGCTGTCGTCGCACCCGCGCATCCTCGCCGTCAAGGACGCGAAGGGGGACCTGTGGGCCTCCACGCAGGTCATGGCCGCGACCGACCTGCTCTGGTACTCAGGTGCCGACGAGATGAACCTCCCCCTCCTCGCCCAGGGCGCCCACGGTGTCGTCTCCGTCGTCGGCCACGTGGCCGGGAACCACTATCGCGAGATGGTCACCGCGCTCGACGCCGGTGATCTGGCGAGCGCCCGGGCCGTCCACCACCGCCTCATCCCCGTGGTAAACGCGATCATGGGCACCTCGCAGGGCGCCATCATGGTCAAGGCCGCCCTCGTCGAGCTCGGGATCATCGACAACGCCACTGTCCGCCTGCCCTACGTTCAGGGCCCCGAGGAGCACCTAGAGGTCCTGCGCGCCGGGCTCAACGCATCCGGAATCGGAGCCGCCTGATGAGCCATCCCCACCCCGACCTGCAGCTGCCGCCGCCGCTGAAGAAGGGCGCGCTGCGCGTCACCGCCCTCGGCGGGCTCGGTGAGGTCGGTCGCAACATGACCGTCATCGAGCACGACGGGCAGCTGCTCGTCGTCGACTGCGGTGTCCTCTTCCCCGAGGACCACCAGCCCGGCGTCGACCTGATCCTGCCGGACTTCGATGCGATCGCCGATCGCCTCGACGACATCCAGGCGATCGTCCTCACGCACGGCCACGAGGACCACATCGGTGCGGTCCCGTACCTGCTGAAGCTCAAGCCGGACATCCCGCTCGTCGGCTCGACCCTCACGCTGGCGCTCATCGAGGCGAAGCTGAAGGAGCACCGGATCAAGCCCTACACCCTGGGCGTGCGTGAGGGCGGCCGCGAGAAGCTCGGCGTCTTCGACTGCGAGTTCATCGCCGTCAACCACTCGATCCCTGACGCGCTGGCGCTCTTCCTCCGCACGCCCGGCGGCACCCTGCTGCACACCGGCGACTTCAAGATGGACCAGCTGCCGCTTGATCGACGCCTGACGGACCTGCGTGCCTTTGCCCGCGCGGGGGAGGAGGGAGTCGACCTCTTCCTCACCGACTCCACGAATGCCGAGGTCCCGGGCTTCACCACGCCCGAGCGAGACATCGCCGGCTCGATCGACGACGTCTTCCGCAAGGCGCGTCGCCGGGTCATCGTCGCCTGCTTCTCCAGTCACGTGCACCGCGTCCAGCAGGTGCTCGATGCCGCCGAGCGCTCCGGGCGCAAGGTCGCGATGGTCGGCCGCTCGATGGTGCGCAACATGGGCATCGCCGCCGACCTGGGCTATCTGCACGTCCCGGACAACGTCCTCGTCGACGTCAAGAAGCTCGATCAGCTGCCCGACGACGAGGTCGTCCTGGTGTGCACCGGTAGCCAGGGCGAGCCGATGGCTGCTCTGTCGCGCATGGCCAACCGCGACCACCGCATCGACGTGGGCGATGGCGACACCGTCCTGCTCGCCTCGAGCCTGATCCCCGGCAACGAGAACGCCGTCTACCGGATCATCAACGGCCTGATGCGCCTGGGAGCCGACGTCGTGCACAAGGGCAATGCCACGGTGCACGTCTCCGGCCACGCCAGCGCCGGCGAGCTGCTCTACTGTTACAACATCGTCAAACCCCGCAACGTGATGCCGGTCCACGGCGAGTGGCGCCACCTCGTGGCCAACGCCGAGCTGGCCATCGACACGGGTGTCGACCCCGAGCACGTGGTGCTCGCCGAGGACGGCATCGTCGTCGACCTCATCGACGGTCGCGCGCGCATCGTCGGGGCGGTGCCCTGCGGCTACACCTACGTCGATGGCTCGAGCGTCGGTGCCGCGACCGAGGAGCTGCTCAAGGACCGTCGCATCCTGCGCGACGAGGGCTTCATCTCCGTCATGGTCGTCGTCGACTCCTCGAGCGGCAAGATCGTCGCCGGCCCGGAGATCACCGCGCGTGGTTTCGCCGAGGACGAGGAGATCTTCACCCAGGTGCGGCCCAAGATCATCGCCGCCATCGAGGAAGCCACCCGCAAGGGCACGACCGACCCGCACCAGTTGCAGCAGGTCGTGCGCCGCGCCGTCGGCGGCTGGGTCGGCGGCAAGATCCGTCGCCGTCCGATGATCATCCCGGTGGTCGTCGAGGCCTGAGTCCCGCCTACAACGAGCGAAGGGCGGCGAGCAGCCGGTCCACGTGCTCGCTCGTCGTGCCCAGTCCCGCGCTGATCCGCACGGCGGTCGTCTGCGGACGGTCGGCGAGGAGCTCGTCGACGAGCAGGTGCGCGCAGAACCTCCCGTCGCGCACCCCGATACCGTGCTCTTCCCCGAGGACGCGCGCGACCTCGGCGCTGTCGCGCCCGTCCACGGTGATCATCGCGACCGGTGCCCCCGTCCGTCCGCCGAAGAGGGTGTGCACGCGCACTCCGTCGATGGCGGCGAGGCCACTGAGCAGGCGCGTGCGCAGGGCGTGCTCGTGGGCGACGATCACTTCCTCGTGCTCGCTGATGACGTCGCAGGCGGTGGCCAGGGCGACCGCGCCGAGGACGTTCGGGCTGCCGGCCTCGTGGCGGGCCGGGCCGGCGGTCCACTCGACGGCACCGTCACCGACCCGGGCCGTGGCGCCACCTCCGACGAGGTAGGGATCCGCCGCGTCGAGCCAGTCACTGCGGCCCACCAGGGCACCCGCGCCGAAGGGCGCGTAGATCTTGTGACCGGAGAAGGCGACCCAGTCGATGCCCAGGGCCGCGATGTCGACGCGACGGTGCGGAGCGACCTGGGCGGCGTCGAGCGCGAAGCGGGCCCCGTGCGCGTGCGCCAGGTCGGCGAGCCGTTCGATGGGCCAGCGCTCGCCGGTGACGTTCGATGCACCGGTGGCGACGACGAGGCGGTGCTCACCGGGGTGGGCGCGCAGAGCCTGGTCGAGCAGGGTGATCGCCTCGGCATGGCTGTGCGGGATGGGCAGGCGCACGGCGTCGGACCACGGCAACAGCGCGGCGTGGTGCTCGGAGGCGAAGACGAAGACCGTCGTGCCGGTCGGCAGTGCCCGGGCGAGCAGGTTGAACGAGTCGGTCGTGTTGCGGGTGAAGACGACCTGGTCATCATCGCGGGCCCCGACGAATGCCGCCACGGACTCGCGGGCCGCCTCGTAGCGCGAGCTGGTCACCCTGGCGGCGAAGCCGGCACCACGGTGAACGGAGGAGTAGGTGAGCGCGGCGGCGGTGACCGCCTGCGTGACGGCGACCAGGGCGGGGGTCGTCGCGCCGTGGTCGAGATGGGCGTACTCGACGCTCGAGCCGTCGTGGTCGCGGTAGCTCAGGCCCGCGGAGACCAGCTGGGGCAGGGCGGTGGTGGTGGTGGGACGCAGGTCGGACACGGTCATGGGGGACTCCATCGGGTCGTGGACCCAGGTGTCGACCGTGAGTCCGCGCTTGCCGGACGACACTGCGTCGCCGGCCAGGTCGTCACCCGGAGCACCCCACCGCGGAAGGAGGGTTGCCGACCAGCTAGCCGGGGCTTGTCGCTGGTACTCGTGACCTTGGGTCGAGACGGTAGCGGATGTCGGGCTCGTCGTGTCCACTCGGGCGGTGCACGTCTCGGGTCGTGGGACGTCAGCCGAGCAGGACGGCGAGCAGCGCGCCGCTCACGAGATAGGGGCCGAAGGCCAGGTGGGTGCCCCGGCTCGCCCGACGGGCCAGCAGCAGTCCCAGGGCGACCACGCCGCCGAGGACGAAGCCGAGCCAGAGTCCGGCCAGGACGTGGCCCCACGAGAGCCAGCCGAGGGCGGCCGAGAGTGAGACGACGAGCTTGGCGTCGCCCATCCCGATCGAGCGCCCGTAGAGCACGAGAGCCAGCAGGAGGAAGGCGCCACCGACGAGGAGCGCGGCCAGACCGGCCCGGCGAAGGGAGTCCCAGTCGCCGGTCGCAGCGCTCGCCCCGGCGAGCAGGACGAGCTCGATCGGCACGAGCGGCAGGGTGATCGCGTTGGGCAGCCGGTGCACGTCCGCGTCGATCGCAGCCAGGGCCAGCCCGGCGGGCACCAGCGCGAGGTAGGGCAGCAGCACCGGCCACGGGCGGTCGGCGAGGGCCTGGTCGACGAGGACGCCGGCGAAGGGAGCGAGCGGCACCACCCACCAGTGGTCGGGGAGCGGACCGGTCTCGTCGGCGCGACGGTAGGTGCCCCTGCGCAGCCCGAGGAGGACACCGATGCCGAGCGCGCCCATCACGAGGATGACGAGGATCGTGCGGGAGTCCACCGGGGGAGGCTACCGCCTGTTGCGCGTGTGACGCGTGTGTCAGGCGTGTCTTTCCCCTACCCTGCAAACATGGCCACTCGCCCGTCGACCACCGCTCGCAAGAGCGCCGCCTCGCGACCCCGTGGCAGCACGCGGCCCTCGGGGCGGAAGCCGGCTGCCAAGCGCAAGGCCCCCGCCGCCCGCAAGAAGGGTGCGTCCGGGGGCGGTCTGCCCCTGCCGCTCGCGGCCGTCCAGCGCACCTGGATGGGTGTCGCGCACGCCACGGGCTCGGGCGTGCGCCGGATGGGGCACGGGGCCAGCCAGATCGAGCCGGAGCACCGTCGTGACGGTCTCGGCTTCCTCTTCCTCGCCCTTGCCCTCGTCGTCGCCGTGCGGGAGTGGTGGGGCCTGCCCGGCGCCTTCGGCGACGTCGTGCACGCGGTCTTCGCGGGGACCTTCGGTCGGGTCGCCTACGCCCTGCCCATCGTGCTGCTGCTCCTGGGCGTGCGCCTGCTGCGCACCCCGAGCAACGAGGCGGCGGATGCCCGCCTGGGCTTCGGCACCGTCATGGCTCTCTTCGCGGCCTCCGGGCTGACCCACATCGCCAAGGACATCCCGCAGCCCCCGGTCGGCGCTGCCCCCATGCGTGATGCCGGAGGCATCGTCGGGTTCCTCGCCTCCGATCCGCTCGCGACGGCCGTGACACCGTGGCCCGCGACGGTGCTGCTGATCCTCCTCGGCCTCTTCAGCCTGCTGCTGCTCACGGGGACCCCGCTGCACGAGGTCCCGCAGCGGCTGGCCTACGTCCGCGCCGCCTTCACCGGTGAGGTACCCGCACACGTCAAGGAGCAGCCGGCCGCCGGTGATGCCCCCGGGACCGCCGTCAACCGGGCCCGGCGTCGACGCCGCTCAGCGGACGACGAGGCGCTCTCCGGTCAACGCGACGGCGACACCGCCTACGACCAGGCAGCCGTCGTCCAGCCGGTCGACGGCAAGGGCCGCAAGAAGAAGGCCGCCGCCGCGTCCGCCGCGACGACCCCGATCGAGCAGCCTGAGGCCGGTGGCCCGCGTCCCGGGGAGAAGCGCCCGACGGCCAACCCCGTCGTCGCCCCGGTCAAGGCCGAGAGCAAGACCGTGCTCGAGGCACCGCCCACGGCGCAGCTGCCGCAGCGGGTGGAGCAGCTGGCCCTCGCCGGAGACGTCACCTACACCCTCCCGGAGAGCACGTACCTCACGCCGGGCCCGCCCCACAAGGAGCGCTCCGAGGCCAACGACCAGGTCGTCGAGGCGCTGACCAACACCCTCGACGAGTTCGGCATCGACGCCCAGGTCACCGGGTTCCACCGCGGTCCGACCGTCACCCGGTACGTCGTCGAGCTCGGCCCCGGCGTGAAGGTCGAGCGCGTCACCGCCCTGAGCAAGAACATCGCCTACGCCGTCGCCTCCGCGGACGTGCGGATCCTCAGTCCCATCCCCGGCAAGTCGGCCATCGGTATCGAGATCCCCAACGCGGACAAGGAGATGGTCTGCCTCGGTGACGTGCTGCGCTCCGATGTCGCGCGCAACAACGAGCACCCGATGGTCATGGGCGTCGGCAAGGACGTCGAGGGCGGCTACGTCATCGCCAACCTGGCGAAGATGCCGCACATCCTCGTCGCCGGCGCCACCGGCTCCGGCAAGTCCTCCTTCGTCAACTCGATGATCACCTCCATCCTCATGCGGGCCACCCCGGACGAGGTGCGGATGGTCCTCGTCGACCCCAAGCGCGTGGAGCTGACCGCTTACGAGGGCATCCCGCACCTGATCACCCCGATCATCACCAACGCCAAGAAGGCCGCCGAGGCCCTCCAGTGGGTCGTGCGCGAGATGGACATGCGCTATGACGACCTCGCGACCTACGGCTACAAGCACCTCGACGACTTCAACAAGGCCGTCAAGGCCGGCAAGGTCGAGGCGGTCCCCGGCAGCGAGCGGGTCCTGGAGCCCTACCCGTACCTCTTGGTGATCGTCGACGAGCTCGCCGACCTGATGATGGTCGCTCCGCGGGACGTCGAGGACTCGATCGTGCGCATCACCCAGCTGGCGCGTGCCGCCGGCATCCACCTCGTGCTGGCGACGCAGCGTCCCTCGGTCGACGTCGTGACCGGCCTGATCAAGGCCAACGTCCCCTCACGGATGGCCTTCGCGACGTCGTCGCTGGCCGACTCCCGGGTCGTCCTCGACCAGCAGGGCGCAGAGAAGCTCCTCGGCCAGGGGGATGCGCTGTTCCTGCCGATGGGCAAGTCGAAGCCGATGCGTGTCCAGGGCGCCTGGGTGACCGAGTCCGAGATCGAGGACGTCGTCGCGCACGTCACCGGTCAGCTCAAGCCCACCTACCGCGAGGACGTGGCGCCCCCGGAGGCGCCGAAGAAGCACATCGACGAGGACATCGGCGACGACCTCGACGTCCTGCTCCAGGCGACCGAGCTGGTCGTGACGACGCAGTTCGGCTCGACGTCGATGCTCCAGCGCAAGCTGCGGGTCGGCTTCGCCAAGGCCGGCCGTCTGATGGACCTGCTCGAGTCCCGCGGAGTCGTTGGTCCCTCCGAGGGGTCGAAGGCCCGCGACGTGCTCGTCACCCCGGAGGAGTTGCCGACCACGCTGGCCCTGATGAAGGGCGAGGACCCGCCGGAGCCCGAGGGGGGCCGGACCGAGGAGGCCTTCGACCAGGACTCTGCCGACGAGGTCGAGCAGGGCGAGATGGTCGACACCACGGCCGTGCCCGCACGGGGCGACCGCTATGCGGACGACCCGATCGGGACCGACCCGCCTGCGCAGGAGTGGACCGAGGACGACGACGAGGACGCCTGGACACTGACCGACAACTACCGGTGATCAGGCGGGGGCAAGAACTCCGGCCGCGAGCAGCTCCCCCCGCACGTCCTCGACGAAGGCCGTGACCTCGTGGCCGCCCATGACCGGCCCGCCGGCGAGCATCCCGTCCCCGCCCAGCAGGACCGCACTCGGTGTGCGGGCACCGAAGATGCGAATGGTCACGCCCTTCGAGTCGTGCATGAGGTGGCCCTCGAGCTCCGGGACGGCGGCCACGGTGGCCTCGATCGTCTGGGCGACGACGCCGATGACCCGCACCGGCGCGAGGTCGGTGGACCACTGCGGGATGCTCTCGATCGCCGCCCGGCACGATCCGCAGCCGGGTGAGATGAAGACGAGCACCACGGCACCCGTGCGGGTCAGCTCAGTGAGGTTGTGCAGGCTGCCGTCGGCGTCCGCGAGGGTGGCGAAGGGGAGGGGCTGGCGCAGGTAGTCCAGCTCGCCCTCGGCGTCGGAGGGGTGGGCGCCGACCACCGACGAGGTGGGGGAGCCGCCCTTCGGCCCACCGAAGGTGGTCCCGAGGACTGCGCCGGTGAGCACGACCAGGCCCAGCCACATCCACTCGACGCCGGAGGCGTCGACGAGCCGACTCGCCACGGACGCCTCGGCGGTGGCGGACCAGACGCCCAGCAGGGCCACGATGACCAGCAGGACGTTGCGCACGGCGGTCCGACGGGTGACCTGACCGAGGCCCAGCTCGCCGAAACAGCTGCACGTCACCGGGTGGTCGAAGGTCAGCGCGCGGGCGATGACGACGAGGTAGCCGGCGAAGAGCAGAGTGGCGATCACGGCCACGGGCAAGGCGAAGGGGGGCGGGGCCACCAGCAGAGCGGCCGCCAGGAGGATCTCGACCCAGGGGAGCGCGCGGGGCGCGGGCGAGTTGGTCAGCACCCGCGGCAGCTCGAGCTGGGAGAAGGCGCTGCGTGTGGCGTCGGTGTGGCGCGCCTTGGCCGCCCCGCTGACCAGGAGGAGTACGAGGAGCAGGAGCGGCGGAAGCAGAAGAGGCCCGGTGAACACGTCGGGCAGTCTAGATCGCCGCTCGACACCTACAGTTGGACGCATGACGAAGGCTTGGTACGAGCTCGACAGCCGTCCGACGGGCGCGCACTACTGGGCGGCAGTCATCCGCAAGCAGCCGTCGGCGGTGCTCGTCTTCGTCCAGCTCTTCGCGATAGCCCTGCTGCCGTGGGTGGAGTCGGAGTCCTGGGGGCGGGCCGCCATCGCCGGCATGTCGTTGCTCGCGGTGACCTTCGGTGTCTGGACCGTGCGTTCGACTCCGGCGCTGACCTGGCTGGCCCTGCTCATCGGCTTTCCGGCCTATGTCCTGGAGGTGTGGTCGGTCGTCGACCCCTCGAACACCACGGTGACTTTCGTTGCACACCTGCTGCTGGCGATCTTCTACGTCTACGTCGCCTACGGCCTGGTGTCGTACATGTTCGCCGACACGTGGGTGACCAAGGACGAGTTCTTCGCCGTCGCCGCAGCCTTCACCGTGCTGCTCTTCGCCTTTGCCTATCTCTACGTCGCCATCCAGACGATGGCCCCCGGCTCATTCATGGCCGGCGACGGCGGAGGTCCGCAGCGCTCCTTCCTGGAACTGCTGTATTTCTCCGGGGCCAACCTCACCAGCGTCGGCCTCTCGGACATCGTCCCGGTCGAGCCCCACGCCCGTGCCGCGACGATCATCGAGCAGCTGACCGGCGTGCTCTACGTGGCCATGGTCATCTCCCGCCTGGTGGCCCTGACGGTGATGCGAGCGCGCAATTGACCACGGTTGGGGACCGAGCACGGGCGCGGGCCACATACAGTGGAGGGCATGTCCGTGCCCCGTAGCGTCGCTCTCGTCACCCTCGGGTGCACGCGCAATGAAGTTGATTCCGAGGAACTCGCCGGGCGGTTGACCGCCGAGGGCTGGACCCTTGTCGACGATGCCGCTATGGCCGATGTGGCCGTCGTCAACACCTGCGGCTTCATCGAGCAGGCCAAGAAGGACTCGATCGACGCGATCCTCGAGGCGGGCGACCTGCGCGAGCACGGTCGGACGCAGAAGGTCGTGGCCGTCGGGTGCCTCGCCGAGCGCTACGGCAAGGAGCTCGCCGACGAGCTGCCCGAGGCCGATGCCGTCCTGGGATTCGACTCCTACACCGACATGTCCAACCACCTGCGCGCCGTCCTCGACGGGCACGCGCCCGAGGCCCACACGCCCGGTGACCGACGCCAGCTGCTGCCGATCTCGCCGGTCGAGCGGGAGGCCGCTACGGCCGATGTCGCCGTGCCGGGGCACGGTGCGAACGACCTGCCGCGTGCCCGCCTGGACGACCGGCCGTGGGCCCCGCTGAAGATCGCCTCCGGCTGCGACCGCCGGTGCTCCTTCTGCGCCATCCCCACGTTCCGTGGAGCCTTCGTCTCCCGCCGGCCGAACGACGTCGTGGCCGAAGGGAGATGGCTGGCCTCCCAGGGCGTGCGCGAGCTCTTCCTCGTCAGCGAGAACTCCACGTCCTACGGCAAGGACCTCGGCGACCTCGACCTGCTGGAGCAGCTGCTGCCCGAGCTCGTCGCCATCGAGGGCGTCGAGCGGGTCCGCGTGTCCTACCTGCAGCCCGCGGAGATCCGTCCCGGCCTGCTGCGCGCGATGGCCGCCACGCCCGGTGTCGTGCCCTGGTACGACATCTCCTTCCAGCACGCCTCGGGACCGCTCCTGCGCCGGATGCGTCGCTTCGGTGACACCGACTCCTTCCTCGAGCTGATCCGCTCGGTGCGCGAGCGCCAGCCGGAGGCCGGGATCCGCTCCAATGTCATCCTCGGCTTCCCCGGCGAGAGCGAGGCGGACGTGGCCGAGCTCGAGCGCTTCCTCGTCGAGGCACGCCTGGACGTCGTCGGCGTCTTCGGCTACTCCGACGAGGACGGCACCGAGGGCGAGGGACTCACCGACAAGGTCGAGCCCGACGTGATCGCCGAGCGGGTCGAGCGGATCACGCGCCTCGCCGAGGAGCTGACCGCCCAGCGCGCCGAGGAGCGCATCGGGGAGAGCATCACCGTGCTCGTGGAGGAGATCGACGAGGAAACCGGTGAGACCGTCGGACGGGCCGACCACCAGGGCCCGGACATCGATGGCGCGACCGTGCTCACCGGAGCGGTCGACGCGCTCAGGCCGGGCACGCTCGTCACCGCGACGGTCGTCGACACCGAGGGGATCGACCTCATCGCGGAGGTGTCGGCATGAGCAACGAGCCGTCCCCGTCGGCCGACCCGAGCACCACGACGCCCGAGCCGAGCCCGTGGAACCTGCCCAACGCCCTGACGGTCCTGCGCATCCTGCTCGTGCCCGTCTTCGTCTGGCTGGTGCTGCGCTACGGCGGTGACGACACGAGCTCGCGCTGGTGGGCGTGGGGTGTCTTCGCCGTCGCGATCATCACCGACCGCATCGACGGCGACCTGGCGCGGGCCAAGGGGCTCGTCACCACCTTCGGCAAGGTCGCCGACCCGATCGCCGACAAGGCGCTCACGGGGGCCGGCTTCATCTCCCTGGCGATGATCGACGAGATCCCGTGGTGGATCACCATCGTCATCCTCGCCCGCGAGCTCGGTATCACCGCCCTGCGCTTCTGGGTCATCCGCCACGGGGTCATGCCGGCCAGCCGTGGCGGCAAGATCAAGACCGTCCTGCAGGGTGTGGCGATCGGCCTGTTCGTCATGCCACTGCAGACCTTCCCCGCAGAGGACTTCTTCCGCCTGTTGGCCGGAGGCGTCCTCCTCGCCGCGCTCGTCGTGACGATCGCGACTGGGGTCGACTACGTGATCAAGGCGCTGACTCTGCGCACGACGAGCGAGCGGGCCCGGATGAAGCGCGACCGCAAGGCGAACGGTGGCCACTGAGCCGCACACCGAGGCCGGCCGCCTGCTGGAGGGTCTGACTGCTCGGGGCTGGTCGCTCGGCACTGCCGAGTCGCTGACCGGGGGCCTCCTCGCGGCGACGTTCGTCGCGGTCGCCGGCGCATCGCAGGTCTTCCGCGGCTCCGTGGTGGCCTACGACCCTGGTGTGAAGATCGACGTTCTGGGTGTCCCGGCGGAGCTTGTCGAGCGCGTCGGCACGGTCGCCCAGGAGGTCGCCGCACAGATGGCCCTGGGCGCGCGCCGCGTGCTCGGGGTGGACGTCGCCCTGGCGACGACCGGGGTCGCCGGACCGGGCCCGAGCGAGGGCCACCCGGCCGGAACCGTGTGGCTGGCGTGCGCGGCTCCCACGGGAGTGACAACGCGCGTGTTGGCGTTGACCGGAGACCGGCCGCAGGTGCGTACCGATGCCGTCCTGGCCGCGCTCGTTCTCGGTCACGAGGTCGCCCTGTCTGCTGACGGTGGCCCGATGTACGGTGGAGCGTGACGAAGGACATGAGGAGGTGGGCCCCGATGGTGCTGTTGAGAGAAGAGCTCGGCGACGTGCTCCGCAGTGCCCGGCGTGCCCGGGGGAGCACCCTGCGGGACGTGTCCGCCAGGGCCTCGGTCTCCCTCGGCTACCTCAGCGAGGTCGAGCGCGGTGAGAAGGAAGCGAGCTCGGAGCTCGTCGCCTCCATCTGCCAGGCGCTGGACCTGCCGATGTCCGTCGTCTTCTCCGAGATCGCCCTGCGGGCCGACCGTGCCGAGCGTGCGAGTGCCCCGGTCGCACTACCCGTGGCCAACCGCGACGAGACGGTCGTCTCCGCAGCCTGACCATCCGGTCGGGCCTCACTGACGACGGTGGCCCAAGGGCGGCTGATCCCGCCCGTCATCGGCGGGTGCCAGTCCCCCTTGGCAGCCGGGGCACGAGAAGAAGGCGCGTTCTTGTCCACCCACGGCCAATGGGGCCACCCGGATGGTCGAGCCGCACCGTCGGCACGGGCGAGCGACGCGACCGTGGACGAAGCTCCGGCGATCGGAGCGGCGCTCGCCGGTCGAGGACTGCATCGCCAGGTCGAAGCCGCGACCCATCAGTGCGTGTACCCGCTCCACGAGGGCGGTGAGCTCGGGGAGCGTGAGTTGCCCCACGGGTTGCCACGGGTGCAACCGTTGGGCGAAGAGCGCCTCGCTGGCCCAGAAGGTACCGACCCCCGCCAGGTTGCGTTGGTCGAGCAGAGCCGAGGCCAGCGTGTCGTTCGTAGCCGCGGACAGGCGCGCGACGGCGGCCGCCACGTCCCAGTCCGGGCCGAGCACATCGGGCCCGAGGTGCGCGACGAGCCGGTGCTCGTCCTCCCTGCGCACGAGGTCGACCTCCCCGAGGCGCAGGCCCAGGGTCGTCCACGACGCGGTCCCGAGGGCCACGCGTAGGTCCGCACGACGCAGGTACCGTATCGCCGCCGGTGAGTTGCTCGCCTCGATGCGCCAGGCCCCCTCCATCCGCAGGTGCGTGTGGAGGGTCCATCCGCTGTCGAAGCGGTGGAGCAGGTGCTTGCCCCGGGCGACGACCTCCTCGACCCGTGCGTCGCGCACCGGGTCCTCCCCGGTGGTGCTCCAGCGTATGTCGACGAGCGTCAGCTGCGCCCCGGCGAGCGCCTGTCCCAGACGCTGCGCTGAGCGCCGGACGGTGTCACCCTCGGGCACGGTCAGCGACCCCCGGTCGGCCGCAGTCGCAACCCGCGCGGGGTCATCGTGAAGCCGGCGTCGGTCAGCGCGAGCGCGAGCGGATCGGTGGAGCCCAGAACCGGCGTGCCGTCGGCCTTGTGCACCGTGATCCGGCCGAGGGCACCACGGCGCACGGCATCGGCGAGCCCCTGCGCCGCAGTTCCCAGCACCCCCGGGTCATCACCCCAGGTCAGCAGGGTGCGACCTCCGCGCTCGACGTAGAGGACGATCTCCCCGTCCACGATGACGACGAGTGCACCGGCCTTGCGCCCGGGCTGGTGCCCGGACCGGTCCGCAGAGCGCTCGGGCCACCGCAGGGCGGCTCCCCAGGCGTTGGCCGGGTCGGTGGCGGCGAGGACGAGCGCCTCCTGGCTCGCACGGGTCGACCGGACCTCGTCCACTGCGCCCGGCACGGCGAACTGGGACGCACCCAGCCCCTCGACGAAGTACCCGCGGCGCACCTGTCCGGCTTCTTCAGCCACGCTGAGCACCCGGTGGATCGCTGCGAATCCGCCCGTGACTTCCTCCGCGACGACGGCTCCGCGGGTGACCACGCCATACCGGTCGAGCAGTCCCTCGGCGGCTGCGTGCACGCGGATCGTCGGATCGGTCTCGGCGGCGGGCAGGAGAGACCAGCGGCCGGCCACACGCGGCGGTCCGCTACGGCTCGGGACTCCTGACCTGCCCAGGCGGGGGCGACCCCCGTACCGGCTGCGACTCATCGGGCGACGGGGAGCGCGGTGCGCCGAGCGACCACCGGCGAGGAGGCCGCGGACCGGGGCCAGGGTGTCGCCGGTGACCAACCCACGGTGGACGAGGGACCACAGTGCGTCGGCCAGCTCGTCATCGGTCGCCGGACTCCGGGGCGAGCCGCCACCTGCGTGCTCGACCTCGGCTCGTGCGACCGCGTCGGCGATGTCCCGGAAGAAGTACGCACCCCCGCTTCCCAGCACCGTGTGCACGGCCCGTTCCAGCTCGGTCAGGTCGTCACTCGTGGGCACGGGCAGGGTCGCCGCCGCCCCGTCCGCGAGGTGCAGGCTGACCCAGGCGTCGTCGCCGGGCAGCGGTCCGTGCCCGGCCCAGAGCACCTCACCGCTGCTCATGAGGTCGTCGAGCAACGGTGCGACCGGGTCGTCGACGCGCGCCGGCAGCACGAGCGCCTCGAGCGCACTGGCCGGGAGCAGGACACCGCTGAGCTGCTCGACGACGCGGAGCACGCCATCGCGCCCGCGCATCCTCCTCCCCATGCCTTGCCACGCCGTGAGGAAGCGAGCGTATTGCCGTGGCTCCACCGGCTCCACCTCGTGGCGGAGCGCCGCGAGCGAGCGCCGACGCAGGGTCCGCAGCACCTCGACATCACAGAACTCGCCACCTCGGCCCCCGCACTCGACCGGCAACAGGTCGCCCTCGGCGAGCCGCCCCGCGTGGACGAGCCGGCGCAGGGCATCGACGGCGACGGCCCGGGAGATGCCGTAGTGCTCGGCGAGGTCCGTGGCGGCGAAGGGCACGTGCGTGCGGGCGTAGCGGGTGACGAGGCCGCCGAACGGGTCGGCGACGGGCTCGAGTGCGGTGCCCGGTAGACCAGCGGGAAGGGAGACACCGAGGGCGTCCCGCAGGCGGGCGGCGTCGTCGATACTCGCCCACCGCTCCTCGCCCGCGACCGGGACACGGATGACCTGGCGAGCCGCTTCGAGCGCGGCCAGGGCCGAACGAACGGACGGCTCATCGAGCTCGGGGACGCTGCGCTCGACGAGAGCGGCGAGCCCCAGCGGGCCGAGGACCCGGACGAGGTCGGAGAGGTCATCAGCATCCCGCGCGGCACGCGCGGGCACGAGGTGCTGCAGCTCGGCCGCAGTGCGTTCCACGGCCCGGGGATCGAGCAGGTCGGCCAGGGAGAGCTGCTCACCGCGCCCGAGCAGGTCGGCCAGCAGCGTCGGGTCGAGGGTGAGGGCGGCAGCGCGCCGCTCGGCCAACGGCGAATCGCCCTCGTAGAGGAACTGCGCGACGTAGCCGAACATCAAGGACGTGGCGAAGGGGGAAGGCCGCGGGCTCTCGACGTCGACGAGCGTGACCCGTCGTCGCGTGATCGCGGTCATCAGCTCGGTCAGGGAGGGTACGTCGAAGACGTCCTGGACGCACTCACGCACTGCCTCGAGCACGATCGGGAAGTCGGAGTGCCCGCTGGCGACCTGCAGCAGGGAGGCAGCGCGCTGGCGCTGCTGCCACAACGGTTGGCGTTTGTCCGGACGTCGGCGGGGGAGCAGCAGGGCGCGGGCTGCGCACTCTCGGAACCGCGCCGCGAAGAGCGCCGAACCCCCGATCTCGTCGGTGACGAGGGTGTCGACGTCGGCCGGATCCAGGGTGATCAGGTCGAGCAGCTCGCTTGCGTGCAGCCCCGTCTCGTCCCCGAACTCCACATCCGGCAGACGCAGCATGATCCCGTCGTCACCGTGCATCGCCTGCACGTCGACGCCGAAGCGCTCGCGCATCCGCGCGGAGACCGCCAGCGCCCACGGCGCGTGCACCTGCGCGCCGAAGGGGGAGTGGACCGCCATCCGCCAGTCACCGATCTCGTCGCGGAAGCGCTCGACGACGATCGTGCGGTCATCGGGCAGCAGACCGGTCGCCTCGCGCTGCTCAGCGAGGTACTGCAGGAGGTTATCCGCCGCCCACGGGTCCAGCCCGGCCTCGGACAGGCGGGCGGTCGCCCCCTTCGCGTCCAGGCCGCAGACCTCACGGACGAAGGCGCCGACGGCTCTGCCCAGCTCGGCCGGACGCCCGATCTGGTCGCCGTGCCAGAACGGCAGCTTGCCCGGCTGGCCCGGTGCCGGCGTGACGAGGACCTGGTCGTGGGTGATGTCCTCGATCCGCCAGCTGCTCGTGCCGAGGGTGAAGACGTCGCCGACACGTGACTCGTAGACCATCTCCTCGTCGAGCTCACCCACCCGACGACCGGGACCGTCCCCGCTGGCGAGGAAGACGCCGTACAGGCCACGGTCGGGGATCGTGCCGCCGCTGGTCACCGCCAGCCGTTGTGCGCCACGGCGGCCGACGACGGTGCCGGCGACCCGGTCCCAGGTGATGCGCGGGCGCAGCTCGGCGAAGTCCTCGGAGGGGTAGCGCCCGGCGAGCATGTCGAGGGTCGCGTGCAGCAGGCTCTCCGGCAGCGACGCGAAGGGGGCGGCCCGCCGCACCAGCTCGCCCACGTCATCGACCTGCCAGTCGTCGAGGGCACACATCGCCACGACCTGCTGGGCGAGGACGTCGAGCGGATTGGCCGGGACGCTCAGGGCCTCGATGGCGCCCTCGCGCATGCGCTCCACGACGACGGCGGACTGGACGAGATCGCCGCGGAACTTGGGGACGACGACGCCGTGGCTGACGGCGCCGACCTGGTGCCCGGCGCGGCCCACCCGTTGCAGGCCGGAGGCCACCGAGGGGGGTGACTCGATCTGGATGACGAGATCGATCGCACCCATGTCGATGCCGAGCTCGAGGCTGGAGGTGGCGACGACGCAGGGCAGGCGCCCGGACTTCAGGTCCTCCTCGATCTCGGCGCGTGCTTCCTTGCTCACCGAGCCGTGGTGGGCGCGGGCGAGGACCGCCGGCGCGCCTGCGTCGGACCCGGCCTGGGCCATCATCTCGGCCGGCGGACGACTCGGTGGCGGGGAATCCTCGGCCGGAGCGGTGCGTTCGTGCCAGATCTCGTTCAGCCGTCCGGTGAGGCGCTCGGCGACCCGACGCGAGTTGACGAAGACGAGCGTCGTGCGGTGCTGCGAGACGAGGTCGACGACCCGCTCCTCGACGTGTGGCCAGATCGAGGTGCGCTGCGGCTCGCTCGCGGCAGCACCGCTGAGGTCCCCGGTGGACCCGCCGAGCTCGGTGAGGTCGGCGACGGGGACGACGACGTCGAGCTGCCACTGCTTGTGCGAGGTCGGCGCGACGATCTCGACGGGACGACCGCCGGTGAGGAAGCGGCCGACCTCCTGAGTCGGTCGCACGGTGGCCGACAGCCCGATTCGCTGGGCAGGCCGGTCCAGCAGGGCATCGAGCCGCTCGAGTGAGAGTGCCAGGTGGGCGCCGCGCTTCGTGCCGGCCAGGGCGTGGATCTCGTCGACGATGACGGTCTCGACCCCCGCGAGCGCATCGCGCGCCCCGGAGGTGAGCATGAGGAAGAGCGACTCGGGGGTCGTGATGAGGACGTCGCTGGGGGCCTTGGCGAAGGCCCGGCGCTCTTTCGCCGGGGTGTCACCGGAGCGCACGGAGACGCTGACCTCGGGGGCGGCCAGACCGAGGCGGTCGGCCGCGTGGCCGATGCCGACGAGCGGGGAGCGCAGGTTGCGCTCGACGTCGACTGCCAGGGCCTTCAGCGGGGAGATGTAGAGGACCCGGCAGCGCCGCAGCGGCTCCTGCGGACGTGGCTGCGAGGCGAGTCGGTCCAGCGCCCAGAGGAAGGCCGAGAGGGTCTTGCCCGAGCCGGTCGGGGCGACGACGAGTGCGTGGGAGCCGGCGCTGACCGCCCGCCACGCGCCCTCCTGCGCCGCGGTGGGCGCGGCGAAATTGCTCCCGAACCACGCAGCGGTGGCAGGGGAGAAGCGGTCGAGGACGTCGTCGGTCATGTCGGGGTCAGCCTGCCACCGACCGCCGACAGCGTCGCTGTCCCGCGGTGGTCGAGCCGACTCAGCGCCTCAGCAGGTCCAGCACCTGATCGAGCTTGCCGTCCACAGAGTTGACCTTGCCCTCGAGAGACTCGACCTTGCCGGTGAGCGAGTCGACCTTTGCCTCCAGCGAGGACGTGCGCTTCTCAAGAGAGGACATGCGTCCGTCGAGTGACCCGACGTCCTCGGTCAACTCGTCGAAGCGGTTGGTGTGGCGCCGCTGGGTGTTCTGGATGTCAGCGATCATCGTGTAGACGGCAGAGATGTCGTTGTCGTGCTGACGCACCTTGCGTTCCAGATCGATCGCTGTCATGTCCCCACGATAGGCGCTCGGGTGCCGACACGCCGAGGTCTCGCGACCTTCCGGTGGACAACCTCCTGACGGGCCGGGCCGGAGAAGGACCAGCCCAACGGTCACCGGTGCTGGTCAGGCTCCAGACGTAGCGTCATCAACGTCGTCGCGAGCATGTCGTAGTGGCCGACGAGCAGGAGCAGCTCGATCGCCTCGCGCTCGGTGGTCATGCGCCGCAAGGCCGCCCACTGCTCGTCATCGAGGTCCTTGGCCCGCACGAGGGTTCGGGCGCTCTCGCGGAGCACTCGCTCGCGCGGGCTCAGCGACTCGACGACCTCGTCGGCGAGGATCCCCTCGATCTCGGTGGAGGTCAGGCCGGCGCGCCTTCCGAGCAGGCGGTGGTGCTCCCGCTCGTACTCGCACGCCCGCTGCGTCGCGACGGTGAGGATGACCATCTCCGACTCCCGACGCTGCAGCGAGCCGAAGGGCATCAGCCGACCGGCGAAGTGCAGCCAGCCGGTGAACAGCCCTTTGGTGCGGCCGAGGGTGGTGAAGATCGCCGGTGGCTCGGTGCCCGTGACCTTGCCTGCGGCCCGGGAGAACCCCCAGCGGATCGGGCCGAGGTCCTTCAGGCCGCCCGGGGCGATCCGCGCAGTCATGCCGACTCGCCCGACCCGAGCGTCGCGGGCCCGGTACTCGGCTGTTCGGTGGTGTAGCCGATCTGCTCCGTGCGGGCGATCTCGAGCGACTCCTCGAGATCGGGCAGGGGCTTGAGCTCGATGACCCGCTGTGCGACATGGCGCAGCGGCACGACCGGCGCGACCCAGGCCGGGGCAGTGATCCGCCGGCTGCGCCGGGCGATGCCGCGCTCGAGGGCGCGCAGGCCGGCCTCGATGGGCGCGACACCGCTGACGGTGCCACCGCCGGTGAGCTTCTCGCCGGCCTTGGTGGCGAAACCCCGCTCGGTCATGTCGGTCTCCAGCTCGGAGTAGTAGGCGACCCCGACCTTCGCCCCGCTCGGCCTGATCTCCTGGCGCAGCGTGTTGCCGATGGCCTCGACCGCGGCCTTGCTCGCGCTGTAGGCCCCCAGCAGGGGCACGTGCACGGCCCCGCCCAAGGACGCGGTGGCCAGGGCGTACCCGGACGGGTGGCTGATGTGCGGACCAGCGGCGCGCAGGGTGTAGAAGGTGCCGAGAGTGTTGACCCGCAGGTGGGCCTCCATCACGCCCGGCTGCCCGCCGATGAGCGGCAGCTGCTTGGCGATACCGGCATTGGCGATGACGACGTCGAGACCGCCGAGCTCGGTCACCAGATCCTCGACCGCCCGGTCCACGGCGCCCGGATCGGCGACGTCGCACTCACGCCATGGGGCGTTGTTGCGCGCGGCAACACCGGCGAGGAGGTCGGGCTCGAGGCCCATCACGGCCACGCGCGCCCCGTGGGCGGTCAGCAGGTCGGCGGTCGCGGCGCCGATGCCCCGGGCCGCGCCGGTGATCAGGACGCGACGGCCACGCAGGGCGGGGGTGTACTTGGGCAGCGGATGGAGGCTCATTACTGGAAGGTAACAACGAAGCCGGCTCCCCGCTACCTCTCAATCGCGCAGGCCGTGCACCAGCAACGCCAGGGCCGCCGTGTACGTCGAGAGGATGACGCCGTCGGCGACCATCCGCCGTCGGGGTGTGGTCGCGTACTGCTGGCCGACGATGATCGCCGCGTCGGAGAGCAGGAAGAGGGCCCCGCCCAGGGCGACCCCGCGACGAGGCCGCGGTGGGCCCCCTTCGCCCATGGCCAGTGCCGACATCGAGCCCAGGAGCACGCCGTACCCGCCCAGGACGGGGTCGGGGAGGCCGCCGCCGTCGGAGTCGAGCACTGCGAGCACGCCCATCACCCCTGCCGCAGCCGCCGACGGGACCGGTTGCGGCCGCGCACCGTCGCGCAGCAACGTGCGGATCAGCCCCACCTGCTGGACGGCGAAGGCGCTCGCGCCCAGCCGCATCTGCTGCCGGGAGGTCGCTCCCTCGGTCTGGCCCGAGCGGTACATGAACCAGTCGCCGACGAGGGAGCCGCCGAGCGCGGCGAGCAGTGTCGTCGTGCGTCCGCGCGGACGCGTCGACCGGGTCGCGGCGACGCCGGCCGCGAGCGTCGGGGCGAGAGCCAGCTTGCTGACCAGGTGGATACGGTCCCGTCCGGCCATCGCCGCCACGGTTGTCGTCACCGCCGCGGGCACGTAGGCGAGCAGATCGGTTCTCATGCGGACAACGGCTCCTGCTGGGTGATGCAGTGGATGCCGCCACCTCGGTCGAAGAGAGGACGGGCGTCGACGCCGACGATCTCGCGGCCGGGGTAGACCTCGCGCAGCACCTGCAGCGCACGCTCGTCGTTGGGGTCGTCGAAGACGCACGCGACGACGCCGCCGTTGCACACGAGGTGGTTGACGTAGGACCAGTCGACCGGTCCCTCCTCGTCGGTCAGCGCGGTGGGCGCGGGGATGCGGGTGACCTGCAGGGAGCGCCCGGCCGAGTCGCTCGCGGCGAGCAGTACCTGCTCCAGCTCGCGGCAGACCGCGTGGTCCGGGTGCGACTCGTCCTCCTGCCAGTGCAGCAGGACACGTCCCGGCTCGGTGAAGGTCGCGACGATGTCGACGTGCCCTCGGGTGCCGAACTCGTCGTAGTCGCGCGTCAGGCCGCGCGGCAACCAGATGAAGGTGTCCACACCCAGCAGCGGGCCGACCTCCGCCTCGATGTCCGCTTTCGTCGCGCCGGGGTTGCGGCCGGGGTCGAGCTGGACGGTCTCGGTGAGCAGGACCGTGCCCCGGCCATCGACGTGCAGTCCGCCACCCTCGTTGACGATGGGCGAAGGGAGGTGGTGGGCTCCCGAGGCGTCCGCCACCTGCGCGGCGACCCGGGCGTCGTGCTCCCACGAGGCCCAAGCCTGGGCGCCCCAGCCGTTGAAGACCCAGTCGACCCCGCCGAGCTCCCCCTGGGGGCCGAGAACGAATGTCGGGCCGATATCGCGCATCCAGGCATCGTCGAGATCGGCCAGGACGATGTCGATCGGGTGGGCGGTATCGTTGCGCAGGTACTCACGGCACTCGTGGATGTCGCGCGGTTGGACGACCAGGGTCACCGGCTCGAAGGCGGCCACCGCACGGGCGACGTTCGCCCACGTACGCCGTGCCTCATCGGCCTCCGCCTCGGTGTCGCCGAGCGTGTAGCCGTGGCTCGGCCAGGCCATCCACGTCTGCTCGTGCGTCTGCCACTCGGCGGGCATGTGCCACCGGGTCGTCGGGCGCCCCATGCGGCGTCCTCCTTCGTCGTCGTGGCTGCAGTATGCCGCCTGTCACCGACACTCTCGACAGCAACTAGCCTGTGCGGGTGCGCGTGAGTCGATTCTGGACCCTCATGACGGACGAGTTCGGTGCGGCCTACGCCGACACGCTCGCCCGGGGTCACGTCGTGCACGCCCTCGGGGACCGCACCGCAGCCGCCGCGTTGGCGGAGGGCATGTCACCCCGCACCGTCTGGGAGTCCCTGTGCGAGGACCTCGACATCCCCGAGCACCGGCGCCTCGGCATCGACCGGGCGCCCATGCCGGTCCCGCCTCGGATCGCGAACGAGCCCTCGGAGTGAGCCGGCCCCGCCTCTCGTGGGCGAGGCCCTCCTGAGCGCCCGGGAGCGTGGCAGTCTGGGCGGGTGGGACAGCGGATGTTCGTCGCGGTGGTGCCGCCGCAGGACGTGCTCGACGAGCTGGCCGACTTCCTGGCTCCCCGGGAGGGGATGCCGTGGATCGACCCCTCGCAGTGGCACCTGACGCTCGCCTTCCTGGCCTCGGTGCCCGACGCACGCGAGGACGAGTTCGTGGATCACCTCGGCGTGGCGGCGGCGCGGGTCACGCCCTTCGACGTGGTGCTCGGGGGCGCCGGGTGCTTCCCCGAGCCGTCCCGGGCCAAGGTGCTGTGGCTCGGCGTCGACGAGGTGGCGGGGGAGTCGCTCACGAGGTTGGCGACCGGGGCGCGGGCTGCGGCGAACGTCTCGGGCGCGACCCCCGACGGCAAGGCCTTCGTCCCCCATCTGTCCCTGGCCCGCCTGAAGCGCTCGATCGAGGCGACGAAGTGGCTGCGCGTGCTCGACACCTTCTCCTCGTCCCGGTGGCGGGTGCGCGAGATCGAGCTCATCGCCTCGCACCTGGGGGAGGGGCCGAGGCGTCGGCCCCGGTACGAGACGGTCGCCCGGCTCGCGTTGTCGGGGGAGTAGCCGCACGCTCGCGGCATCCGGTGCGGCGTGTCGGCGCGCCGCTCCCAACCTCGAACACGTGTTCGGGTAGCGTCGTACACAGGTGCTCATCCGACAGCACCGGTGTCCACAGCCCCACGGCAGCTGCGGACCGTTGTCGGTGGTGGCTCCTAGCGTCTGACCAGACAAGCACGAGACGTCCGACAGTGCGGATCCGGTCGCCGGTGGGCGCGCCCGACACGATGACAAGGAAGGTGTGGCATGGCTGAGGTCACGACCATCGACAGCAAGCAGCACGAGCAGAAGCTGAAGTCCCTCGACAGCGTCATGGGGCAGATCGAGAAGGCACACGGCAAGGGTGCGGTCATGCGCCTCGGCGATGACGTGCGCCCTCCGATCGCGACCATCCCGACGGGGTCGATCTCCCTCGACGTCGCCCTCGGTATCGGCGGCCTGCCCCGCGGTCGTGTCGTCGAGATCTACGGCCCGGAGTCCTCCGGCAAGACGACCGTCGCCCTGCACGCCGTGGCCAATGCGCAGAAGGGCGGCGGCATCGCGGCCTTCATCGACGCCGAGCACGCGCTCGACCCGGAGTACGCGAAGAAGCTCGGTGTCGACACCGACGCCCTCCTGGTCAGCCAGCCGGACACCGGTGAGCAGGCCCTGGAGATCGCCGACATGCTCATCCGTTCCGGCGCGCTGGACATCATCGTCGTCGACTCCGTCGCCGCGCTCGTGCCCCGCGCCGAGATCGAGGGCGAGATGGGGGACAGCCACGTCGGTCTGCAGGCCCGCCTGATGAGCCAGGCGCTGCGCAAGATCACCGGTGCGCTCAGCACGTCCGGTACGACGGCGATCTTCATCAACCAGCTCCGCGAGAAGATCGGTGTCATGTTCGGCTCGCCCGAGACGACCACGGGTGGCAAGGCGCTGAAGTTCTACGCCTCGGTCCGCCTGGACGTCCGACGCATCGAGACCCTCAAGGACGGCACCGACCCGGTCGGCAACCGCACCCGCTGCAAGGTCGTGAAGAACAAGGTCTCCCCGCCGTTCAAGCAGGCCGAGTTCGACATCCTCTACGGGCAGGGCATCTCGCGCGAGGGAGGCCTGATCGACATGGGCGTCGACCACGGCTTCGTCCGCAAGGCCGGCGCCTGGTACACCTACGAGGGCGACCAGCTCGGTCAGGGCAAGGAGAACGCGCGCAAGTTCCTCAAGGACAACCCGCAGCTCTCCGACGAGATCGAGGCCAAGATCAAGACCAAGCTGGGCATTGGTGTCGCGCCCGTCGAGGAAGAGGCAACGGCGGAGCCGGCCGAGGTTCCGGTCGACTTCTGAGCTGGTCATGAGCGATCACGACGCCACGGAGACCGCCACGCGCACGCTTGAGCAGCGTCGTCCTGAGGTGCGAGGAGCGCCAGCGACGAGCCTCGAAGGGCTGCGCGAGGCGGTCTCCGCCATTGAGAGTGGAGGCGCCGACGAGGGCGCGGCCCCTGAGGTGCGAATCGGCTCTGCCGGTGAGCCTCGAAGGATCCCCCCACCCGACCCCAAGGCAACCGACGAGGACGCCGACCCGTACGCAATCGCTCGTGCCGTCGTCCTGCGGTTGCTCACCGGGGCGCCGAAGTCGCGCTCCGAGCTGGAGCAGGCACTGCGCCGAAAGGGCTGCCCCGACGACGTCGCTGCCGAGGTACTCGACCGCTACGAGGAGGTGGGCCTCGTCGACGACGAGGCCTACGCCCAGACGTTCGTGCGGTCCAAGCAGGCCGGTCGGGGGCTGGCCCGACGGGCGCTCTCGCACGAGCTGCGCAAGAAGGGGGTCGACGAGGAGCTCGCACAGGCGGTCCTCGACGAGATCGAGCCCGAGGACGAGCGTGCCCGCGCCCACGAGCTCGTCGAGAAGAAGCTGCGCTCGATGCACGGCCTGGACCGCGCCGTCCAGACACGACGCCTGGCCGGGATGCTCGCCCGCAAGGGATACGGGCCCGAGGTCTCCCGACTGGTCATCAACGAGGCTCTCGACGCCCAGCCGGAGCACCAGCGCGACTGACGGCGGCGACCTTCGACTCGAGCAGCTCGCGTTGACGGTCGTTCGTGGCGAGTGACACCGCCTGCTTCAGGGCGTGCCGGGCCTCCTCGGTGTGGCCGAGTCGGGTGAGCAGCTCGCCCCGGACACTGGGCACGAGGTGCGAGCGGTCCAGTGCACCGGACGCAGCCACCTCGTCGACGATGGCCAGTGCTTCCTCGGGACCCGAGGCCATCGCGACGGCGATCGCGCGGTTGAGGGCCACGACCGGATTGCGCCCGAGGGACTCCAGGGCCTGGTAGAGGCTGACGATCTGGTCCCAGTCGGTGTCCGCGACGCTCGCGGCGACGGCATGGCAGCCGGCGATGGCCGCTTGCAGGGCGTAGGGCCCTCGGCCGCGGCCGAGGGCATCGGACCGCTCGAGCGCCGCAGTGCCCAAGCGGATCTGGTTGCGGTCCCACCTGGTGCGGTCCTGGTCCTCGAGCAGGATCGGGGCCCCGTCCCGGGACACCCGTGCAGGGAACCTCGCGGCCTGCAGCTCCATCAGTGCGACCAGGCCCCACACCTCCGGATCGGCGGGGAGCAGCCCCGCGAGCACCCGCCCCAGACGGAGTGCCTCGCCCGCCACGTCCCGGCGCAGGGTGGCGGTCCCGCTCGTCGGGGCGTAGCCCTCGGTGAAGACGAGGTAGATCACCTGCAGGACCGCGCCCATCCGGGCCTGCCACTCGGCGGAGTCGGGCACCTCGAACGGTACCTTCGCCGCCGCGAGGGTCTTCTTGGCGCGCACGATCCGCTGCTGCACGGTCGGGACCGGCACGAGGAACATCCGCGCGATCTCCGTGGTGGACAGCCCGGCGACGACGGTGAGGGTGAGTGCGATCTGCGCCTCGCGCGAAAGCACCGGGTGACAGGCGGTGAAGACGAGACGGAGCACGTCGTCGTCGATCGGCTCCCATTCGTCGGCGACGGTGCTCTCCTGCTGGTCCTGCTCGAGCTCGCGGGCGAGGGTGCGTTCCCGCTCGGCCAGGCGACCCCGCCGGCGCCACCCGTCGATGGCGCGACGTTTGCCGACCGCGGTCAGCCACGCACCCGGGCTGGTCGGGACGCCATCACGTTCCCACTGGCTGAGCGCCTGCGCCAGGGCTTCCTGCGCCAGGTCCTCGGCCTGACCGAGGTCGCCGGTGAATGCGGCGAGGGAGCCGACCACCCGGGCCGACTCCCTTCGCCACACCGCCTCCAGACGGGAAGCGACCTCCGCCGACGAGGTCACTCAGTCGGCCCACCGGCGGTCCGCGCGGCCTGCTCCTGCCGCCAGCCCTCCTCCTTGCGGAGGAACTCGTTGTCGGCAAAGTCCGCGAAGTCGCTCTCGTCGGTGACCCGACGGACCTCCAACTTGTTGCCGGGGCCGAGGGGGCACTGCCGGGCCCACTCGGCCGCCTCCGCCTTCGACGAGACCTGCAGCATCCAGAACCCGTTGAACAGCTCGTGGACCTCGCCGTAGGGGCCGTCGGTGACCACAGGGGGGTCGGCGTCGAAGTCGACGACGAAACTGTTCTCCGGGTCATCGGCCAGCCCGTCGCCGGCCAGCAGGACGCCGGCCTTCACCATCTTCTCGTTGTACGCACCCATGGCGTTGATGACCGTCTCCATGTCGAGGTCGGCCATGGCGTCGACTGCCGCCTGGGTGGCCCGCATGATGAGCATGAACTTCATGACACTCTCCTGTGTTCTGCGCTTGTTCGGGGGCGCCGGGTGCGCCCTCCTGCACCTTCGTCGAACGGCGAGCTGTGGGATCGACACGATGAGGACATCGATCTGTGTCGCTGTCGATTCTTCCACCGGAGCGCGACTCGTGCGCGGTGCGCAGACCGGTCCGGGTCCGTGGCCGTCTCCGCGGCCAAGGCGGGGCCCGGCGCCGTTAGTGTGGGCTCGTGACTGATCTCGACTCTCTCTTCGGCAACTATGCCCCCCGAGCGGCCTGGGACGAGATGCTCGATGAGTCGGGCGAGCCACGGGCACCGTACAAGCCCATCCACCACACGCTGCGCTCGATGGAACCGGGTGAGCTGAAGGAGCGGGCGGACGCGCTCGCCCGGATGTTCTTCGAGCAGGGCGTCACCTTCGACCACGCCGGCGAGGAGCGGCCCTTCCCGCTCGACGCCGTGCCGCGCGTCATCGACGCCGACGCCTGGCAGACGGTGGAGCTCGGAGTGGCCCAGCGGGTGAAGGTTCTCGAGGCATTCCTCGACGACATCTACTCGCGCCCCCAGGGCCTGCCCCGGGCCGTCGAGGACGGCATCATCCCGTGGAAGCTCATCGCCACCTCGGCGCACTACCACCGCGCGGTCGCCGGCCTGCGGCCGCCGAACGGTGTACGGGCCCACGTCAGCGGCATCGACCTCATCCGGGACGAAGAGGGCACCTTCCGGGTGCTGGAGGACAACGTCCGGGTCCCTTCCGGGGTCTCCTACGTCATCGCCAACCGCAGGGCGATGACCAATGTCTTCCCCGAGGCCTTCGCGACGATGCGCATCCGCCCGGTGCACGACTACCCGCGGATGCTCCTGCAGGCGCTGCGGGCCTCGGCGCCCGAGGGGACGGCCGAGCCGACGGTCGTCGTCCTCACCCCCGGCGTCTACAACAGCGCCTACTTCGAGCACACGCTCCTCGCGCGGATGATGGGCGTGGAGCTCGTCGAGGGCCGCGACCTCGTCGTGCGTGGGGGAGAGGTGCGGATGCGCACCACCCACGGCGAGGAGCGGGTCGACGTGATCTACCGACGCATCGACGACGACTTCCTCGACCCGGTGCACTTCCGCCGCGACTCGATGCTCGGGGTCACCGGGCTGGTCTCCGCGATCCGAGCCGGCCGGGTCACCCTGGCCAATGCCATCGGCAACGGCGTGGCCGACGACAAGCTCGTCTACTCCTACGTCCCGGCCCTGACGCGGTACTACCTCGAGGAGGACCCGATCCTGGCGAACGTCGACACCTACCGGCTCAACGAGCCGGAGGCACTCCAGGACGTGATCGGGCGTCTCGACGAGATGGTGGTCAAGCCGGTCGACGGTTCCGGCGGTAAAGGGCTGGTCGTCGGTCCCGATGCCGCCCCCGGCGAGCTGGACGAGCTACGGACCAAGTTGCTCGACGACCCGCGCGGGTGGATCGCCCAACCGGTCGTCCAGCTCTCGACGGTCCCGACCCTGATCGACGGGGCGCTGCAGCCGCGGCACGTCGACCTGCGGCCCTTCGCGGTCAACGACGGCGACGAGGTCTCGGTGCTGCCCGGTGGCCTGACCCGCGTCGCACTCCCCGAGGGGCAGCTCGTCGTCAACTCCAGCCAGGGTGGCGGGTCGAAGGACACCTGGGTGCTCGCCGGTCGCTACAACCGCCTGTCGCAGGAGTCCGACGAGGGCGAGGTCATCTTCCTCGGCTCTGGTGCGCCCAACGAGAGTCCATCGACCCAGGAGGACCGGTCATGATGCTCAGCCGGATCGCCGACGCCCTCTTCTGGATCGGCCGGTACGTCGAGCGCGCGGATGGCACCGCCCGGATCGTCGACACGCTGCGCCTGCAGCTGCTCGATGATCCCGCGACGGATGAGCAGACGGCCTGCACGATGGTGCTGCGCGGGATCATGGGCTACGACGACGTCGGCGAGGTCGACTACACCGGCACCAGCCGGATGCTCGTCTTCGACGCGGCCAACCCCAACGCGATCTCCGGCTCGTGGCACTCGGCCCGGGAGAACGCCCGCCGGGCCCGCGAGACGGTGTCCACCGAGATGTGGGAGACGATCAACACGACCTACCACCGATGGAACGTCTTCACGCCGGGTCGGGCGACCCAGCACCACCTCGGCTGGGTGCGTGAGCGCGCTGCGCTCGTGTCAGGTCTCGCCGACACGACGATGAGCCACGACGACGCATGGGACTTCCTCGTCCTCGGACGGGCACTGGAGCGCGCGGACATGACCGCGCGGCTGGTCGCCACGGGTGCCAGCGACTTCGGTCCCGCCTGGGGGTCCGTGCTGGCCAGCTGCGGTGCTCAGCAGGCCATGCTGCGCACCATGCGGGGCGTGGTCACCGACCGGACTGCCGCGGCCTTCCTCACGCTCGACCGGCGCTTCCCGCGCTCGGTGATCGCGGCGTTGAAGGAGGCGGAGGACCGGCTGATCGTGCTCTCCCCGGACAAGGACCGGGTCGGATTCTCCGACGAGGCCCGTCGCATCCTCGGGCACATCCGCACCTCGCTCGAGTTCAGCAACCCGGAGGTGGTCCTGCGCGACCTGCCGGAGCGGATGCAGGAGGTCCAGGAGGCCGTCATGGCGGCATCGGACGCGGTCGGCGCGCGCTACTTCATGTCGGCGCCGGTCCAGGAGTGGACGGGAGAGATCGTATGAGCAGCAGGCGCTACCGCATCGTCCACCACACGACGATGCGCTACGAGGGCGAGGTGTCGACCTCGCACAACGAGCTGCGGATGACCCCGGTCGACGAGCCGGGTCAGGCGACCCTCGAGGCCCGGGTCCGCGTGCGGCCCCTGACGTGGAGCAACGTCTACGAGGACCACTGGGGCACCCAAGTGATGTCGATGGAGGCACAGACCCCGCACGACGTGCTCGAGATCGAGGCCATCAGCCTCGTCGAGCGCTCCGAGGTGGCGGTGGAGGCGCCGGACACCGGCTGGGAAGTGGTGCGATCCGCGGAAACCCAGGACCGACTGAGCGAGTTCCTCGCGCAGACCCCGCGCACGGCACCTCCGGCGGAGGTGGCCGAGCTCGCGGCGCAGGCCGCCGACGAGCCCACCCCGCGGGGAGCGGCTATCGCCCTGGCCGACCGGGTGCACGAGGCCCTCACCTACGAGCCGGGCATCACCGGCTGGCAGTCGACGGCCGCCGAGGTGTGGGGGCAGCGCCGTGGCGTCTGCCAGGACTTCGCCCACATCACCCTCGGCGGGCTGCGCTCCATCGGCATCCCGGCTCGGTACGTCAGCGGCTACGTCACGGACGAGTCCGGGGAGATCGAGCGGGGGAGCAGTGTCGTGGCCCGCAACCACGCCTGGGTCGAGGTGTGGGACGGCGACTGGTACCCGATCGACCCGACCAACCCGGGCCCGGTCGGCCTCGACCACGTCGTCATCGGCCGTGGCCGGGACTACGACGACGTCTCGCCCTTCCGGGGCATGTTCGTCGGGTCACCGCTGGCGGAGCTCGATCTCGAGATCACCTACACGCGCGTGGGCTGAAACGCCCGACAGGTGGCTAGCCGCCACCTCCCCCGGCGTCGACGAGGTGGAGCGCCTTGGTGCCCTGTTGACGCATCCGGCTCTCGAGGTACACGGCGAGCTTCGAGAGGCTGTAGTTGATGATGATGAAGACGGCTGCCAGCACGATGCCCACCGCGAACGGGTTGTTGTACACCCTGGCGAGGTAGATCCGTTCCCCGACGTCGACGATGCCGGGCGCGCCGATGGCGAAGCCGAGGGTCGTGTCCTTCAGTGCGACGACGCACTGGCTGATGATGGCCGGCAGCATCGACCGCACGGCCTGGGGGGCGAGGATCTGCACCATGACCTGGGACTTCGTCATCCCGATGGCGTACGCGGCCTCGCTCTGCCCCGTGGGGACGGCCTGGATCCCGGCGCGGAAGATCTCCGCCAGCACCGACCCGTTGTAGAGCGTGAGGGCGAGGACGAGGGACCAAAAAAGTCCGAGCGTGCTGCCGAAGCCGAAGTACGCGACAAAGATCATCAGCAGCACCGGCACGGCCCGGAAGAACTCGACGATCGCCCGGGACGGCAGACGGATCCACGCCCGGTCGGACAGGCGCCCTGCAGCGAAGACGGCCCCGAACGTGACCGCGAACAGGATGGCGACGACTGCCGCGGCGAGGGTGCCCAGGATCAGTTCCTCGAGCAGCGCCATGAGGATCCGAGGCTCGCCGAAGGCCTCCCACTGGTCGGGGGTGATCATCTCCTTGGTCCACAGCTGTCGCAGCGCCGCGGCGAGGAGGGCAGCGATGACCAGCACCGCGATCACGGTGTAGATCCGCTGCCGTGCCAGTGTCCGTGGGCCCGGCGTGTCGAAGAGGACGGTGCTCATGCGGCCACCCCCACGCGACGCTCGAACCAGCTCGCGATGGTGGACAGCACCGCCACGATGAGGATGTAGCCCAGGGCGATGCCGAAGAAGTTGAGCCACAGGGACCCGGGGAAGTCCCTGATCAGGTTGCTCAGCTGGTAGGTCGCCTCGGTGATGCCGAAGACGGCTGCCACGGAGGTGTTCTTCGTCAGGGCGATGTAGACGCTCACGAGTGGGGGGATGATCGCCCGGAAGGCCTGGGGTAGGACCACGAAGCGCAGTGAGGCACCGAAGCCCATGCCGATGGACCGGGCGGCCTCGGCCTGCCCCGGGTCGACCGTGTTCACTCCCGAACGCACGCACTCGCACACGAAGGCCGCCGTGTACGTCGACAGTGCGATGACCGCGCGCCAGAAGAAGTCCGGGAGGAAACCGATCCCGGGCAGACCGACGACCACGATGAGGAAGAGCACCACGAGCGGCGTGTTGCGGAAGATGTTGACGTAGCTCGTCCCAACGAAGCGCAACGGCGCGAGGGGGGAGACGCGCATCGCGCCGAGCACCGTGCCGAGGACGGTGGAGAAGAGCAGCGACCAGCCGAGCAGGCGGAGAGTCACCAAGAAGCCATCAGCGAGTCTGGCGATCAGCTCGGAGAAGTAATCAGGACCCACGGACGTCCTCTCGTGGCCTCGGGATGGGATGGGGCGAGGTCTCTGTGCGGCTAGCCGGGACCGACGGGTGGTGTGTCCGTCGGCCCCGGGAGCCGGATGCGTCGACCGGTCAGGCCTTGCAGCCCTCGTCCAGCTTCGGCGGCTCCGGCGTGTCCACACCCGACTTGCCGAGGGTGGACTCGAATGCCTTGGCCCACGACCCGTCTTCGAAGGACTCCTGGATGGTGTCGTGGAGGAAAGTGCACATGTCGTTGTCACCCTTCGAGAAGCCCACGCCGTAGCGCTCCTCGCTGAAGGTGTCGCCGACGACCTCCAGCTCGTCCGGCGCCTCGGCGGCATAGCCGAGCAGGATCGAACCATCGGTGGTGACCACGTCGACCGACCCGTTCTCCAGCTGGGTCACGCAGGCGGAGTAGGTGTCGAAGGGTACCGGCTCCGCACCGTACTCCTCGGTAACGGTCTTGATGGACGTCGAGCCGGTCACGGAGCACGTCTTGACGCCCTCGAGGTCGTCGGGACCGGTGATCTTGTCCTTGTCCTCCTCGCGCACGAGCAGCTGCTGCCCGGTCACGTAGTAGGGACCGGCCTGGCCGACGACGCCGCGGCGATCGTCGGTGATCGAGTAGGACGCGACGACGATGTCGACGGTGCCGTTCTCCAGGAAGGGCTCGCGGTTGTCGGAGACCGTCTCCTTCCAGGTGACGTCCTCCGGCGCGATGCCGAGCTTGCCGGCGACGATCTTGGCCATCTCGATGTCGAAGCCCTCGGGGATATCGGCGCCCGGCGGCATGAAACCGATCCCGGGCTGGTCGAACTTCACGCCGATGGTGATGTTCCCGGAGTCGGCGAGCTCGGCCATGGTCGTGCCCGAGTCGAACTCCGGGCTGTCTGCCACGTCGACGTCACCGCCGCTGTCTCCACCGCAGGCGGCCAACGTCAGCGCCAGGGCGGCCATCGTGGCGAAGGCCTTGGTCTTCTTCAGTGCCATGGGTTGTCCTCTTTCCCTACGGGCTCGACGTTCGAGCTGTGTGGCGTTGTGGTGGTGGGTGGGGTGAGTACTAGAGGATCTTGCCGAGGAAGTCCTGGGCGCGATCCGACTGGGGGTTGGTGAAGAACTCGTTCGGCGTGTTCTCCTCGACGATGCGCCCGTCGGCCATGAAGATGACCCGGTCACCGGCCGTGCGAGCGAAGCCCATCTCGTGGGTGACGACGACCATGGTCATGCCCTGCTCGGCGAGGTCGACCATGACGTCGAGGACCTCCTTGATCATCTCCGGGTCCAGCGCCGAGGTCGGCTCGTCGAAGAGCATCACCTTCGGGTCCATGGCCAGGGCCCGCGCGATGGCGACGCGTTGCTGCTGGCCACCGGAGAGCTGGGCCGGGTACTTCTCGGCCTGCTCGGCGATGCCGACGCGGGTGAGCAGCTCCTTGGCCCGCCTCTCGGCATCCGCCTTGCTCTTGCCCAGGACCTTGATCGGTCCGAGGGTGACGTTCTGCAGGATCGTCTTGTGGGCGAAGAGGTTGAAGCCCTGGAAGACCATCCCGACCTCGGCGCGCAGCTGCGCCAGGGCCTTGCCCTCCTGGGGCAGCTTCTCACCATCGAGGGCGATCGTGCCCGCCTCGATCGGCTCGAGGCGGTTGATCGTGCGGCACAGGGTGGACTTGCCCGACCCCGAGGGGCCGATGACGACGACGACCTCGCCGCGTTTGATCGTCAGGTCGATGTCCTGCAGGACGTGGAGGTCCCCGAACCATTTCTGCACGTCGTCGAGCACCACGAGCGGCTGGCCTCGGGCAGCGGTCATGCTGTCGGGAGAGGTGACGGTCATGCGGTCAACCTAACGTGGCGCAGGTCATGCGTGGGGACCTGCCGGGCCTTCGTGATGAATCCTTTTCATTCGGCGTCGTCCGGGCGAAGCGTCGTCCTGAGGCGTGAGGGAGGAACCTCGAAGGAGGGGTGTGGTCGCCCCCTTCGCCCGACGTACCCTTGATCTGCCATGACTGCGACGCCCAAGACCTACGACGTGCGCACCCACGGGTGCCAGATGAACGTCCACGACTCCGAACGCCTCGCCGGCCTCCTCGAGACCGCCGGGTACACCGACATCGCCAGCCTGCCCAGCGACGAGCGCGGCGAGGTCGCCGATGTCGTCGTCTTCAACACCTGCGCGGTGCGGGAGAACGCCGACAACAAGCTCTACGGCAACCTCGGCATGCTCCGCCCGCTGAAGCAGCGCAACCCCGACCTGCAGATCGCCGTCGGTGGCTGCATGGCGCAGAAGGACCGCGCGACGATCGTCGAGAAGGCCCCGTGGGTCGACGTCGTCTTCGGCACGCACAACATCGGCTCGTTGCCCGCGCTGCTCGACCGCGCCCGCCACAACGAGGAGGCACAGGTCGAGATCCTCGAGTCCCTGGAGACCTTCCCCTCGACGCTGCCGACGCGCCGCGACTCCGCCTACTCGGGCTGGACGTCGATCTCCGTGGGCTGCAACAACACGTGCACGTTCTGCATCGTCCCGGCCCTGCGCGGCAAGGAGAAGGACCGCCGTCCCGGAGAGATCCTCGCCGAGCTCGAGGCGCTGGTCGCCCAGGGCGTCGTCGAGGTGACCCTGCTGGGGCAGAACGTCAACAGCTACGGCGTGGAGTTCGGCGACAAGTACGCCTTCGGCAAGTTGCTGCGCTCCTGCGGCGAGATCGAGGGGCTGGAGCGGGTGCGCTTCACCAGCCCGCACCCGGCCGCCTTCACCGACGACGTCATCGACGCGATGGCGCAGACGCCCAACGTCATGCCGAGCCTGCACATGCCGTTGCAGTCGGGCTCGGACCGGGTGCTGAAGGCGATGCGTCGCAGCTACCGCTCGAAGAAGTTCCTCGGGATCCTCGACCGGGTGCGCGAGCAGATCCCGGACGCGGCGATCACCACCGACATCATCGTCGGCTTCCCGGGGGAGACGGAGGAGGACTTCCAGGAGACGTTGCGCGTGGTGCGCGAGTCGCGATTCTCCTCCGCCTTCACCTTCCAGTACTCCATCCGTCCCGGCACGCCGGCGGCGACGATGGCAGACCAGGTGCCCAAGGAGGTCGTCCAGGAGCGCTACGAGCGCCTGATCCAGGTGCAGGAGGAGATCTCCTGGGCCGGCAACCGGGCACAGGAGGGACGCGACCTCGAGGTGCTCGTCGCCACGGGGGAGGGGCGCAAGGACTCCGAGACCGCCCGCCTGAGTGGTCGATCCCGGGACAACCGGCTCGTGCACTTCGCGCTGCCGGAGGGGCTGCCCGAGGCCGAGCGCCCCCGTCCGGGCGACATGGTCACCGTCGGCGTCACCTACGGCGCACCGCACCACCTCGTCGCCGACTCCGCGCTGGAGGGTGGCGCCTTCTCGGTGCGCCGGACGAGGGGCGGCGATGCCTGGGCGGCATTGCAGGACCAGGGAGGCGAGGGCGCCGTCGCCAAGCCGAACGTCTCCCTGGGGATGCCGCGCATCGGCGCTCCCGAACCGGTTGAGGCGTCGGAGCCTGCCTGCGGCGCGTAGCCGCTCATCCCACCCGAGCACGACGAAGGGGGCGGATCACCCATGTGGTGATCCGCCCCCACTTCGAGGCTCCTTCGTCGCAGCTCAGTGCGACGCTTCGAGCGTTGCGGGAGGGCTCAGTTGTCGCCGTCCCCGCCGTCGTCGCCGCCACCGACCTTGTCGTCAGCGAAGTCGCGAGCCTTGTCGACCTTGTCCCCGTCGACGCCCTTGCCTTCGGCGAACTCACCGGCCTTGTCGAGGCCCTGGTCGCTCAGCTCCTCGCCCTTCTCGCTGTTCAGCGCGTCGCCGGCCTTGCCTGCGAGGTCATCGAAACCCATTGTCGACTCCTTACTCGTCGGGATACCTGTTGTGGGGCTGAATCCACTCAAACACGATGTGCACGGTCGGCTCAACCGAAACGGGTGACGCGTCGACGAACGAATGTAGTTGACAATTCAATTAAGGTTCAACTAGTGTCGTGCTCACAACGCCACGCGCACCCGATTCCCCACAAGGAGCACCCCCATGACAGACCTGAACACCTTCGCCGCCGGCACCTACGTCCTCGACCCGAGCCACACCGAGATCGGCTTCGTCGCCCGCCACGCGATGGTCACCAAGGTCCGCGGCTACTTCCGCGACCTCGAGGGCACCATCACCATCGGCGATGACCTCGCCTCGTCCAGCGCCACCGCGACGATGAAGACCGCCTCCGTCGACACCGGCAGTGCCGACCGTGACGCCCACCTGAAGTCCGCCGACTTCTTCGATGTCGACACTCACCCGGAGATCACTTTCGTATCGACCGGAGTCTCCAACGTCTCGGGCAGGTCCTTCGACCTCACCGGCGACCTGACGATCATGGGCACCACCAAGCCGGTCACCCTCGCGGTCGAGTACGACGGCACCGCGCAGGACCCCTTCGGCAACGTCCGCGCCGGGTTCACCGCCACCACGACGGTCGAGCGCGAGGACTGGGACCTCAGCTGGAACGCCGCCCTGGAGACCGGCGGCGTCCTCGTCTCGAGGAAGGTCACCCTCAATCTCGAGGTCTCGGCCATCAAGCAGGCCTGAGACTCGGTACCCCGCGAAGCCGGGGCCGGCACCGCTGAGCCGGCCCCGGCTTCGTCACGTCCGGGCGGTGCGGGAAGATACCGCTCATGACCATCCACCCGATCACCATCTGTGGTGAGCCGGTCCTGCACACCCGAGCGGAGCCGGTCGCCGAGTACGACGACTCGTTACGCACCCTCATCCAGGACATGTACGCCACCCAGGAGGCCGCCCACGGTGTCGGCCTGGCCGCCCCCCAGATCGGGGTCGGCCTACGCATCTTCACGTGGAACATGGACAACGAGGACGGTGTGCCCACCCTCGGCCACCTCATCAACCCGTACGTCAAGCCCACCAAGCCGGCCGTGGGGGAGCCCGACCGCGACCATGAGTCGGAGGGGTGCTTGTCCGTGCCCGGGTACTCCTTCCCCCTTCGCCGGGGCGAGCGGGCAGAGGTCACCGGTTACGACATGGACGGCAACGAGATCGCCTTCAGTGCGACCGGGTGGTTCGCGCGGTGCATGCAGCACGAGTACGACCACCTCAACGGCTTCCTCTACATCGACCGGCTGAACGAGAAGTGGAAGAAGAAGGCCAAGAAGGTCGTGCGGGCGCAGGAGTGGGGTGTGCCCGGCCTGACCTGGCTGCCCGGCGAGGGACCGGACCCCTTCGGCCACGACGAGGAGTCCGACGAGAGCCTGTGATCCCGCAGGTCATCGCCGTCGTCGGCGCCACGGCCACCGGCAAGTCCGACCTGGCGCTCGACCTCGCCGAGACGCTCGGGGGTGAGGTCGTCAATGCCGATGCCATGCAGCTCTACCGCGGCATGGACATCGGTACCAACAAGCTGCCTCCCCAGGAGCGTCGCGGCATCCCGCACCACGTGCTCGACGTGCTCGAGGTCACCGACGAGGCGACCCTGGCCGACTACCAGGAGCGCGCCGAGGCGGCCATCGTCGACATCCGAGGGCGTGGGCTCGTGCCGGTGCTCGCCGGAGGGTCGGGCCTGTACGCAAGAGCCGCGCTGGACCACCTCCAGATCCCGCCGACCGATCCCGCCGTGCGGGCGCGGCTCGAGTCCGAGGCGCAGGACGAAGGGGGTCCGGAGGCCCTCCGCGCCCGGCTGCAGGGGGTGGACCCGGCTGCCGCAGAGGCTATCCAGGCCAACAACCTCCGTCGGATCATCCGGGCGCTGGAGGTCGTGGAGATCACCGGCCGCCCGTTCTCGGCGACGGCACCGACGAAGCGGTACCGGCGCCCTTCGCTCGTGATCGGGCTGCGCGACGACTGGGACGCGCTGACCACGCGGATCGAGCGTCGTGCCCGGGCGATGTGGGACGACGGGCTGCTCGACGAGGTGGCCACGCTCGATGCAGTTGGGCTGCGCGACGGGCGGACCGCCTCACGGGCCATCGGCTACTCGCAGGCCCTGGCCGATCTCGACGGTCGGATCACCCGCGAGCAGGCGATCGCGCAGACCGCGCAGGCGACGCGACGGTACGCCCGGCGGCAGGAGTCGTGGTGGCGCCCCGACCACCGGGTGGAGTGGCTGGACGCCGCGGACGCCGGACTGCGAGCCGCAGCGCTGGAGCTCGCCCGACGTCCGACACAATGAGCCCCATGACGCTGCGTTTCACCAAGGGCCACGGGACCGAGAACGACTTCGTCCTCATCCCCGACCTCGAGGCCGAGCTGGACCTGACCCCCGAGCAGGTCGTCCTGCTCGCCAACCGGCACGCCGGCATCGGTGGCGACGGGGTGATCCGGATCGTGCCGACCGCTGCCGCCGACGAGGAGTCGGTGCGTGCGATGGCCGGGGAGGCCGAGTGGTTCATGGACTACCGCAACGCCGACGGGTCGCCGGCGCAGATGTGCGGCAACGGCACGCGGGTCTTCGCGGTCTGGTTGCGGCGGGAGGGGCTCGTCGGGGACGAGTTCGCGATCGCGACGAGGGCGGGGCTGAAGCGGATCCGGTTCGAAGGGGACCACGTCGTCACCCACATGGGCACGTGGCGCTTCGTCGACGAGGCGACCGCCCACGCCGACGGGTTCGATGCGCTCGTCCACGTCGAGGAGGCCGAGGAGGTCACCGAGCCGTACTCGGCGCTCTCCCTCGACCTGGGCAACCCGCACACCGTCGTGGCCCTGCCGGAGACGGTCTCGCTCAACGGTCTTCGGCTGCGCACGCCGCCCGTGGTCAACCCGACCCCGCCGGAGGGGAGCAACGTCGAGTTCGTCCGCGTGCTCGGACCGGGCCACATCTCGATGCGCGTTCACGAGCGCGGCGTGGGGGAGACCCGCTCCTGCGGGACCGGTGTGTGCGCCGCCGCGATCGGCCTGGCGTTCTGGTCCGGTGACGTCGACGCGGCCGGGCAGGTGAAGGTCGAGGTGCCCGGTGGCACGCTGCAGGTGCGGTTGCTGCCCGGGCGCGAGGTGGCGCTCTCCGGCCCCGCGGCCCTCGTGGCCGACGGGACGACGACGCTGGTGTGACGTGCAGCTGCTGACTGACATCACGTCCGGCGACTGGCTGCTGGCCCGAGTCGGTGACTGGGCGCGGGTCGGTGGAGTCGCGGGCACCGGCTTCGAGGCCTACGCGCGACTCCTGCACCCCGTACCCGCAAGGCTGGAGGATCTCAGCGTCACGGACGAGTGGGGGATGCACCCGGTGCTGGAGGAGACCCGCTGGCAATGGTCGCAGGTGGCCGAGCGGGTCGGAGCGACCATGCACCCGCTCGTGCAGTGGAACCGGTTGGCGGACATCCATCAGGGCGTGGACTTCGATGATGGTTGGCGGGTCGGCCAGACGCAGGAGGGGTACTTCGATCTCGACCTGCTTGGTGCGCTGACGGAGCACCTGGCCGCAGCGACCAGGTCACCCGGCGACCTCGTGGCCGGGATCTGGACCGGTTGGGGCGAGCTGAGCGGTCACGGGTGGTCCGTGTACGTCGAGGAAGGCCGTGGCCTGCGGGGCTGGCTCGCCCGGCGGGTGTGGCGCAATGAGATGGATGCCAGCCACCGGTGGTCGGTGGCGCCGGAGGTCCGCGCAGCGGCTGCTCGGGGCCCGTGGCTGGAGTGGCCGGAGCGGGAGATGCTCCCCTTCGCCACGTCGACGGCCGAACTGGCCGACCCGACGTGGGCGGAGCACGCGGGGATCGGGGTGCAGCCGGGCCTGTCCGGCATCAGCCCGCAACTGCTCTGGCCGACCGACCGGGCGTGGGTCGTGGCGAGCGAGATCGACTGGGACAGCACGGTCGTGGCGGGGCCCCGCTCACTGGTCGACGTGGTGCTCGCGGACGAACGGTTCGAGGCCTTCGAGGTCCGCGAGGACGACGACCTGACCTACGAGGGCGACACGATCAACCCGCCCCGGGGCGACTGACCCGCAGCACGCGGAATCCCTTGCTCGTCGTCACCCGCTGCGTCGGAAGGCCCAGTTCGTCCGTGACCCAGCGGCCATAGCCGTCCGCGCCGAGGTTCTTGCCGATGACGAGGTGCGCGTCGGCCCCCTTCGCCAAGCGGGGGAGCCAGATGCGCAGCAGCTCGTGGACGGCCGGCTTGCCGATGCGGATCGGGGGGTTGGACCAGATGGCGGCGAAGGGGAGGTCCGCCGGCACGCCCTCGGGGCGCACTGCTCGCACGTTGGTCAGGCCGAGGGAGGCGGCGTTGCGGCGGGTGAGGTCGAGGGCGCGCTCGGTGACGTCGACCGCCCACACCGTGGCGTCGGGGGAGCGCATGGCCAGGGTGAGGGCGACCGGGCCCCAGCCGCAGCCGAGGTCGAGCAGGTCCCCGGACGAAGGGGGCGGTGGCACCTCGTCGAGGAGGATCGCCGTCGCCTTGTCCAGACCGCCGGGGGAGAAGACCTTGCCGGCCGTCTCCACGGTCACGTCCTGCCCCGCGAGGTGGGTGTGCAGCGTGCGGCGCTCGGTGTCGCTCGCTGCGGGGCTGTCCGTGAAGTAGTGGTCGGTCGGCTCTGTCACGGGGACACCTTAGGGCGAGTTGTCGGTGCTGCGCGCCACACTGCCGGAGAAGGTGGGATGTGGGGCCGGCGCCGCTGGGCAACTGTCACCGATGTCCTGACACATCACAGGTTCTTCCCGCAAACCCTTGACGTATTCGAACATATGTTCGATAATGAAAGAGTAGCCACAGGAGGCGTCGATGATCGAGCAGACGGCAGAGGGAGCACCCGAGATCGAGGATGCTGCCATGCTGCCGGACCAGCTCGATGACGTCCTTAGGGCGCTGAGCGCGGCAGCGGTCGACGGCTTGTCCGAGGCCGACCTCCTGCGCGTCATCACCGCGCTCGAGTCGACGAAGGGAGCGGCTGCCGCTCTGCAGGCGCGCGCCACCTCGCGCTTCGTCGAGGACCGGGACTCACGGGCTGCTGAGGCGGTCGTGCGGGAGGAGATCGCCAGGCGGGACGCCTCGTGTCGCCGCAGCGCCACTCGCGCGGAGGTCGCGCTGGCCCGTCGTTGCTCGCCGTGGCAGGCGGACCGGCACGTGGGGGCAGCCAAGGCGCTCGTCCACGAGCTGACGTGCACGATGTCCGCGTTGACCGCCGGTGAGATCAGCGAGTCACGAGCCGTGATCGTCGTGCGCGAGACGGCCTGCCTCTCGCATGCGGACCGCATCGAGGCAGACCGGCGTCTCGCGGGGGACCTCTCGACGTTGGGTGACCGGGCGCTCACAGCCGCTGCGCAGCGGGTCGCCATCGACCTCGACCAGGAGGCGATCGTGGAGCGGCGTCGTCGTGCCGCCGGCTCCCGTCATGTCGGTGTGCGGCCTGCGCCGGATGGCATGGCCCGTCTGAGCATCCTTGGGCCGCTCCCCGAGGTCGTGGGTGCCTACGCAGCACTCACAGCAGCCGAGCAGGCTCGCTTCGTCGCGACGGGGGACCCCGAGGTCGACGCGGCTCGAGCCGCTGATGAGCGCGGGCGGGGTGCGTGGATGGTAGACACCGCGCTGGAGCTGCTGTCCGGCCGCGACGAGGGGCAGGTGCAGCCCGTCGAGGTCGGGCTCGTCATGCGCGAGGACGCGATCGTCCCGCGGGCAGAGGCACGCACTGGTCGGGCGGCTGCCGCCGACGACCTGGACGACGAGGTCGAAATTCCCGGCTGGGGTGCCGTGCCCGGTGACATGGCCAGGGAGCATCTGCTTCGCCTGTGCGACACGGGGACCGAGGTGTGGCTGCGCCGGTTGTGGACGGCTCCCGGTGATCGTGACCTGGTCGCGATGGACTCCAGCCGCCGACTCTTCAGCGGGGTGCTGCGGCAGCTGATCGGGTTGCGTGACGCGACCTGCCGGGTGCCCTGGTGCGATGCGCCGGCACGACAGGTCGATCACGTCACCCCGCACGCCCGCGGGGGAGGGACCTCAGCAGCCAACGCTATGGGCGCCTGCCAACGACACAACCTCGTGAAGGAGGAACCCGGATGGCGGACGGAGGTCGTCTCGACCGGTCTGGACCCGGGCGGCGGGGGGCCGCACACGGTTCGACTGACCACGCCGACAGGTTCCGAGTTCACCTCCGAGGCTGCACCCCTGCTCGGCCATGGCCGAGCGCCACTGGGCGATGACCGGTCCCGACTGGAGATCTACTACGAGGGGTTGCGCGCAGCGTGATCCACCACACCTCTTCGCCGACTCATCACTCGAGGCCTACGACCCCGAGGCGGCCGCGCTGCTCATCGACTCCGTCTGACGCTGCTCAGACCACGTCCTCGTCGACCCAGTCGAGGGTCTTGGTGATCGCCTTGGACCAGTTGCGCAGCAGCCGCTCCACCTCAGCGGAATCCATCTGCGGGCTCCAGCGTGCGTCCTCGGACCAGTTCGCCGTGATCTCGTCGGTCGACTCCCAGTACCCGACGGCCAGGCCGGCCGCGTAGGCAGCACCCAAGGCCGTCGTCTCGGCGATCGTCGGCCGCACGACGTCCACGCCGAGGATGTCCGCCTGGAACTGCATCAACGTCTCGTTGGCGACCATGCCGCCGTCGACCTTCAACTCGCTCAACCGGCCACCGGCCCGCTCGGCGTCACCCTGCATCGCGTCGAGGACGTCCCGCGTCTGGTACGCCGTGGACTCCAGCGCCGCCCGGGCGATGTGCCCCTTGTTCGCAAACCGTGTCAGGCCCAGGATCGCGCCACGCGCGTCCGGGCGCCAGTGCGGCGCGAACAGGCCGGAGAACGCCGGCACGAAGTACACCCCGCCGTTGTCCTCCACGCTCGTGGCCAGCTCCTCGACCTGCGGTGATGAGCTGATCAGGCCCAGGTTGTCGCGCAGCCACTGCACGAGAGACCCGGTCACCGCGATCGACCCCTCGAGGGCGTACACCGCGTCGGCGTCTCCGAGCTTGTAGCAGAGCGTCGTCAGCAGTCCGTTCTCGCTCGTGACGATCTCGGTGCCCGTGTTGAGCAGCATGAAGTTGCCCGTGCCGTACGTGTTCTTCGCCGTCCCCGGAGTCAGGCACGCCTGCCCGAAGGTCGCCGCGTGCTGGTCACCAAGGATCCCGGCGACGGGCGTGCCGTTGAGCACACCCGGCTGGCACTGCCCGTACACCTCGGAGGAGGAGCGGATCTGCGGCAACAGTTGCATCGGCACCCCGATCGCCGCGCACGTCGACTCGTCCCACTCGAGTGTGCGCAGGTCCATCAGCATCGTCCGGGACGCGTTGGTCACGTCGGTGACGTGCACCCCGTCGTTGTCCGCGCCACCGGTGAGGTTCCACAGCACCCAGGTGTCCATCGTCCCGGCGAGCAGCTCGCCGGCCTCGGCGCGCTCGCGGGCTCCCTCGACGCGGTCGAGGATCCAGGCGATCTTCGGCCCCGCGAAGTACGTCGCGAGCGGCAGCCCGCACACGTCCTTGAAGCGCTCGGTCCCCCCGTCCTGCGCCAACGAGTCCACGAGCGCCTGTGTCCGGGTGTCCTGCCAGACGACGGCATTGTGGATCGGCTGCCCGGTGGCCTTCTCCCACACCACGGTCGTCTCGCGCTGGTTGGTGATACCTACGGACTCGATGTGACCGGAGTTGAGATTGCCCTTGCCCAGAGCCCCGCCGATGACCCGTCGCGTGTTGTCCCAGATCTCCAGGGCATCGTGCTCGACCCACCCGGCCCGCGGGAAGATCTGCTCGTGCTCCATCTGGTCGGTCGCGACGACGCTTCCCTCCCGGTCGAAGACGATGGCGCGGGTGCTCGTCGTCCCCTGGTCGATGGCCAGCACGTACGTCGTGGAGCTGCTCATGTCAGCATCTTCTCAGGTCTGCATCGCGAGCCGGGCGAATCGGCACGTACCGTTGGCGGGCAAGGGGAGTCACTCCCTTCGCCCACATCCTCCGGAGGAACCATGCCCGTCGCCACCCCCTTGGACGCCGACCAGCGCGCAGCGGCCTGGCGTCGGATCGCGCAGGAGGACCTCGACGTCCTGGTGGTCGGTGGCGGCGTCACCGGCGCCGGGGTCGCCCTCGACGCGGCCACCCGGGGCCTGAAGGTGGCGCTGGTGGAGCAGCGCGACTTCGCCTCCGGGACCTCCTCGCGTTCGAGCAAGCTCTTCCACGGCGGGGTGCGTTACCTCGAGCAGCTGAACTTCTCTCTCGTGCGTGAGGCACTGCAGGAGCGCGAGCTGATGCTCACCCGGATCGCGCCCCACCTGGTCAAGCCGGTCTCCTTCCTCTACCCGCTCTCGCACCCGGTCTGGGAGCGTCCCTACGTCACCGCCGGGCTGACCCTCTACGACACGATGGGCGGCGCCCGGTCGGTCCCGCGCACCAAGCAGCTGACGAAGGGGGGAGTGCGCCGCATCGCGCCCGGCCTGAAACCCTCCGCGCACCACGGCGGGCTGATGTACCACGACGCGCAGTGCGACGACGCCCGCCACACGTTGACCGTGGTCCGCACGGCAGCGGCCTACGGCGCGACCGTCCTGAACTCCGCGAAGGTCACCGGCCTGCTCCACGCGGGCGAGCGGGTGGTCGGCGCGAAGGTCCTCGACGTGGAGACCGGGGACGAGGCCGAGGTCCGCGCGTCCGTCGTCATCAACTGCACCGGCGTGTGGACCGACGACATCCAGACGATGGCCGGCGGTCGTGGCCGCTTCCACGTCCGGGCGAGCAAGGGGGTGCACCTCGTCGTCGCCCGTGACCGGATCAACTCCGAGACCGGGCTGATCCTGCGCACCGAGTCCTCCGTCCTCTTCTGCATCCCGTGGAACACCCACTGGATCATCGGTACCACCGACACCGACTGGAATCTCTCCAGGGCCCACCCCTCCGCGACCGCCGCGGACATCGACTACCTGCTCGACCAGATCAACGGCGTCCTGCTCACGCCGCTGACCCGCGAGGACATCCAGGGCGTCTACGCCGGGCTGCGGCCGCTGCTCGCGGGGGAGAGCGAGGAGACCTCGCAGCTGAGCCGCGAGCACGCCGTGGCCCGTCCACAGCCGGGGCTGATCTCCATCGCCGGCGGCAAGTACACGACCTACAGGGTGATGGCCGCCGATGCCGTCGACGCCGCCCGTGAGGACCTGTCCGCCGGCGTCCCCGACAGCGTCACCGAGCACATCCCGTTGGTGGGCGCCGAGGGCTACCAGGCGCTGGTCAACCAGCTCGACACCCTCAGCCGTCGCCATGACCTGCCGCCGTGGCGCATCACCCACCTGCTCGACCGGTACGGGTCGCTGGCCGTCGACCTCTTCTCGCTCATTGACCAGGACCGCTCCCTCGCCACGCCCCTGCCCGGCGCCGAGGAGTACCTCACGGTCGAGGTCGTCCACGCCGCCCGCAACGAAGCCACGATCCACCTCCACGACCTGCTCACCCGCCGCACCCGCATCTCCATCGAGACGACGGACCGGGGTGTGGAGGCCGCACAGTCGGCCGGTCGGATTCTGGCCCGCGAGCTCGGCTGGGACGACGATCGCACCCGCTCCGAGATCGACCACTACCTGCGACGCGTGCAGGCCGAGATCGACAGCCAGCAGATGACCGAGGACGAGCGGGCGGACGCGGAGCGCACCGAGGCGACGGACATCCGGACCCTGGCGAAGGGGTGAGCCCGGCTCGATCCGCCCGCGACCGGCTGGCGTCGATCCGGTCCCTGACGGGAACGCCGCCGGCGTTGGATACCGCGACCTTGCCGGCGGACCCGGTGGAGCTCTTCCTCACCTGGCTCGACGAAGCCGTGACCGCGGGTGCGCCGGAGCCGCGTGCGATGACGCTGTCCACGGTGGACGGCGACGGGTTGCCCGATTCTCGGGTGCTCATCCTCAAGGACGTCTCGGAGCAAGGGTGGACCTTCGCCAGCACGGCCTCCAGCCGCAAGGGCCTGCAGCTCGCCGACTCACCAGCGGCCGCGCTCGGCTTCTGGTGGCAGCCGGTCATGCGTGCAGTCCGCGTCCGGGGTGAGGTGGTCGAGGCCCCACGCGAGGAAGCCGAGGCGGACCTGGCCGCGCGCGGTCCGGACGCCCGCGCAGCCGTCGCGCCGGGGGATTGGCGACTGTGGCACCTGCGGCCAGCCCGTGTCGAGCACTGGCAGGGGTCGCCCGACCGTCGTCACACCCGAGTCGTCGACGTCCGCGGCGGCCAGGGCTGGGTGCGCGAGGTCACAGTCGGCTCGGAGTAACCTCGGCGCGCTCCGCGGGAGTAATCAGTGGCCCTCAGGCGTTCCATGGTGAGACCCTGAGGAGAACATGACAGAACCACTGAACAGCGACCAGAGCCCTGATGAGGGTATGAGCCACGTCGAGCCGGATCTCGACCCGACGATCGATCGGGTCCTCTCCCGACGCGCCGACGCGCTCGCCGACCCCACCCATGACGCCGATGGCTTCGTCGACGGCGGCTTCGACGGCGACCAGCTCGACCGCGAGGAGCGGACCGCCCTTCGCCGGGTGGCCGGCCTCTCGACCGAACTCGAGGACATCACCGAGGTCGAGTACCGCCAGCTGCGTCTGGAACGGGTCGTCCTGGCCGCCGTGTGGACCGACGGGAGCGTCGAGGTCGCGGAGAACTCGCTGCGCGAGCTCGCCGCCCTCGCCGAGACCGCCGGCTCCGAGGTGCTCGACGGCGTCCTGCAGCACCGGCAGAACCCCGACCCGAGCACCTACCTCGGCTCGGGCAAGGCCGCCGAGCTGCGCGAGATCGTCCTCGCGGAGGGCGCCGACACGGTCATCTGCGACACCGAGCTCGCCCCGAGCCAGCGCCGGGCCCTCGAGGACGTCGTCAAGGTCAAGGTCATCGATCGGACGGCGCTGATCCTCGACATCTTCGCCCAGCACGCCAAGTCCCGGGAGGGCAAGGCGCAGGTCGAGCTCGCCCAGCTGCAGTACCTGCTGCCGCGCCTGCGTGGCTGGGGTGAGTCGATGTCCCGGCAGGCCGGCGGCCAGGCCGCCGGCGGACTCGGCATGGGTTCGCGCGGACCCGGTGAGACCAAGATCGAGCTCGACCGCCGTCGGATCAACTCCCGCATCGCCAAGCTCAAGCGCGACCTCGCGGGGATGAAGACCCACCGCGACACCCGCCGCTCCCGGCGGATCAGCAAGGCGGTACCCGCGGTGGCCATCGCCGGCTACACCAATGCCGGCAAGTCGACGCTGCTCAACCGGCTCACGCACGCCGGTGTGCTCGTCGACAACCAGCTCTTCGCCACCCTGGACACCACCGTGCGCCGCGCCGAGACCGTCGACGGGCGCGAGTACACGCTCACTGACACCGTCGGCTTCGTGCGTGCGCTGCCGCACCAGCTCGTCGAGGCCTTCCGCTCCACGCTCGAGGAGGTGGCCGACGCCGACCTGCTGCTGCACGTCGTCGACGGCTCCCACCCCGACCCGGAGGGGCAGATCTCTGCGGTCCGCGGCGTCCTGGCGGATGTCGACGCCACGGACGTCAAGGAGGTCATCGTCGTCAACAAGGCCGACCTGGCCGATCCGGAGGTCGTCGACCGGATCCTGCGTCACGAGAAGTACTCGATCGCCGTGTCGGCGCGCACCGGTGAGGGCGTGCCCGCGCTGCTCGACCTCATCGCCGAGGAGCTGCCCAAGCCGGACATCGACGTCGAGGTGCTCCTGCCATACTCCCGCGGTGACCTCGTCAGCCGACTCCACGACGAGGCGGAGCTCATCACCGAGGAGCACATCGCGCAGGGCACCCGGGTCCGCGCGAAGGTGATGCCCGACCTCGCCGCCGAGCTCGCCCCCTTCGCCACCACCACCGCCTGACCTCAGGCGGTCGTCAGCCGCACCGCCAGGGCGATCATCATCACCCCGATGACCCCGTCGACCACTCGCCACGTGCGGGGATGGCCGAGTGGGCCGGCCAGGGCGCGCGCACCGAGGCCGAGGCCGGTGAACCACACGATGCTGCCCACCACCGCACCGCCGGCGAAGGCCCAGCGCTGGTCGCCGAAGCCGTTGGCGATCGACCCCAGCATGAGCACCGTGTCGAGGTAGACGTGCGGGTTGAGGAAGGTCAGCGCGAGCGTTGTCAGCACGACCGACCCTCGCGAGGCCGGGGCGGCGCCGACGGAGAGGCGCCCGGGGGCGGCCGCCCGGCGCAGCGCGAGCAGGCCGTAGCCGACGAGGTAGGCGGCGCCGAGCCAGGTCACCCCCTGCACGAGGCCGGGGTGGGACGAGACCACGACACCGACCCCCGCCGTCCCGAGCAGGATGAGCGTCGCGTCGGCCGCGATGCAGATGAGCACGACCTGCGCCACGTGCTCCCGACGTAGGCCCTGCCGCATGACGAAGGCGTTCTGCGCGCCGATGGCGACGATGAGGGCGAGGCCGGTGAGCATCCCGGCGAGGGCAGTGGTCGGCACCCCTTCACGCTAGGCGGTTCGCTGTGTGAAGCACAGCGAATGATCTTGCATGATCATTAGTATTGCTTCATGCAGATCGATCAGCTGCGCGCCCTCCTGGCCGTTGTCGACCACGGCACCTTCGACGCCGCGGCCCGTGCCCTCCACGTCACTCCGTCCGCGGTGAGCCAGCGCATCAAGGCACTGGAGCGCGACACTGGGCGGGTTCTCGTCGAGCGCGCGACGCCCTGCCGCGCCACGACCGCGGGTGAGGCGTTGATGCGAGCTGCCCGTCAGATGGTCGTCCTCGAGGAGGACGCCCGCGCGGCGATGGGCGAAGGGGGTGGCGCCGCCGTCGACCTTCCGGTCGCAGTCAACGCGGACTCCCTCGCGACGTGGTTCGAGCCGGTCCTGCGGGTCGCCGCGGCCTGGGACGACGTCCGGCTCCAGCTGGAGGTCGAGGACGAGGAGTACAGCGCCGACCACCTGCGCCGGGGGTCGGTCGTCGGGGCCATCACAGCCGACCCGACCCCGGTGGCCGGCTGCCGCACCGAGCCCCTCGGCGCGATGCGTTACCTGCCCGTCGCCTCGCCCCTGCTGGCGCAGCGGTTCATCCGGGGAAGAAGAGTCGACTGGGCCTCGATGCCGGTGCTGCGCTTCAACGCCAAGGACGAGCTGCAGCGGGGTGTCCTGCGCACCCTCGGCGTCACCACCGACCCGCCGTGCTCGCAGGTTCCTTCCTCCGAGGGTTTCGTGGCGGCAGTGCGCGCCGGGCTCGGCTGGGCGATGGTCCCGGAGGCACAACTGGCTGATGACCTCGAGACCGGTGCGCTCGTCCTGCTGCGCCGGCGCGCCCATCGGGACGTGCCCTTGTACTGGCAGGTGTGGACCCTCGCGACCCCGCGGATGACCCGCCTGGGGGAGACCGTCCACGACGCCGCCCGACGCCTGCGACCCGCCCGACGGGGGGCTGTTCCACCACCAGTGGTTGCGGCGGACTAGCGTTCTGTGCGTGGAGACCCTCCGGAGCAGGTGGCTCGCCGACGTCAGTGCCCTGGGCGCCGAGGCCGGGCGAGAACTCCTGCTCGCGGAGGGTACGGACCTGCTCGACCGCTGGCTGGAGGACCACCGCAGCTACCACGACGCGGTGCACCTGGCGGAGGTGCTCGCCGCCCTGGACGAGCTGCACGACGCGGGGGAGCTGCCATCGCGCGATCGTCACCTGGCCGGGTTGGCGGCGTGGTTCCACGACGCCGTCTACGACGCCGCTGCGTCCGCAGGAGCCAACGAGGAATCCTCGGCGGTGCTCGCCGAGGACCACCTGCCGCGGCTGGGCCTGGCGGAGGACGACGTCGGGCGGGTCGCCCGGCTGGTTCGCGAGAGCGCGACCCACGAGATGACGACGGATGACCCGGCGACCAAGGCCTTCCACGACGCGGACCTGTGGATCCTCGCAGCGCCCGCCCAGCGCTTCGACGCCTACTGCCACCAGGTGCGCTTGGAGTACCGGCAGGTGCGGGCCATGGACTACGCGAGGGGGCGGACCGCTGTGCTGACCCCCTTCGCCACACGCGAGCGGCTGTACCTCACCGACCACGCCCACGAGCAGTGGACGAGGCGCGCGCGGGTCAACCTCACCCGCGAGATCGACCGGCTCGCTGCGCCTGCGTGACCCGCAGCCCACTGGCGAGCAGTCGGCGGATCAGCTGCGACCCGCTGACCTCGACCGCCCCGGCCGCGACGACCTCGTCGTAGCGCTCGACCGGCACGTCGTAGTGGTCCTCGTCGAAGAGCCGGCCGGGGATACCGAGCCGCCCGGCGAAGTCGTGCAGCTCCTCGATCGAGTCGTCCGAGACCAGATGGCTCCACGTGCGGCCCCAGCCGGGCCACGTGGGTGGGTCGACGAGGATCACAGTCGCCTCAGGGCGGTGGCCAGCACGACGGCCTCACCGACCCGGTCGGAGGCGTCGAGGTCGACGGTGGCCTCGATGACCCAGTCGTGGTCACCCGCGGGGTCGGCCAGCGTCTGCCGCACGAACCACAACCGCACGTCCTGCGGGTCCTTCGTGTCGTCGACTCCCGGTGGCGGGCCGGTCTCCTCCTCGATGTGCAGGTGATGGGGTCCGCGGGCGTCCTGGTCGGTTGCGATCCGATCGTGCTCGTCCCAGTAGTCGCCGAGCGCGACGTCCCAGTCCTCGTATCGCATGACCGGGGTGCGGCCGTCGTCGGCTAGCCCGGCCGCGGCGCTCTCGATGCCGGCCAAGGCGCTGAGGTCGTCGCGGGAGGCCTGGTCCACCCGCTGCCACATCGCACCGCGGACCATCGCGCGGAAGGGACCCCGGCGCGCGCTCAGCGGGCGCGGGGGAGGAGCGGCCTCCTCGTGGCTGACCAGACCCGCAGTGTGCTCGTCCGGGTTGGCCAGCGCCTCCCACTCGTCCAGCAGCGAGGAGTCGGTCTGGCGCACGGTCTCGCCGAGCCACTCGATGATCTCCTCCAGCTCGGGGGAGGAGTGGGCCTCGGGCACCGTGCGCGTCAGGGTCCGGTAGGCGTCGGTGAGGTAGCGCAGCACGAGTCCCTCGCGCGGGCCGAGCTCGAATCGGCGCACGAAGTCCGCGAAGGACATGCCCTCCTGCCACATCAGCCGCACGACCGACTTGGGGACCAGAGCCTCCTCCGGCAGCCAGGGGTGAGTCTGCCGGTAGGTCTCGAAGGCGGCCGCGAGCTCCTCCGCGAGCGGTTGCGGCCAGGTGATCTCGTCGAGCAGGCGCATCCGTTCGTCGTACTCGATGCCGTCGGCCTTCATCTCCCCGATCGCCTCACCGCGGGCCGCGTGCTGCTGGGCCATGAGGATCGCCCGTGGTGCCTCCAGGACCGACTCGATCGTCGAGACGACGTCCAGGGCGCGTCCCGGGTCGTCCGGGTCGAGCAGGTCCAGAGCGGCCAGGGCGAAGGGGGCGAGAGGCTGGTTGAGCGCGAAGTCCTTCGGCAGGTCGAGCGTCAGGTCCACCGTGCGACCCGTCCCGTCCGGCTCGGCCAGGCGCTCGAGCACACCGGAGTCGAGGAGGCTGCGCCCCAGACGGATGGCGCGACGGGCGAGGCGAGCCCTCCCCTTCGCCTCCTCGTGGTTGTCCCTGGTGAGGCGGGAGAGGGCCGCGACCGCGTCGCCGGGACGGGCGACGACGTTGAGGATCATCGCGTTGTCGACCTTCATTCGCGAGCGCAGCGTCTCCGGCTGTGCCGTCGTCAGCTTGGTGAAGGTGTCCTCGGTCCACACGACGAAGCCCTCCGGCGCCTTCTTGCGCTGGACCTTCTTGCGCTTCTTCTCGTCGTCCCCGGCCTTGGCGAGGGCGCGGTGGTTGTCGATGACGTGCTCGGGTGCCTGGACGACGACGTAGCCCTGGGTGTCGTACCCCGCACGACCGGCGCGCCCGGCGATCTGGAGGAACTCGCGCACGCGCAGCACGCGGTGGCGGGTGCCGTCGAACTTCGTCAGCGAGGTGAACAGCACGGTGCGGATCGGCACGTTGATGCCGACGCCGAGGGTGTCGGTGCCGCAGATGACCTTCAGCAGTCCCGCCTGGGCCATCTGCTCGACGAGCCGCCGGTAGCGCGGCAGCATCCCCGCGTGGTGCACACCGACCCCGCGGCGCAGCATGGCCGAGAGGGTGCGGCCGAAGCCGGCCGAGAAGCGGAAGGTCGCAAGGCGGTCGGCGATGGCCTCCTTCTCGTCCTTGCTGAGCAGCTTGAGCGTCTGGAGGAGCCGGGCGTGCTCCGAGGCTTTCGCCTGGGTCTGGTGGACGACGTAGACCGGCGCCCGGCGCCAGTCGATGATCTCCTCGATCGTCTCCTGCAGCGGCGTCATCGCCCACGAGAAGGTCAGCGGCACAGGACGCTCGGCGTCGTTGACCACGACCACGCCGCGGCCGGTGCGCTCGGCCAGGTCCTCCTCGATGGCGCGGGTGTCGCCGAGCGTGGCCGACATCAGCAACATCTGCGCCTGCGGCAGCTCCAGCAGCGGTACCTGCCACGCCCAGCCACGCTCGGGCTCTGCGTAGTAGTGGAACTCGTCCATGACCACGAGCCCGACATCGGCCGTGCTGCCCTCGCGCAGGGCGAGGTTGGCCAGCACCTCTGCGGTGCACACGATGATCGGGGCGTCGGCGTTGACCGAGGCGTCCCCGGTGAGCATGCCGACGTTGTCGGCGCCGAAGGTGGCACACAGGTCGAAGAACTTCTCGCTGACCAGGGCCTTGATCGGTGCGGTGTAGAAGGCGACCTGGTCCTGGGCGAGCGCGTGCGCGATGGCACCGGTGGCCACGAGTGACTTGCCCGAGCCGGTGGGCGTCGCCAGCACGACGTGGTCGTCCCCCAGGAGCGCGAGCAGTGCCTCCTCCTGGTGAGGGTAGAGAGTCAGCCCGCGATCGCCTGACCACTGCGTGAAGCGCTCGAAGACGTCATCGGCGTCCGTCCCGGTCGGGATGGACAGGTGCTCGGGGGCTGTGTGTGTCGACGTCATCGTGACCACATGGTCCCAGTGACGCAGCGGTGGTGCACCATGGGGCTGTGAGTTACTCGCAGTTCACCACGGACGAGCACGGGCACTCCTTGCCCCGTGCCATCACCACCGACACGATCACGATGCACGCGCCCGCCGTCGCCGACATCTCACTCGTGGCCGAGCTGATGGGCGTCCCCGCCGAGGCGGAGCGACCGGCGGAGATCATCGCCACGTGGCAGGAACACTGGGACGAGCACGGGTACGGCACCTTGGTCATTCGCGACGTCGAGGGCGATGCGGTCGGCTTCGTCGGTCTGCGCGCCCATGCCCAGTTCATCCGGCTCACCCTGCGCACGGTCGAGACGGCCGGCAGCCGGGCCCTCGAGGCTCGGGCCCTGCGGCTGGCCACCGCCTACGCGATCGAGTGGTTGCCCGACCTTCCGGTCCGCATGCGGATCGCTCCGGAGGATGCCGCGACCCGCTCGACCCTCGAGTCGGCCGGGATGGTGCACGTGACGGATCTCGACCACACCACCGACGAGGGGGACTGGCAGGTCCTGGAGCTGCCGTACGTCCGTGTCGCCCAACGCATCCCCTCGCGTGCCCGTGAGGCGATGCTCGCCATGTGGGTCGAGGTGAACGACGCCGGTGGGGCGGTCGGGTTCCTGCCCGGAGCCTCTGCCCAGGAGGTCGCGCCGGTGCTCGACGGCTACGCGACGCGCACGGAGGCGGGCGAGACGGCATGCGTGTCCCTGAACTCCCCGGTGGGCGATCTGCTCGGCTTCGGCTTCGTGGTCGGCTCCACCGGGCAGCTCACGCGTCACGGAGCCACGTTCGAGCGGATCATGACCGACCCGGCCCGGCGAGGAACCAACCACGGCGCACTCCTCATGGCCGGCCTGCACCGGGCGGCCCGTGAGCGGGACGTGGAGCTGGTGACCTTGGACTACCGGGGTGGCACCGGCCTGGGCGAGTTCTACACGCGCTACGGCTACGCCGAGGTCGGTCGGGTGCCGGGGGCGTTGCGCGTGGCGGCCGACGACGACCGCGACGGCGTCATCATGGCGAGGTCGCTGTGAGCGAGTTGGTGCCCTTCGGCCACGAGCAGACCTGGCTGGCCGTGCGGGACCAGGCGCAGCACAGCGTCGTCGAGGCGCTCGGCCTCACCGACGGTCGGGTCACCGAGGTCGACGAGGCCGTCCGCGAGGCGCTCGGCAGCGCGACGGCCGTGTTGCCTCCCATCCCGGGAGCAGGCGGTAGGTGGACGCTCGTCGTCGGTCAGGACATGGCCAGTCCCTCCACGGCCCGGATCACGACGCTGTCGGCCATGCTCGGGACCGGAGTACAGCTCTTCGGGACAGCCGAGCACGGAGCGCGTCACTGCCTCCTCGTCGAGCGCGGCGCCGTACAGCGCGAGGTCGACGTCGTCGAGGGAGGTCTGCCGGGCGTTGCGGCGGAGTGGAGCCTCGACCCGACGACACTGGCCGGTCCCGCGCCCGGGTCGGCACTGCTCGTCGGCGCCCTGCGAGCAGAACCACCCACCCCGGACACCGAGCCAGGGCTGGCGCAGCTGCCCCCCCGTGGCGGGTTCTGGGGGAAGATCCTCGGTCGCTGAGTCCTCCCGCCTCGATCTCGACCCACCTGAGCGTGGTTGATGAGGATCTCCTCATGTGTTTTTCACGCACGGCTCATGGCTCTTCTCTATGGTCGAGTGCATCGACTCACCGACCGAGGAACCGTCCTGATGACCCGTCCAGACCGCACCAGCACCGGAGTCCCGTCGTGAGCCGCTGGCGCATCGGACGCGAGGGCCTGCTCGTCGTGGCACTGCTCAGCGTGCCCCTGCTCGTCTTCCTCGGCTTCCGCGTCGCCGCCGCGCCGGCCGACCCCCCGCCCGTCGAGAAGGGGCCGGTGGAGCTGACGACGAGCACGATCTCACCGACGTCGGGCTCATCGTCGACGTCCTCCTCGCAACCGTCGTCCTCGTCCACGCCGACCCCGACCTCGACCACCCGAGCGACGCCCCAGCCCACGTCGACGACCCGACCCACGTGGACACCGGAGCCCTCGGTGACCCGGACCCAGGCGCCGCCACCGCCGGTCTACGACGATGACGATGACGATGACGATGACGATGACGATGACGACGACGATGACGATGACGACGACTGATGTCCGCTGAGGTGGTCCCGCGGCGGCGCCGGCCCCGGCTGTCCCGCGAGACGATCGTCGCGTGGATCGTGCTCATCCTCTTCGTCACCCTGCTCTCGGTCGTCATCGTCGTGCACGAGACCCTGCACCTGACCGTGACCGAGCGCGCCAACGCCGATGTCACGCAGGAGGTCCAGGAGTTTCGTGCCTTCAGCCGGGACGGTGTTGACCCGAAGACCTCGCGTCCCTTCACCTCGGCCGAACGGCTCCTGCAGTCCTACCTCTCCCGGCAGCAGCCCGGCGCCGACGAGATGCTCGTCGGCTACGTCGGCACCGAGGGCGCCGTGACCATCTCCCGAGGGGCCGAGGCGCCGACGGCCCAGGAGTACGACCTCACCCGGGACCAGGAGCTGCTCGAGCAGACAGCCCGGTCCTCCTCCGGGATCCACGAGACCCCGGCCGGTGAGATGCGGTGGGCCAGAGCCATCGTCGATGTCGCCGATGGCGAGGACGCCGTCTTCCTCGTGACGTCCTTCACCGGTCCGGCGATGGTGGAGGTTGATCGCTCGACCCGCATGCTCGTGATCGCCTCGGTGTCCGCCCTCCTCTTCGCGGGGGTGGTCTCCTGGATCGTCGCCGGTCGGCTGCTGCGCCCCGTGCGCCTCGTCCACGCGGCGGCCGAGGAGATCACCGAGCAGGACCTCACCCGTCGCATCGACGTCGGGCACGATGACGTGTCGGGCCTGGCCTCGACCTTCAACCGGATGCTCGACCGGCTCGAGGAGGCGTTCCGGACGGAGCAGCGTTTCGTCGACGATGCGGGCCACGAGTTGCGCACACCGATCACCGTCATCCGGGGGCATCTCGAGCTGATGGACGACGACCCCGCCTCGCGAGCGGTGACGATGCGCGTGGTCACCCAGGAGCTGGACCGGATGAGCCGGATCGTCACCGACCTGATCGCCCTGGCCAAGGCCGATCGTCCCGACTTCATCCGCCCTGTCGAGGGCGTGGACGTCTCCATGCTCACCGTCGCCCTCGAGGCCAAGATCTCGGCGCTGGCCGACCGGCGCTGGCGGGTGGACCTGATCGCCGAGGGCGAGGCCCGGCTGGATGCCGATCGGGTGACCCAGGCGGTGCTGCAGCTTGCGCAGAACGCCGTCCAGCACACCGCCGACGGCGACGCGATCACCCTGACCTCGCAGTTCACCGACGACCCGGAGCTGGGGCCCTGCCTGGCCATCAGCATCACCGACACCGGACCCGGTGTCGACGCGGCCGACCGGGAGCGCATCTTCCAGCGGTTCACCCACGGTGAGCCACTCGACGGCCGCCGCCACAGCGGTGCCGGCCTCGGGCTGGCCATCGTCAGCGCCATCGCGGACGGACATGATGGCGGTGTCCGGGTGGGCGGCGTGCCCGGGGAGGGCGCGGTCTTCACCCTCCTCATCCCGGACGAGCAGGACCACAGCAGCCAGGACGACCTGGCGCCGAGCACATCGGAGGACTAGATGAGCGCCATCCTCATCGCGGAGGACCACCCGGAGATCTCCAGCTTCATCGACAAGGGGCTGCGGGCCAGCGGCTACGTCACGACGCTGACGGCCGACGGACGACAGGCGTGGGCGCTGGCCTCCACCGGGGCCTTCGACCTGCTGGTCCTCGACGTGGGGCTGCCGGGTCTCGACGGCTTCGAGGTGCTGCGCCGCCTGCGCGGGGACGGCGTGGAGATCCCGGTCATCATCCTCACCGCCCGGGACGGCGTCGACGACACGGTCACCGGCCTGGAGGGCGGGGCCAACGACTACATGACCAAGCCCTTCCAGTTCGCCGAGCTGCTCGCCCGGGTGCGACTACGACTGCGCGAAGGGGGTGCCGCCCCCGCCGAGGAGGCGACCCTGACCGCCGGTGACCTCAGTCTCGACGTCCGCCGGCGCACCGTGCTCATCGGTGGGAGCGAGGTCGAGCTGACCGCCCGGGAGTTCGCGCTGCTGGAGGCCTTCGTCGAGCACGCCGACCAGGTGCTCTCCCGCGAGCAGCTGCTCGGCATGGTCTGGGACATGGACTTCGACCCCGGGTCGAACGTCGTCGACGTCTTCGTGCGCTCCCTTCGCTCCAAGATCGGCGCCGAGCGCATCCTGACGGTGCGGGGAGTGGGCTACCGGCTCAAGCCGCTCAGCTGAGCAGACCGTCCTCGCGTGCGCGGGCGACAGCGGCGGTGCGCGAGTCGACGTCGAGCTTGGTGAAGACGTGCACGAGGTGGGTCTTCACGGTCGCCTCGGAGATGACCAGCTCCTTGGCGATCTGCCGGTTGGGCAGTCCACGGGCGACGGCGGCGAGGATCTCCACCTCACGCGTGGACAGGTCGGCCTGCGGCCGTGAGATGCGGGCGACGACCCGCTGTGCCAGAGCGGGGGAGAGCACCGTCTCACCGGCGGCTGCCCGCACGACGGCGGAGGTGATCTCTGCAGGGTCGGCGTCCTTGAGCAGGTAGCCGGCGGCCCCGGCCTCGACCGCACGCACGATGTCACGGTCGGTGTCGTAGGTGGTCAGGACGAGGACCGCGGGCGCGCTCGCTCGGGAGCGAAGGGCGGTGGTCACCCCGACCCCGTCGAGGCCCTCGCCCAGACGCAGGTCAGTGACGACGACGTCAGGCGTCTCCCGGGCGGCGACGGCGATCGCATCCTCACCGGTCCCGGCTTCGCCGACGACCTCGATCTGCTCGCTCTGCCGGAGCAGGGCGATGATCCCCATCCGGGTGACCGGGTGGTCCTCGACGACGACGACGCGAGCGCTCATCGCTGCCCCTCCTCGGGTGCGTGGGTGTGCACGGGTAGCCAGGCCGAGATCGCCGTCCCCTCACCCGGGCCCGACTCGACGGCCAGGCCGCCGCCCAGCTCGCGCAGACGGGCCCGCGTGGCGCGCAGCCCGTAGCCGCCGTCGCCGGCGGGCGAGCGGGTGGTCCAGTCGCTGGCATCGAAGCCGCACCCGTCGTCGACGACGTCCACGCGCAGGGCGTCGCCGGTGACGTCGAGGCTGACGACGACGCTCGAGGCCCGGGCGTGCGAGCGGACATTGGCCAGGGTGCCCTGAACGCACCGCAGGAGAGCCACCTCGGTGGTGGTGGCCACGGGCGGGACGTTGCCGCTGACGACGACACGCGCCTGCACGCCGCTCTCGACCTCGAAGCGGTCGGTGACCCGGTGCAGAGCGGCGGTCAGACCCCCTTCGTCCAGATCGGCGGGGGCCAGGGCGCCGACGACCCGGCGTGACTCCTCCAGTCCCTCGGCAGCACCGTTCTCGAGGTGCTCCAGCAGCTCGCGCACCCGAGCGGGGTCCTCCTCGGCGCGGGCGGCGCGGGCCAGGAGCAGGATCGAGGAGAACCCCTGGGCGAGGCCGTCGTGGATGTCGCGGGAGAGTCGGGTGCGCTCGCTCGTCGCTCCGGCCGCCCGTTGCACACGGGCGAGCTCGTCGTTCAGGGCGGCGGTCTCCTCCTGGGCGCTGTAGAGCGAGGCGATGAGCCGCTGGCGCTCGATGCCGTCCCGCACGAGGGCCATCTGCGCCCGCGAGATCCCCAGCGCGACGACCATGCCGATGAAGGGTCCGATGACGGCGGCGAAGCTCGTCGCGCTCGCCTGCCGGATCGGCTCGGCGACGACCACGACGAGGATCGCCAGCGAGAGGAGGATGCCGCTGCCGAGCGGTAGCAGGTGGCCGGCGAGCAACCACAGGGGGAAGGCGAGCCAGACGTTCTCCGGGGAGACCAGGACGAGGCCTCCCCACACGAGGGCGAGCACGACGAACCAGGCCGCGCCACCCACCCCGCGCCGGCCGAGGGGGATCCCTACGAGGTACCAACCGACGAAGGCCGCCAGGGCACCGACCTCGGCGACCGGGTGCGCCCCGGCGCCGATGGCCCGGGTCGCGCAGATCACGACGAGGGCGGCCAGGAGGGCGTGCTGTCCCCACCTCAACCAGCGGGTCGTACCCGAGGCCACGGAGTCCTCGCCGGGAACGCCGATGGGACCGGCCACGCGGGCGTGCTGGGTGTGGGGCGTGGCCGGTTCCGCGACGTCTGGAGCGTTCACGAACGCGACGCTACCCGGCTGGGGCGAGAGGGCCACCAGAAGCGGTCCCCGATCAGAGCAGTCGCCGCCGGGACGATGACCGTGCGCACGATCAGGGTGTCGAGCAGCACTCCGAGTCCGACGATCAGGCCCAGCTGGCCCAGGACGACCAGCGGGAGTACCCCCAGTGCGGCGAAGACCGCGGCGAGGACGATGCCGGCGCTGGTGATGACGGCGCCGGTTCGGGCCACCGCTCGGGCGACGCCCTCCCGGGTGCCGTGCTCGGCCGACTCCGCCCGGGCCCGGTGCATGAGGAAGATCGTGTAGTCGATCCCCAGGGCGACGAGGAAGAGGAAGGCCACGAGCGGGACCTGCACGTCCAGGGCCGGGTGGCCCAGGAGGTGCTCGTCGAGCCAGGCGCCCAGACCCAGCGCGGCCAGAGCGCTGGCGGCGTTGAGGGCGAGCAGTACCAGCGGGCCGATCACGGCGCGCAGCAGGAGCGCCAGCACGGCGAGGCTGACGAGGAGCACGAGCGGGACGACCGTGCTCAGGTCGCTCTCGGCCGCGGTGCGGGCGTCGAGCAGCTCGGCCGAGCCGCCACCGACCCGGGCGTTGGCGTCGGTGACGCCGTGGGCTGCCTCGCGCAGCTCCATGGCGAGGTCGAGGCTCGCGGGGGAGCCCGGTGCGGGCTCACCGGTGAGCGTCAGCTGCGTCAGGCCGGCACCGTTGGTGCCGGTGGGGTGCACGCTGGTCACGCCGTCGACGTCCTCGAGGGCGGTGATGGTCGCGTCCGTGGCGGTGGTGTCCGTCGTGATGGTGAAGGGAGCCGCTGCCCCGGCGGGAAAGTGCTCGCCGACGGTGACGAGACCGTCTGCGGACTCGGAGGCGGTCCGGAACGAGTCCGCTTGGCTCAGGCCGATGCTCGCGCCGAAGAGCCCGGAGGCGAGCACGGCGAGCAGAACCAGGCCGCTGACGAGGTGCGCGGCCGGTCGGGCGACGACGCGGCGGGCGACCTTGGCCCACAGGCCCTCGTGGTCGAGGTCGTCACCGGGACGCGGGATGAAGGGCCAGAAGACCTTGCGACCGACGAGCGCGAGCGCGGCGGGCAGGACGAAGGTGATCGCCAGCAGGGCGATGACCAGACCGACGGCCGAGGCCAGGCCGAGTCCACGGGTGCCGGGGACGCTCGCGAGGAGGAGCGTGCCCAGGGCGAGGACGACGGTGGCGTTGCTGGCGAGGATCGCGGGGACGGTGGCGCGCCAGGCGGCGGCCAGAGCGGCACGGTGGTCCTCGTGCTCGTGCAACTCCTCGCGGTAGCGGGAGATGAGCAGCAGGGCGTAGTTGGCGCCGGCCCCGAAGACGAGCACCGAGACGATTCCGGCGTCGAAGGGCAGGCCACTGAAGTCACCGACGGCAGTGGTGATGGTGCCCGCGAGCTGGTCGGCTATCCCGACCACGAGCAGCGGCACCAGCCAGAGCACGGGCGAGCGGTAGGTGAGCAGGAGCAGGAGGGCGACGACCCCGATGGTCACGGCGAGCAGGGTGAAGTTCGCCCCGTCGAAGGAGGAGGTGATGTCGGCGCCGAAGGCAGGACCACCGGTCACCTCGACCGTCATGCCGGAGGGGGTGTGGTCGGCGACGTCGCTGCGCAGCGTCGCGATCTTCTCCACGGTGGTGTCGGAGTCCGCGGAGGTCGTCACGGGCAGCGTGATGACTGCGGCCTCGCCGTCCTGGGAGACCCGAGCCGGGGAGGGTGCGTCGGCGGAGGGGAGCTGGCCGGCCATGGCGTCCAAGGCGGACACGTCCTGATCGGAGAGCGTGTTGCCCCCCTTCGTCGCTACGAGCAGAACCGGTACCTGGTCGCTGTCGGGGAAGCTGTCCAGCTGCTCCGCCACCAGCGCCGACTCGGCGGTCGAGGGATAGTTGTCGCCCCGCGGAGGCGCCTGGGTGGAGCCGAGCAGCGTGCTGGCCAGGCCGATGACGACGAGGGCCAGGACGAGCACGATGGCGGCGCCGCGGCGGCCGGTCAGGCGGGCTGCCGGACTTCGTGCAGGGCCGGGTGGAGGGCTGTCGGGACGATGGGGCCGCAGGGTCGCTGTCATGCCATCCATTCCAGCCGCGGAGGGGGCCTGGCCACATCGCGCTGGAGGTTGGTCCTGCGATCAACCTTTCGATGGATCCACCGCCGCGGTGGTCGACTGGAGCCGGGCGAGGAAGTCCAGTCCGAGGTCCGTGAGCGAGTAGTCCTTGCGGGGCCGGCCCGTGCGCTCGACGGGGACCGCCTCGACGCTGAGCAGGCCGCTGCCTGCCAGACGCTTGAGGGTGCGGTAGAGGCCGCGCTCGGTGATCTGCCAGCTGGTGCGGTCGGTGAACTCGGTGCGGATCGTCGCGGCGGGGACTGCCGACAGCTCGTCGATGATCTGGAGCAGGACGAGCGTGGTCATGGACTTCTTGTAGACCTCGACCCACCCGGTGACCAGCTCGTCGAGCCACTCCTGCGCCTCGGTGGGCTCCTTCACCGGGGGGCCTCGAAGCCCCGACCGAGGATCGCGCCGAGGGAGTGGGCGAGCAGACCCATCAGCCAGAAGGTCGGCATGCCCACCACGACCCCGAACCACCCCGGGTCCATGACGAAGTCCTCGCCGGCCGACGGGGCCGCCACCGCAGCGTTGCCGGAGACGGCGAGCAGGAAGAAGTGCCCGAGGTAGCCGCCGACGACCGCGGCGAACGTGACCACGTGGGCCGCGAGGAGGCCGAAGCGCACCTTGCCCAGTCGGTCGCGGTTGCGCAGCAGGAAGCCGGCGTACCCGAGGGCGATGAGGGCCGTGAGGACGCCGGCGAGGATGCCGACGGCGTGTCCGCACGCGGCGAGGACGAGCTGCATGGCCAGGCTCGCGGCGATGACGGCGAGCGCGTAGTGCTGCAGCGAGGTGGTGGTCCCGGCGAGGCGCTCGGTGGTGGTGGTCATGATCGGTCCCCCCAATTGGATCCCAAGGTTGTGAACCCAAGGTACACAACCTTGGGGCGTTTTGGGTGCGGGCAAGTGTGTGGATGGCCGGTGCGGGGGGTCGGCTCGGGCACCTAGGGTGGTGCGGTGTCCTCGTCAGTTGAGTCCCTGCTCGCCGCCGCCGTCGGGGGAGTGGGCGGCACCACCCGCCCGGGGCAGGTCGAGATGGCCAACGCCGTCGCCCGCGCCATCGACACCGAGGAGCACCTGCTCGTCCAGGCAGGCACCGGCACCGGCAAGTCACTGGCCTACCTCGTGCCCGCGGTCGAGCACGCCCAGCGGACCGGACACCCCGCTGTCGTGGCCACGGCGACTCTCGCCCTGCAGGCGCAGATCGTCGATCGGGACATGCCCCGGCTCGCCGACTCCCTGGCCGGTCACCTCACGCGCCGCCCGACGTACGCGATCGTCAAGGGCCGCCGCAACTACGTGTGCAAGCACAAGGTCGAGGGCGGCTTCCCCGACGAGGACGAGGGCATGTTCGACGTCGGCGAGGTCGATGCTGTCGCCGGTCGCCTGGGCAAGGAGGTCGTGCGGGTCCGGGAGTGGGCGGCCGAGACCGAGTCCGGTGATCGGGACGAGCTCGTCCCCGGCGTCTCGGAGAAGGCGTGGCGCCAGGTCTCCGTCTCCGCGCAGGAGTGCCTCGGCTCGAAGTGTCCGATGGTCGCCGAGTGCTTCGTCGAGCGCTCGCGCGAGGCGGCGAAGGAGGTCGACGTCATCGTCACCAACCACTCCTTCATGGCCATCGACGCCTTCGAGGGGCGGCCGATGCTGCCCGAGCACGACGTCCTGGTCATCGACGAGGCCCACGAGCTCGTCGACCGGGTCACCTCGACGGTCACCGACGAGCTGACCCCCGGCTCGATCCGCGCCGCGGCCAAGCGGGCGCGCAAGTACGCAGAGTCCACCGACGACCTCGATGACCTCGCCGGCGACCTCGAGGCGGTGCTGGAGCAGGCCCCCGAGGGGCGCCTGACGGCCGGCATCCCCGACTCCCTGGCGAGCATCCTCGGTCGGTGCCGCGACGTCGCCCGCACCCTGCTCACCCAGATGAAGCCACCGAAGGGGGAGAACGTCGACGGGCCCCGCCAGATCGCCCTCGCCGCGGTCGACGAGTTGCACGAGACCGCAGCGCGGATGCTCGAAGAGCACGAGCTGGACGTCATGTGGGTCAGCCGCGACCCGCGACGCGGACCGCTGCTGCGGGTGGCACCGATGAGTGTTGCCATGCGCATGCGGGAGCGGATCTTCGGTACCGGTGCCACCGACGACGACGACTCCGTGCGCGACCGCACAGTCATCCTCACCTCGGCCACCCTCGAGCTCGGCGGGACCTTTGACGCCGTCGCGGGCACGCTCGGCCTGCGCGGCCCCGGTGCTCCCGAGTGGACCGGTCTGGACGTCGGATCCCCTTTCGACTATGCCCAGCAGGGGATCGCCTACGTCGCCGAGCACCTGCCCGCTCCCGGCCGGGACGGGCTGGCTTCGCAGACCCTCGACGAGATCGAGGCACTCGTGCGTGCGGCGGGCGGTCGCACCCTGGGGCTCTTCTCCTCCATGCGCGCTGCCAAGGAGGCGAGCGAGGCCATGCGCGAGCGCCTCGACGACGAGTTCACAGTGCTCTGCCAGGGCGAGGAGATGATCGGCACCCTCGTGCGCGACTTCGCGCGGGACCCGAAGACGATCCTGTTCGGGACACTCACCCTCTGGCAGGGCGTCGACGTGCCCGGCAGCGCCTGCCAGCTCGTGCTCATCGACCGCATTCCCTTCCCCCGACCCGACGATCCGCTCTCGTCGGCGCGCACCCAGGAGATCGCCCGCCGTGGCGGCAACGGCTTCATGGCGGTCTCCGCCACGCACGCCGCCCTGCGCCTCGCCCAGGGCGCCGGCCGACTCATTCGCAAGGGCGACGACCGCGGCGTGGTCGCCTTCCTCGACAACCGGATGATCAAGGCGCGCTACGCCGGCTTCCTGCAGCGCTCGCTGCCTCCCTTCTGGCCGACGACCGACCGTGGGCTCGTCCTCGGCGCGCTGCGACGCCTCGACCAGATCGCCCCCGAGGTGCAGCCCGTCGCCGACCCGGCGAAGCGCGGGATGACCGGACAGCCGGTCGCCGCCGACCCCGGTCCGGCCGACGGGGTGCGCACGGCCGTCACGCAGGGCGAAGGGTGGTCCAGCCAGGACGACGACGAGCTACGGGACGGCGTCGACCTCGGACTGCCGCTGACCGAGCTCGCCGCCTCACTCGCGCGCGATGAGTCGGCGGTCGCGGCCCGCGCGAAGGCGCTCGGACTCGCTGTCCCCTCCCGGGGCTAGCCTGTCGCCCATGGAACTTCGCCGTATCGGACGCTCCGGCCTGACCGTCTCCGCCGTCGGCCTGGGGTGCAACAACCTTGGTCGTCGCGGAGCCGCCACCCAGAACCAGGAGGGCAGCGACGCCGTCGTGCACGCCGCGCTCGACGCCGGCATCACCCTCTTCGACACCGCCGACACCTATGGCGCCGAGCCCGGCCTGTCCGAGGCGATGCTCGGCGCGTCCCTGGGCAGCCGCCGCGACGAGGTGGTCATCGCGACGAAGTTCGGCATGGATGTCAGGGGAACGAACGGCCCCGACTTCGGCGCTCGCGGCTCGCGGCGCTACATCATGACGGCGGTCGAGGCCTCGCTGCGGCGCCTGGGCACCGATCACATCGACCTCTACCAGTTCCACAGCCCGGACCCGTTGACGCCGATAGAGGAAACCTTGGCGGCCCTCGATGACTTGGTCCGCGACGGCAAGGTCCGCTACATCGGCCACTCCAACCGCGCCGGGTGGCAGATCGCGGAGGCGGAGTTCGTCGCCCGTGCGCGTGGTGGGTCACGGTTCATCTCCAGCCAGAGTCACTACAACCTCCTCGACCGCCGCGCCGAGCTCGAGGTCATGCCCGCGGCGCAGGCCTACGGACTGGGCGTCCTGCCCTATTTCCCGCTCGCCAGCGGGCTGCTCACCGGCAAGTACTCCTCGGGGACCGCGCCCGAGGAGAGCCGACTGGCGCAGTCGCAGCACGTCCTCGACCGCACCGACCTCGACCAGTTGCGCGCCTTCGGCGACTTCGCCCGCGAGCGCGACCTGACCGAGCTGCAGGTCGCCTTCTCCTGGCTGGCCTCCCGCCCGAGCGTCCCCAGCGTCATCGCTGGAGCCACCCGTCCCGAGCAGGTCGTGCAGAACGCCGACGCGATCAGGTGGGTACCCACCGCCGAGGACGAGGCCGCTCTCGACGAGATCTTCCCGCCGGAGCCGAGGGTGGCGCTCTTTTGAGCAAGGGCGCCCCGCCCTTCGTCCTCGTCTCGGGACCGGAGGAGGTGCTCGCCGACCGCGCCGTCGAGCAGGTCATCGCCGACGTGCGCGTGACCGCACCTGAGGTCGACGTCGTCACGCTCACCGCGGAGGGCTACCAGGAGGGCGAGCTGACCGTGCAGGCCAGTCCCTCCCTCTTCGGCGAGGACAAGCTGATCGTCGTGCGCGACCTGCACCAGGCACCCGACGCGCTCCAGGTCGACCTGCTGACCTACCTCTCCGACCCGGCGGACTCGGTGACCCTCGTCGTCACGCACGCCTCGGGCAACAAGGGCAAGAAGGTCCTCGACACGCTGAAGAAGGCCAAGGCCCTCGTCATCCCGGCTCCGGCGATCAAGAGCGACCGCGACAAGGCTGAGTTCGTCACCAACGAGTTCCGCACGGCCCGGCGCAAGGCGAGCCCGGAGGCGGTCCAGGCCCTTGTCGAGGCCGTCGGCAAGGACGTGCGCGAGCTGGCCTCGGCCTGCCAGCAGCTCGTCGACGACACCACCGGCACGATCGACGCCGACGTCGTCGAGCGGTATCACGGAGGGCGGGTCGAGGCGACCGGCTTCAAGGTGGCCGACGCCGCGGTGGCCGGCCGTACGGGTGAGGCCCTGCGGCTGCTGCGGCACGCGGTCGACGTCGGTGTCGACCCGGTGCCGATCGTCGCCGTCATCGCCATGCAGCTGCGGCAGCTGGCGAAGGTCGGGGGAGCGGGGCGTGGCCGCAGCGCCGATCTCGCCCGCGACCTCGGGATGGCGCCGTGGCAGATCGACAAGGCCCGCCGAGCGCTGCAGGGATGGAGCGGCGACGCGCTCGGACGCAGCATCCAGGCCATTGCCGCGGCCGACGTCGAGGTCAAGGGCGGCGGTCGCGACCCCGTGTACTCGGTGGAGAAGGCGATCCTGACGATCTCGCGGGAGCGCAACGGCTCCTGACCGCCAAGTTTGGCGGGGGTGGGCGGCGCTGCTAGATTTGCTCCTTGCGTGCGCGCATGGTCGTGTGCGTACAGCGAGCACCACCCAGGGTGTCTCTCCCACGGTGTCCCCACGCCGGTCCCGAGACGCCTTGCCGCCCTCTAACGGCAACCATCGACCGAGCAAAGAAAGTACACCTGTGGCAAACATCAAGTCCCAGATCAAGCGCGTGAAGACCAACAACGAGCGCACCGAGCGCAACCGTGCGATCAAGTCGGAGCTGCGCACCTGGATCCGCAAGGTCCGCAAGGCCGTCGAGGCCGGCGACGCCGAGACTGCCAAGTCGGCTCTCGTCACCGCGAGCACGAAGCTCGACAAGGCCGTGACCAAGGGCGCCATCCACGCCAACCAGGCCGCCAACAAGAAGTCGGCCATGGCGAAGAAGGTCAACACGCTCTGAGCCGAGCACCACTGAACCTCGATGGGGGGCCGGTCACCGCAGTGGTGACCGGCCCTCTTCGTGCGCTCAGACCGGGTCGTCGTCGTACTCCCGTCCCCGCGCGACGGCCCGCACGGCCTCGGCGACGGCGACGAAGAGCTGCTCGTCCAGGACCGCGCCGTCACGGCGGACCGCGGCGGGATCGACCCGGACGACCCGGTTGACGCGCACCTCGCTGCGCCGACCGCGGTGGTCCCAGCCACCGGAGCCGATGTCGATCCAGTAGCGTCCGACGGAGGCCTCCTGGGCCTCGTCGAGGTCATGGTCGACGCTCGTCAGCTGCAGTGCCAGCAACCACGGGCCGTCGCGACCGATGAGCAGGACCGGGCGGTCCTTGCCCTGGGTGTGGTCCTCCTCGTAGGGCACGCGGGCCCACACGATCTCGCCCGGGGACGGCGTGGGTTCCCTCGGCGTGGGGGCCCACTCCAACGGTGGGTCGCCGTCGTAGTCACCGGGGTAGCCGTCCATGGGGCCACCGTAGCCCGGCCGCGTCGCGGTGTCGTTCGGCTCGGTGGGCCGGCCGTGGGAGGATGGGTGACCGACCCCTGTCCCGACGAACCCCGAGGTCCGCCACCCGTGTCACCCAAGGCCAGCGAGGCCCTCCCGCCGAATGCGACCCCGCCGGCGCAGATCCGCAACTTCTGCATCATCGCCCACATCGACCACGGCAAGTCCACGCTCGCCGACCGGATGCTCCAGATGACCGGGGTCGTGGAGGAGCGGCAGATGCGGGCACAGTTCCTGGACCGGATGGACATCGAGCGTGAGCGCGGCATCACCATCAAGTCCCAGGCCGTGCGGATGCCGTGGGAGGCGGTCGACGAGACGTTCTGCCTGAACATGATCGACACCCCGGGGCACGTCGACTTCACCTACGAGGTCTCCCGCTCGCTCGCGGCCTGCGAGGGCGCGGTCCTGCTCGTCGACGCAGCCCAGGGCATCGAGGCGCAGACCCTGGCCAACCTGTACCTGGCCATGGAGAACGACCTGACGATCATCCCGGTGCTCAACAAGATCGACCTGCCGGCCGCCCAGCCGGAGAAGTACTCCCAGGAGCTCGCCGGTCTCATCGGCTGCGACCCGTCCGACGTGCTCAAGGTCAGCGGCAAGACGGGCGAAGGGGTCGAGGAGCTCCTCGACGAGATCGTCACCCAGCTCCCCCCGCCAGTGGGCGACGCCGACGCCCCGGCTCGCGCGATGATCTTCGACTCCGTCTACGACAACTACCGCGGTGTCGTCACCTACGTGCGCGTCGTCGACGGAGCCCTCCACCCCCGCGAGAAGATCGTCATGATGTCGACGCGGGCCACCCACGAGCTCCTCGAGATCGGGGCGATCTCACCGGACATGGTCGCCAGCAAGGGGTTGGGTGTCGGCGAGGTCGGCTACCTGATCACCGGCGTGAAGGACGTGCGCCAGTCCAAGGTCGGTGACACCGTCACGGCTGCCGCCGCACCGGCTACCGAGGCCATCGGGGGATACCGGGAGCCCCGGCCGATGGTCTACTCGGGCCTCTACCCGATGGACGGCAGCGACTACCCGACGCTGCGCGACGCGCTGGACAAGCTCAAGCTCAACGACGCCGCCCTGGCCTACGAGCCGGAGACCTCCGCCGCGCTCGGCTTCGGCTTCCGATGCGGTTTCCTCGGGCTGCTCCACCTGGAGATCGTGCGCGAGCGCCTCGAGCGCGAGTTCAACCTCGACCTGATCTCCACCCAGCCCAATGTCATCTACGAGGTGACGATGGACGACGGGACCGCGGTGGAGGTGACCAACCCGAGCGAGTTCCCCTACGGCAAGGTCGCCGAGGTGCGCGAGCCGATCGTCAAGGCCACGATCCTCGCCCCGAGCGAGTTCATCGGCCCGATCATGGAGCTGTGCCAGGGCAAGCGCGGCCAGCTCGGCGGCATGGACTACCTGTCCGAGGAGCGCGTCGAGATGCGCTACACGCTGCCGTTGGCCGAGATCGTCTTCGACTTCTTCGACCAGCTGAAGTCCCGCACGCGTGGCTACGCCTCGCTGGAGTACCAGGAGGCGGGGGAGCAGTCGGCCGACCTGGTCAAGGTCGACATCCTGCTCCAGGGCGACGGCGTCGACGCCTTCAGCGCCGTCGTCCACAAGGACAAGGCCTACGCCTACGGCACGATGATGGCCGGCAAGCTGCGCGAGCTCATTCCGCGACAGCAGTACGAGGTGCCGATCCAGGCCGCCATCGGATCGCGGATCATCGCCCGCGAGACCATCCGCGCCATCCGCAAGGACGTGCTCGCCAAGTGCTACGGCGGTGACATCTCCCGCAAGCGCAAGCTGCTCGAGAAGCAGAAGGAGGGCAAGAAGCGGATGAAGAACATCGGCACCGTCGAGGTTCCGCAGGAGGCCTTCATCGCGGCGCTCTCCTCCGACGCCGGCGCCGTGGAGAAGGCCAAGAAGTAGTAGCGACCCCCACGGGTGGAGGTGCACGCGCGGACGAAACGTCGGCGTGTGCACGTCCACCCGGCTATCGTTGGACATGTGCAGTCCTTCGTCGAGGCACGACTCCCCGGCGCCCTGACCCCCTTCGTCGGGTCGATGGCCGGCTACCGCATCGACGGGGCGTCACCGGGGACCCACATCGGCATGCCGTCCGGCACGGTCACCCTCGTGCTCGCCCTCGACGAGCCGCTGCACCTCGTCGGTGCAGATGGACGAAGGGGGCGCTTCGACACCCTGATCGCGGGGATGCACGCGTCGCCGGCGCACATCCTCCACGACGGCTGCCAGCACGGCATCCAGCTCGACCTGACGCCGCACGGAGCCTCTCTGCTGCTGGGCGGGCCGCCGGGCGAGATCTCGGGCACCTCGGTCGACCTGGGGGAGCTCGTCGGGCCGTCCGCACGGAGGCTGCACGAGCGGCTCAGCGAAACACCTGACTGGAGTCGTCGTTTCGACCTCGTGGTCGAGGCCCTCTTCGCTCGTCGTGAGGCACGGTGGTTGCCGCGGCCGGAGGTAGATCACGCCTGGCAGCTCCTCGCCCGCAGTCGTGGCCGGGCCCCCGTCCGGGAGGTGGCCCGCGAGGTGGGCTGGTCACCACGACACCTGGGGGAGCGCTTCCGGCAGGAGTTCGGGCAGGCGCCCAAGACGACGGCGCGCGTCCTGCGGTTCCAAGAGAGCCACCGGCTGATCGCGGCCGGTCGCCCGCTCGCGGAGGCTGCGGCCCGGGCCGGGTATGCCGACCAGAGCCACCTCAACCGTGACTGGCTCGCCTTCGCGGGCACGTCGCCGACCAGGTGGCGCCGCGAGGACGAGATCGCATTCGTCCAAGACGAGGTGGCCACCGGTGCGCGATCCTGAGGTCATGGACACCACACAGCAGACCATGATCTCCAGCGCCCGCCCTGACGACCCGCACTTCACCACGCCGATCGGTGGGGTCATGCTCTATGTCGTCACCGACGACCCGGACGCCGTGCACACGCGCGCGAAGGGGGCCGGCGCGGCCGTCACCCGGCCCATGGAGGACGCCGACTACCGGGTCACGCGGCTTCAGCATCCTCGACCCGGAGGGCAACTCGTGGAGCTTCGGCACGTACGCCGGGTGACGTGACCAAGGCGACGCCGGTGGGCGGTACGCCCGGGGTGGGGTGGGACATAGGGTCGCACTCGTGGCACAGCAGACCTTCACCCTGTACAAGCGCATCTCCCGACTCCCGCGAGGCAAGCAGATCTTCTCGCTGCTCTACGCCAGGAAGGCGCCCTACTTCGCGACTGTGCGGCCCAAGGTGCGTCAGGTCCGGGAGAACTACGCCGAGCTGTCCATCGCCAACCGCAAGGCCGTGCACAACCACATCGGCACCCTGCACGCCATCGCCGTGTGCAACGGCCTGGAGGCAGCGATGGGACTGCTCGCCGAGGCCACCTGCCCGGCGGACAAGCGGTGGCTGCCGCGCGGTCTGCGGGTGGACTACCTGGCGAAGTCGACCACCGACCTGCTCTGCATCGCCGAGACCGACGCGGTCGACTGGGCCGGCACCCCCGGTGACGTCGACATCCGCGTCAAGGCGGTGCGCACCGACGGCGTGGTCGTCGTCGAGGGCGTCATCCCGGTCTACGTGTCGATGAAGCCGACGAAGCACACCTGATCCACCTGGGTGGACGTCGACTCGCCGGTGAATCGTCGGCGCGTTCACCTCCACCGACGGGAATGCCTGCTCCTAGCCCAGGAGCCGGCCGCGCAGCAGGTCCAGCCGGTCGTCGTCCCAGCCCTGCCCGCGCAGCCACCCGGTGGCCCCACCGTGCTCATCCTCGAGGGTGCGCAGGATCATCTCCATCGTCTCCGGCTGCGGTGTCTGCTCGTCGAGCGAGCGCCCCTGCAGCCCCCACTTGTACGGCTCGATGTCGATCAGCCGGTCGATGATCTGCCGGATCCGCTCACCGCTGGCGGCGTAGTCGGCGATGATCTCCTCGTCGGGTACCCCGGCGACCGACAGCGCCATCGCCGTGACCGTCCCGGTGCGGTCCTTGCCCGCGGCGCAGTGCACGACGGCGCCGCCACGGCTGTCCGCGATGACGCTGAGCGCACCTGCGACGGAGTCGGGACGCTGGTGCAGGTACCCCAGATAGTGGCGCGTCCAGAAGTCGGGGGTGCCGCGGTCCGGGTCGCCCTCGGAGAGCACCAGGGCCTCCTTGCCGCTGTCGGCGCTGCTGCGGGCCGCGCCCGGGTGGCGGTCCTCGGCGATGAAGCTGAGGTTGTGGTGCGCCAACGACGTCTCGCTCAGGGGGCCGGGCCCGGTGAGCTCGCGCTCGACGTCGGTGCGCAGGTCGATGATGTCGGTGACGCCCACCTCGCCGACGAGGCGTAGTACGTCCTGACGCGTGAGGTCCTGGAGGTTGTCGCTGCGCACGAGACGGCCGTCGCGGGTCCGCCCGCCGCGGAGGGTGGGCAGCCCTCCGAGGTCGCGCATGTTGACGACGCCGTCGAGCTCGATCCAGTGGGTCATGCTCCTCACCGTAGCCAGCGAGGCTGACAGGAGGGCCACCGGTTGGTGTCGGGACGGCGTCCTGTGGGTGGGAGGATGGGGCAGTGCCTGCCCTGCCCGACGGAGACGAGGCGCCGCGCGACGGTGCCCTGCCCGCCACCGCCCGTGACACGGTCGGACAGCGACCCTTCGGGATCTACCTGCACGTGCCCTTCTGCACCGTCCGGTGCGGCTACTGTGACTTCAACACCTACACGGCCACCGAGCTGGGCCCCGTCGGGGGAGCGAAAGGGGCGAGTGTCGCCACCTTCGTCGACGCGGCGATCACCGAGCTCGAGCTCGCCCAGCAGGTCCTGGGGGACCCACCGGTCGTGTCCACCGTCTTCGTCGGCGGCGGCACCCCGACGCTCCTGCCTGCGCAGGACCTCGTGCGCTTCCTCGCAGCCGTCCGCGAGCGCTGGGGACTGGCCGACGACGTCGAGGTGACCACCGAGGCCAATCCCGACTCGGTGGACGTCGACTCCCTGCGCGTCCTCGCCGAGGGCGGGTTCACCCGTGTCAGCCTGGGCATGCAGTCGGCCGTTCCGGGGGTCCTGGCGACACTGGACCGCACCCACGACCCCGCCAACGTCGCCAAGGCCGTCGCGGCCGCCCGCGAGGTGGGTCTGGCGGTGAGCCTCGACCTCATCTACGGCACGCCGGGGGAAACCCTCGAGCAGTGGCGCACCTCGCTCGAGACCGCGATCGCGCTCGAGCCGGACCATGTCTCGGCGTATGCCCTCACCGTCGAGGAGGGCACGAAGCTCGCCGCCCGCGTCCGCCGGGGCGAGCTGCCCCGGCCCACGGATGATGACGAGGCCGACAAGTACGAGCTCGCGGACGAACTGCTCGCCGACGCGGGGTTCGACTGGTACGAGATCAGCAACTGGTCACGCACGCCCGCCGGCCGGTGCCGGCACAACGAGGCCTACTGGCGCAGCGACGACTGGTGGGGTGTCGGTCCCGGTGCGCACAGCCACGTCGCCGGTGTGCGGTGGTGGAACGTCAAGCACCCCGCTGCCTGGGCCCAGCGCCTGGCGCAGGGTTCCCCGGCGGCCGCGCGGGAGCTCCTCACCCACGAGCAGCGCAGCGACGAGCAGATCCTGCTGGGCGTCCGGCTGCGGCGGGGCATGCCCACCGCCTGGCTGGCGCCGGAGGGACGAAGGGCGGTGGCCGGCCTGGTCGCCGACGGTCTCGTCGATGGTCGTGCCGCCGTCGGCGGCGACGTCGTGCTCACCCGTCGGGGACGCCTGCTCGCCGACACCGTCGTCCACCACCTCATCGCCGGGGGACCGGATCCCGCTCAGGTGAGCGCGACCCATGACTGACTCGCCTGCAGTCGTCCCGGACATCATCCGCTTCCTGGACCTGCTCGGCGTGCTCGCCAACGGCCTGCTCGGCGGAGCCGTCGCCCGCCGCTTCAACCTCGACCCGGTCGGGTTCACCGTCCTGGCGATCATCTCGGCCCTGGGCGGCGGGGCGATCCGCGACGTGCTGCTCGACCTGACGCCCATCGCCCTGACGGACCTGGACTACCTGACGGTCGCCCTCGTCGCCGCCGGCGTCGCCTTCCTGGTCCCGCTCGAGGGGCGACGCTGGCGCCAGTGGTTCCCCTGGGTCGACGCGATCGCCCTGGGTACCTGGGCCGTCGTCGGCACGCAGAAGGCCCTGCTCAACGACATCCACTGGCTGCCGGCGATACTGCTGGGCGTGCTCACCGCGTGCGGTGGCGGCGCCGTGCGGGACATGATGCTCGGCCGCGTGCCGGTGATCCTGCAGCAGTCCGAGCTCTACGCGAGCGCAGCCTTCGTCGCGGGCGCGATCTTCGTCGTCCTCGACATCGTCATTCCCGGCACGGGCGCCTCGCTCATCGCCGCAGCCGTGGGTGGTGGCATCTGCGTGCTGGCCCGCAAGCGCGGCTGGCGGCTGCCGACCGAGCCCCGGTGGATCACCGCGCATCCCAAGGACTGAGCGATCGGGACCACCGGGGTGCCACCGGCGGCGTGGATGCACGACGATGGGGAGGAACCCCCCTTCGCGATCATCAGGAGCCGCACCATGAGCACCACCCGCACCGCCGTCGTCACGGGAGCCGCCCGCGGCATCGGCCGCGCCGTCGCCCACCGACTGGCCACCGACGGGCACCACGTCGCGGTGCTCGACCTCGACGAATCGGCCTGCCAGGTCGTCGCCGACGAGATCACCGAGGGCGGCGGCACCGCGATCGCGGTCGGCGTCGACGTCTCCGACCCGGAGCAGGTCGAGGCAGGGGTGGCCCGGATCGCTGCTGAGCTGGGCGCCCCGACCCTGCTGGTCAACAACGCGGGGATCATCCGCGACAACCTGATCTTCAAGATGGATGTCGAGGACTGGGACGCCGTGATGTCGGTACACCTGCGCGGCGCCTTCCTGATGACCAAGGCATGCCAGGCGCACATGACTGCCGCGAAGTACGGCCGGATCGTCAACCTCTCCTCGACGTCGGCCCTCGGCAACCGCGGCCAGGTCAACTACTCCGCGGCCAAGGCTGGCATGCAGGGCTTCACCAAGACTCTCGCGATCGAGCTGGGCAGGTTCGGGGTCACGGCCAACGCCATCGCCCCGGGCTTCATCCAGACCGACATGACCGCGGCGACCGCCGAGCGGATCGGCGTGCCCTTCGATGACTTCCTCGCCCATGCCGCCAAGGAGACCGCGGTCCAGCGCGTCGGACAGCCGGAGGACATCGCGGCGACCGCGTCCTTCCTGCTCTCGCAGGAGGCCGGCTTCGTCTCCGGGCAGGTCATCTACGTGGCCGGTGGCCCCAAGGACTGAGGCTCAGCCCTCGGCGGTCACGAAGTCGATCAGCTCCTCGACCCGGCCGAGCAGAGACGGCTCGAGGTCGGCGTAGCTGCGGACGGTGCCTAGGATCTGCTTCCACGCCCGGGCGATGTCGGCCTGGGAGTCGTGCGGCCACCCCAGGTGCGCGCAGATCCCGCGCTTCCACTCCATGGAGCGTGGGATCTGTGGCCAGGTCTGCATGCCCAGCCGCTGCGGTCGCACGGACTGCCAGACGTCGACATAGGGGTGGCCGACGACGAGGACGTGCTCGGGGGCGACCCGGTTGGCCTTCTCGACGATCCTCGACTCCTTCGTGCCCGGCACCAGGTGGTCGACGAGCACGCCCATCCGTCGACCGCGGCCGGGCGAGAAGTCCCGGATGACCGCCGCGAGGTCGTCGACGCCGTCGAGCATCTCGACCACGACTCCCTCGATGCGCAGGTCGTGGCCCCACACCTTCTCGACGAGCTCGGCGTCGTGCCTCCCCTCGACGAAGATCCGCGACCCGCGGGCGACCCGGGCCCTGGCGTCGCGCACGGCGACGGATCCGCTGGCCGTGCGCGAGGCGGCCTCCTCGGCCTTCGCCAGGGCGGCCCGCTGCGCCCCCTTCGGTGCGGTGAGCGCCACCGGCGTACCGTCCTGCAGGAACCCGGCACCCAGGGGGAAGGCGCGTACCTTGCCACGACGGTCCTCGAGGTGGACGACGTGGACACCACCGGCCTTCTCCACGCCGACGACGGCGCCGACCCAGCCGGTCTCGACGTCCTCCACGACGGTGCCGTGCCTCGCCTCGATCGGGCGCGAGGTGGGGCGGGCGAGGCGGCCGGAGGAGCGCCAGTCGCCGGAGAGCACGTCATTGCCGTATCGGTCGTTCACGAGGCCTGACGCTAGGCCGAGCGGAGCGCTCCGGGCGGCAGGGCACGCCGGATTCCGGGGAATGCGTCGGTCGGTCGTAGACTTGGCACTCAGGTGGACCGAGTGCCAAGGCGGTGCGGTCGGCGATGTCGGAAGGAGGACTCCATGAGTGATGAGCGACGGATGGCGGTGCTCAGCGCCATCGTGGAGGACTACGTGCAGACCTCGGAGCCCGTGGGCTCGCGGGCCCTGCTGGACCGGCACCGGCTCAACGTCTCGGCCGCGACCGTGCGCAACGACATGGCCGCGCTCGAGGACGAGGGCCTCATCGTCGCCCCGCACACGTCCGCCGGCCGGATCCCCACGGACGCCGGGTACCGCCTCTTCGTCGATCGGCTGCAGGCCATTCGGCCGATGTCGCGGGGCGAGCGGGCAGCCATCACCGACTACCTCGAGGGCGCCGACGAGCTCGACGCCGTCCTGGACCGCACCGTGCGGTTGCTCTCGACGCTGACCCGCCAGGTCGCCGTCGTGCAGTACCCGTCGCTGACCCGGAGCATCGTCAAGCACATCGAGCTGGTGCCGATGAGCGACACCCGGCTCATGGTGGTCGTGATCATGGGGACCGGCCGGGTCGAGCAGCGGGTCGTGCCCACGGGTGTCGACTACACCGACGGGCCCGGCCTCGAGGCACTGGCGCGGGCCCGTTCCCGGGTGAACGCCGCGACCCGTGACCGGCGCCTGACCGAGGCACTCCATGCGCTCGGCACCCTGCACGCCGAGGACACCGGCACCGAGGACGCACTCACCGCCGGAGTCCTGGATGCGCTCGACGACGCCCTCGCCGACGAGCGCGAGACCAAGGTCGCCCTCGCGGGGACGGCCAACCTCGCCCGTAGCCCCAGCGACTTCCCGATGACGCTGGAGCCCGTCCTCGACGCACTGGAGCAGCACGTCGTGCTGCTGAAGCTCTTGGGCGTCGAGGCCGACCAGGACGAGGCGGGTGTCTCCGTGCGCATCGGCTCCGAGAACCCCGTGAGCGGCCTGCACACGACCTCGTTGGTCACCTCGGGCTACGGCTCGGGCGACGAGCAGGTCGGGACCGTCGGGGTGCTCGGACCGACGCGCATGGACTACCCGGCGACGATGGCGCAGGTGCGTGCCGTCGCCACCTATCTCTCGCGGATCATGGACGCCTGACCGGCTCCCGTCCGCATCGACCAGACAGACCCACGACCTACGAGGACGTCACAGCGTGAACGACTACTACGAGGACCTCGGCGTCAGCCGCGAGGCCAGCCCCGAGCAGATCAAGCGGGCCTACCGCAAGCTCGCCCGTACCCTGCACCCGGACGTGAACCCGGGGGAGGACGCCGAGGAGAAGTTCAAGCGCGTCTCCCAGGCGTATGACGTGCTCTCCGACGAGACCAAGCGTCGCCAGTACGACATGGGCGGCGACCCCTACGGCGGTGCGCACGACGGTTTCGGCGCGGGCTTCAGCTTCAGCGACATCATGGAGCAGTTCTTCGGCGCCCAGGCCGGGGGCGGCCGCGGGCCGCGCTCGCGCCGCTCGCGGGGGCAGGACGGCCTCGTTGGGCTCGAGATCGACCTGGCGACCGCCGTCTTCGGCGGCCAGGAGGACCTGATCATCGACACCGCCACCGCGTGCTCGGCGTGCGACGGCGACGGGGCGCAGCCGGGCACCGGCCGGCGCACCTGTGACACCTGTGCCGGCCGCGGCGAGATCCAGCAGGTGCAGCGATCCTTCCTCGGCCAGGTGATGACCAGCCGCCCGTGCCCGACCTGCCAGGGCTTCGGCGAGGTCATCCCCAACCCGTGCCACGAGTGCTCCGGCCAGGGCCGGGTTCGTACCCGCCGCACGATGACGGTCAAGATCCCTGCCGGCGTGGACTCCGGCACCCGCATCCACCTGGCCGGCGAAGGGGAGGTCGGTCCCGGCGGCGGTCCGGCCGGCGACCTCTACGTCGAGCTGCGGGTCGCCGAGCACGAGACCTTCACGCGTCGTGGCGATGACCTGCACGCGTCCGTGCCAGTGCCGATGACGGCGGCCGCGCTCGGTGTCGACATGAGCTTCATGACCCTGGACGGGGAGCAGGAGATCACCATCAAGCGGGGGACACAGCCCGGCGACACGATCATCCTGCCCGGTCTGGGCGTGACCCACCTGCGCCACGAGGGTCGCGGCGACCTGATCATCCACATCGATGTGCGCACTCCCACCCGGTTGGACAGCGAGCAGGAGCAACTCCTGCGCCAGCTGGCGAGCGTCCGCGACGAGGAGCAGCCCGACGGCGAGCTGGACGACGTCGACGATGGCTTCGTCGGGCGGCTGCGCTCGGCCTTCAAGCGGTGACCGGACCCGGATCGCGCCGGTGACCGCACCTCTCTTCCTCGTCGACCCCGGGGCCCTCGACGGCCTCGGGGTCGACGACGTCGTCGAGCTCACCGGCTCCGAGGCGCACCACGCCGCCACGGTGATGCGGCTGCGGGTCGACGAGGAGGTCCTCGTCGCCGATCGCGGTGGTGCCCGCGTGTGCACCGCCGCCGCATCCGTGGCCAGCGACCTCGTGTCCCTGCGCGTGACCCGCCGAATGGACGAGCCGGCGCCCTCCCTGCGCCTCGTGCTCGTCCAGTCACTGGCCAAGGACGGGCGCGACGAGGACGCCGTCGAGGCCGCCACCGAGCTCGGGGTCGACGGCGTCATCCCGTGGCAGGCGGACCGCTCGATCGTGCGGTGGAAGGGTGCCAAGGTCGACAAGGGCCGGCGCAAGTGGGTCAACGTCATCGAGCGCGCCGCCAAGCAATCCCGCCGCGGGCGGTGGCCCGGCCTCGGCGAGCTCGTCACGACGACCGGGCTCGCCGAGCGATGCCACGCGAAGGGGGTCACCCCCTTCGTCCTGCACGAGGACGCGACCACCCCGCTGGCGGGCGTCGAGCTGCCCGACGCCGGGGAGATCCTCCTCATCGTCGGGCCCGAAGGGGGTATCTCACCTCACGAGATGGGCCTTCTCACCGACGCCGGCGCGCGGTCGGTGCGGCTGGGGCCGCACGTCCTGCGGGCGTCCACCGCGGGGCCGGCGGCGGTTGCCACCATCAGCACCCGCGGTCGGTGGGGTTGGGCGTGAGGCTGGCCGGGTAAGTGACTACGGTCGCTGCATTCCCAAGAGACGAAGGAGCGTTGCCCTCGATGACGGCCGGACGCCCCACCGTGACGCATCAGTTCTTCGAGTGGCACGGCGGTACCGACGAGGACCAGGCGGAGCTCGCGAGCTGGTCCGACGCCAGGGCGGCGGACATGGGTCCGTTGCTGGCCCGATTCCGTGGCGGGGTCCACGCGCGGTTGTGGGGCAAGGGGGCCCTGCTCGCCGTGGACCTGGGTCTGGCCTTCGGGGTCCTGCGGGCGCTGGTCGGTTCCCCGGAGGATCTCGCCCGAGACGTCGTCGCCATCTTCCTCGCTGCCACGGTGCTCGTCGGGATGGCGCTCGTCCTCCTGCTGCTGGCCGCGAGACGCCGCCGACACGAGGTGCGCAGTGGTGGGCTCGTGCTGCGGGCCACCGCCGACGCACCGGCAGCGGCCGTGCCGTGGGCGAGCGTCGACCCCGGCCGGGCCTTCATCGCTCCGAGCACCGCCACGGCCACTGGCCGGGTCGCCTCCTTCCTGCAACGAGCCGTCCGGCCTCCGGCAGTCGTCGTCAACGGGTCGGTCCGAGGAGCCGACGGGCCGGATGGGGCGAACGCCGTCCTGCGTCACGGCCGAGTGGGCGAGGGGTCCTTCGGTTGGTGGCAGATCGGGGTCGGCGACCCCGTGGCCGTCCTCACGGCCATGGAGACGGCGATGGTGGCCGAGGGCTACCCCGCCGAGGGCATGGCCAGCCGGGCCCTCTTTCGCGAGTCCACTCTGCGGGCGATGGGCCGGGACGCGGCCAGGGTGCTCGACCGGACCCTGGCTGATCCCGTCATCGGGGTCTCGCCCGCGGGCGCCCGGAGCCGGGGAGCGGACCCGGCGCACTCGTGGCGGGACCATCGCCCCACGTAGACTGGTGCGCACGATGCCTCGACCAGACCAACCCGACCTGCGCGCCCTCGGCCCGATCTCCGACGACCCGCGACGTGAGGACTCCACGTCCGCGACGCTGCAGCAGACGATCGTGCTGCCCGACAACGTGCCCATGGTCAATCTCCTGGGGCCCACGGACGAGCTGCTGCGGACGATGGAGCGAGCCTTCCCCCGGACCGAGATCCTCGTGCGCGGCAACGAGTTCCGCCTGCGCGGGCCCGAGCACGACCTCGGGGTCATCGATCGTCTCCTCGACGAGCTGATGGAGATCATCGAGGCCGGGCAACCGCTGAACCGGGATGCCGTCGAGCGCTCGATCACCATGCTCCGCGGGCAGGCGCGCGAGCGCCCCGCCGACGTGCTGACGACCAACATCGTCTCCAACCGCGGCCGCACCATCCGCCCCAAGACACTGGGGCAGAAGCACTATGTCGATGTCATCGAGGACAACACGGTGATCTTCGGGATCGGTCCGGCCGGTACCGGCAAGACGTATCTGGCGATGGCCAAGGCCGTCGCGGCCCTGCAGGCCAAGCAGGTCCAGCGGATCATCCTCACCCGACCGGCCGTGGAGGCAGGGGAGAAACTCGGCTTCCTGCCCGGCACGCTGGGTGACAAGATCGACCCCTACCTGCGGCCGCTCTACGACGCCCTGCACGACATGCTCGACCCGGAGTCGATCCCGCGGCTCATGGCGGCCGGGACGATCGAAGTCGCCCCGCTGGCCTTCATGCGCGGGCGTACGTTGAACGACTCCTTCATCATCCTCGACGAGGCGCAGAACACCTCGCCCGAGCAGATGAAGATGTTCCTCACCCGACTGGGCTTCGGCTCCAAGATGGTCGTCACCGGCGACACCAGCCAGATCGACCTGCCGGGCGGCGTCCAGTCCGGTCTGAAGATCGTCCAGCGCATCCTCGCCGACGTCGACGGGGTGCAGTTCGCCCATCTCGATGCCACCGACGTCGTGCGGCACCGCCTCGTCGGGGAGATCGTCAACGCCTATGACCGGTACGACGCGACGAAGGGTCAGCAGTGAGCATCGAGGTCCTCAACGAGACCGACCATGAGATCGACGAGGGCGAGTTCGTCGCCATCTCCCGTTATGTCCTGTCCGAGATGCGGGTCCACCCACAGGCCGAGCTGTGCATCCGGATGGTCGGCGAGGACACGATGACCGTCCTGCACGAGCAGTGGATGGACCTGCCCGGACCGACCGACGTCATGAGCTTCCCGATGGACGAGCTCGAGCCCGCAGGTGAGGGCCAGGAGCCCGAGGAGGGCATCCTCGGCGACATCGTCCTGTGTCCCTCCGTCGCCATGAAGCAGGCCGCCGAGGCCGGTCACGCGACGATCGAGGAGATGCTGCTGCTGACCACGCACGGAATCCTCCACCTGCTGGGTTACGACCACGCGGAGGTCGATGAGGAGAAGGAGATGTTCGAGCTGCAGCGCCAGCTCCTGCTGACCTTCCTCGCGCAGCGGGGGAGGGAGACCGGGGCGTGACCGGTTTCATCGTCGGCGCCGTCGTCTCGATCGTCGTCGCCTTCGTCCTCACGCTCATCGACGCCGCCATCGGCTCCGCCTCCCGCGTCGCCGCCGAGGACGCCGAGAGCGAGGGCCGGCGCGGGGCCAAGGAACTGCGCGCCATCCTCGCCGAGAGCGCCGGACCGATCTCGGTCATCGCCTTCCTGCGGGCCATCGCCGAGGCCTCGGCCGCCGTGCTCATCGCGCTCGTCGTCGTCGAGCAGGTCGAGCGCACCTGGCTCGCGCTGATCATCTCCGTGGCGATCATGGTCGTGGTGACCTTCGTGCTCGTCGGTGTCTCGCCACGCACGCTGGGACAGCTGCACAGCACCGCGATCGCCCTGGTCGCGGCCCCCTTCGTCATCTGGCTCCGCCGTATCCTCGGGCCCTTCGCCCGGCTGCTGGTCACCGTCAGCAACGCCTTCACGCCCGGAGGTGGCTACCGGGACGGACCCTTCCGCTCGGAGGCCGAGCTGCGCGACCTGCTCGACCTCGCGGGAGAGAACGCGCTCATCGAGGACGAGGAGCGCGACATGCTCCACTCGGTCTTCGAGCTCGGTGACACGCTCGCCCACGAAGTGATGGTCCCGCGCACCGACATGATCACCATCGAGTCCGACAAGCCGGCGCGCAAGGGGCTCAACCTCTTCATCCGGTCCGGGTTCTCCCGGGTGCCGGTCGTCGGCGAGTCCAGCGACGACATCGTCGGGCTGGTCTACCTCAAGGACGTCGTGCGCTCCCTCCTGGCCGACGAGGGAGCACTGGAGCGGGCGGTCTCGACGTTCATGCGACCGGCCCCCTTCGTCCCCGAGAGCAAGCCGGTCGACCAGCTGCTGCGCGAGATGCAGGTCGACCAGACGCACGCCGCGATCGTCGTCGACGAGTACGGGGGAACCGCCGGTCTGGTGACGATCGAGGACATCCTCGAGGAGATCGTCGGTGAGATCGCCGACGAGTACGACCGCGAGGGGCCCGGCGTGGAGGACCTCGGGGACGGTCGCCACCGGGTCCCGGCCGCCTTCGGCGTGGACGACCTGGCCGAGCTCTACGACGTGGATCTTCAGGACGAGGAGGTCGACACCGTCGCAGGGCTGCTCGGGAAGGTCACCGGTCGGGTGCCGATCAGCGGTGCCCACTGCGAGGTGGCAGGGTTGTCGCTGACGGCTGAGAAGATGTCCGGACGACGGCACCGTGTCGCGACGGTCATCGTCGAGCGCGTCGCGGCGCCGGACGCGGACGAGATGACGGACCAGGAGATCGGGGCATGAGCGTGGACGGTGCGCAGTGGAAGGCAGGCTTTGCCGCTCTCGTCGGACGGCCCAACGCCGGCAAGTCGACGCTGACCAACGCCCTTGTCGGGGACAAGGTGGCGATCACCTCGAGCAAGCCACAGACGACCCGGCACACCATCCGCGGGATCGTCACGCGGCCCGGCGAGCGCGAGCAGCTGATCCTCGTCGACACCCCCGGGCTGCACAAGCCGCGCACGCTGCTGGGGGAGCGCCTGAACGACCTCGTCCGCGAGACGCTGCTCGAGGTCGACGTCATCGGCTTCTGCCTGCCGGCGGACCAGAAGATCGGCCCGGGTGACGGTTTCATCGCCGCCGACCTGATCGAGCTGCAGCGAGCGAAGAAGGTGCCGGTCGTGGCCATCGCGACCAAGGCGGACGCCGTGGACAAGGAGCGGATGGCCGAGCACCTCATCGCGATCGATCGGCTCGGGGACTGGGCGGCCATCGTGCCGTGCTCGGCCGTACGTGGTGACCAGGTCGAGGACGTCCTGACGGTACTCGCCGAGCACCTGCCCCCCTCGCCCGCACCGCTCTACCCCGAGGACGCCGTCACCGACGAGCCGCAGGAGCGGATGATCGCCGAGCTCGTGCGCGAGGCGGCGCTCGAGGGGGTGCGCGACGAGCTGCCGCACAGCATCGCGGTCCTCGTCGAGGAGATCGTGCCGCGCGAGGGGCGTCCGGACGACTCGCCGATGCTCGACGTGCGCGTCCACGTCTTCGTCGAGCGCGACAGCCAGAAGGCGATCATCATCGGTCGCGGCGGGTCGCGGCTGCGGGAGGTCGGGACGACGGCCCGACGGGGCATCGAGAAGATCCTCGGGCAGCGGGTCTTCCTGGACCTCCATGTCAAGGTCGCCAAGGACTGGCAGCGGGACCCGAAGCAGATGCAGCGTCTGGGTTTCTGAGCCGCGACCCGCGCGGCGGGACGGTGTGACCGACCTCATCGAATTCGGGCGGGGCCGTCGTCGCGCTTAGACTGGAGCGCATGCACATCGGAATATTTGGTGCCACCGGCCAGGTCGGATCCGTCATGCGTGAGCTGCTCGAGCAGCGGGACTTCCCCGTCACCTCGATCCGCTACTTCGCCTCTGCACGCTCCGCCGGGTCGACCCTGCCGTGGAAGGAACAGGAGGTGACCGTCGAGGACACCGCCACCGCCGACTTCTCCGGACTGGACATCGCGCTGTTCTCCAACGGCGGCTCCTCCAGCAAGGAGTACGCGCCCAAGGTCGCGGCCGCAGGCGCGACCGTCATCGACAACTCCAGCGCCTGGCGCAAGGACCCGCAGGTCCCGCTCGTCGTCTCCGAGGTCAACGCCGCGGACATCGACGAGCTGCCCAAGGGGATCATCGCCAACCCGAACTGCACCACCATGGCCGCGATGCCGGTCCTGAAGCCGCTGCACGACGAGGCGGGGCTGACCTCCCTTCGTGTGGCGACGTACCAGGCCGTGTCCGGCTCCGGCGGCAAGGGCCTGGATGAGCTCGACAGCCAGCTGCGCGCCGGCTACGCCTCGGGCGACCCCAAGGATCTCGCCACCGACGGCGAGGCGCTGACCCTGCCCGAGCCGCAGGTCTACGACGCGCACATCGGCTTCAACGTCGTCCCGGTCGCGGGCGCGGTCGTCGACGACGGCAGCCTGGAGACCGACGAGGAGCAGAAGCTGCGCAACGAGTCGCGTCGCATCCTGCACGCGCCCGAGCTGCGGGTGGCCGGCACCTGTGTCCGCGTCCCGGTCTTCACCGGCCACGCGCTGGCGATCCACGCCGAGTTCGACCGGGAGATCACCCCGGAGCAGGCCACGAAGGTCCTCGAGGGCGCGCAGAACGTCGTCGTCACCGACGTGCCCAACCCGCTCCACGCCGCCGGCAAGGACGACGTCTTCGTCGGTCGCATCCGGGCCGACCAGGCCGCACCCGAGGGCAAGGGCCTGACGCTCTTCGTCGCCGGTGACAACCTGCGCAAGGGCGCCGCGCTCAACGCCGTCCAGATCGCCGAGGCGGTCGTCGCCCGCAAGGGCTGATCCACGGCACCACGTGGTGAGAGCGGCCGGTCACCTGGTGGTGGCCGGCCGCTCTCGTCCAGATCGTGACCAGCGTCTCGGCGCTGTGTCACAGGGAGTAGGGTCAATGGTCATGCGGACGGATCTCCTCCTTCTCTGCCGCGGCGAGGCCTGACAGACGGCCACCTCGTCGCGGAGTTCGTGGTGCCGCTCCACCCACTTCACGTGACGAAGGACAACGCATGATCCACCCCCAGCAGTCCACCCGGATGCCGATCCAGAAGTACATCCCCTTCCAGGACCAGATCTCGGTCGAGCTGCCTGACCGCACCTGGCCGGACCAGGTCATGACCCGGGCGCCCCGCTGGTGCGCGGTCGACCTGCGCGACGGCAACCAGGCACTCATCGACCCGATGGATGCCGAGCGCAAGCTGACGATGTTCCAGCTCCTGGTCAAGATGGGCTACAAGGAGATCGAGGTCGGCTTCCCGAGCGCGAGCGAGACCGACTTCAACTTCTGCCGCCAGTTGATCGACGGGGGACACATCCCCGACGACGTGACGATCCAGGTGCTCACCCAGTGCCGGGACCACCTGATCGAGAAGACCTTCGATGCCATCGCCGGCAGCAAGCAGGCGATCGTCCACTTCTACAACTCGACGTCGATCGTCCAGCGTCGGGTCGTCTTCAACTCCGACCAGGACGGCATCGTCGACATCGCCCTGCAGGGCGCGCGGCTGTGCAAGAAGCTCGAGGAGACGGTCGCCGACACCACCACCGTCTACTACCAGTACTCTCCGGAGTCCTACACCGGTACCGAGCTCGACTTCGCCGCCCGCATCTGCAACGAGGTCATCGACGTCATCGACCCGACGCCGGACCACAAGATGATCATCAACCTTCCGGCGACCGTGGAGATGGCCAGCCCCAACGTCTACGCGGACTCCATCGAGTGGATGAGCCGCCACCTGGACCGGCGCGAGTCGATCATGCTCTCCCTGCACCCGCACAACGACCGTGGTGAGGGTGTCGCGGCCGCCGAGCTGGGGTACCTGGCCGGCGCCGACCGCATCGAGGGCTGCCTCTTCGGCAACGGAGAGCGCACCGGCAACGTCGACCTGGTGACCCTGGGCATGAACCTCTTCAGCCAGGGCATCGATCCGCAGATCGACTTCTCCGCCATTGACGCGGTCCGGCGCACTGTCGAGCACTGCACGCAGCTGCCGGTCCACCCGCGCCACCCGTGGGGTGGCGATCTGGTCTACACCGCCTTCTCCGGGTCCCACCAGGACGCGATCTCCAAGGGCTTCATCGACATGGAGGCCCGCGCCAAGGCGGCCGGGACCGACATCGACGGCATCGACTGGGGGGTGCCATACCTGCCGATCGACCCCCACGACATCGGGCGCGACTACGAGGCCGTCGTGCGCGTCAACAGCCAGTCCGGCAAGGGCGGCGTGGCCTACCTGCTGAAGTCCGAGGTCGGGCTGGAGCTGCCGCGACGCCTGCAGATGGAGTTCTCCTCCGTCGTCCAGCGCAAGACCGACAGCGGCGGTGGCGAGATGAGCGGGCTGGCGCTGTGGGACGTCTTCAACGACGAGTACCTGCACGGCGAGGACACGGACGGCTGGGGCCGCTACCAGCCGGTGCGCACCACGCTGACCGGTGAGGACGACGGTCTCGACCGGATCGAGGGGCACATCCTCGACCGCGGCCAGGAGGTCGAGATCTCCGGCAGCGGCAACGGTCCGATCGCGGCCTTCCTCAACGCGCTCGAGCCGCTGGGCGTCGACGTCCGTGTCCTCGACTACGCCGAGCACGCCCTGTCCGCCGGTGGCGACGCCCGGGCCGCCTCCTACGTCGAGTGCGCCGTGGGCGAACGGGTCCTCTGGGGTGTCGGCCTGCACGACTCGATCGTCAAGGCCTCGCTGCGCGCGATCCTCTCCGCGGTCAATCGCGCCGAGCGGGACGCCGAGGTCGCCGAGGTCTGATCAGGTAGGACGAAGGGGGTCGGTCATGGTGACCGACCCTCTTCGCTCGTCTCCACGGTACGGTGACGCCCGCGACGGGCACCGTCGCTGATCGAGATGCACTGACCGGAGGACCGTTGGGCACGTATGTCGAGGACCCGCAGTTCGAGGCCCTGAAGCGATGGGCGAAGACGTCTGACTTTCCTGATCCGGTCCGTTGGGGTGAGGTCGAGGCCGTGATCCTGGCGGATCCACCACCTGCGCGGGACCAGATGGACCCGATGCTGAGGAAGAACGACCGGGTGCGCAGTCTGGTCGGATACCTCATCGCGCTCCCGATGGTGGTGGTGACGTTTGGCTCGCCGCTCGTCGTGCTCGGATTCGTCATATCCCGCGTCGTGCTCGACCGGAGCGTTCCGGAGGACAGCTGGTGGTTCGTCCTTCTGCGGATCGAGTTCTTCGCTGCGATCGTCATCTCCGTCTTTCCCATCCTGATGTGGTGGACCACCAGGCGGCGGGCACGCATGGATCTCCTCCTCAGCGGTGGGAGCAGCGCGGCTTCCTTCGCGAGCGTCGGGCTGCTGTTCACGACGCCTCGGGCTGGTGGGTGGTCGGCGTTCGCGTTCTATGCCCTGATCGCCGCGGTGGCCGGGCTGGTGGTCTTCGTCTTCATGCTCGTGAAGGCTCGACCAGGGATCAGGCGCCCGTGGCGAGAGCGGTGGCGGGAGATCACGCCGGAGGAGAAGTGGTACCGGGGATCGCGCGCCGGGGTCCTGGAGGAACTGGCGCAGCGGGGACTGGTCAGCACATCGGACACCACGGCCATGACGGGGATGCCACTGCGCACGTGGCACGAGCTCGACGAGAACTCACCGCAGGCGTGGGTAGCGAGAGACCGCCCGGGCGCCTGAGACATCTGCCCGACACCGGGCCGGGACTCACCGCACCCCGGCGACCCGGTACTGGATCGAGATACGTGGACCGACGGCGGCGCTCGTCTTGGGAACGGAGTGGTCCCACGTGCGCTGGCAGGCCCCACCCATGACGGCCAGGTCACCGTGGCCGAGTGACAGTCGCTGGGAGCGACCACCGTCGCGGGGTCGGAAGGTCAGGTGGCGGGCCGAGCCGAGCGAGACGATCGCGACCATGGTGTCGGCGGTGCGACTGCGGCCGATGCGGTCCCCGTGCCAGGCCACCGAGTCGGAGCCGTCGCGGTAGAGGCACAGTCCGGCGGTGACGAAGGGCTCGCCGAGCTCCGGCGCGTAGTGCTCGGTCAGCCGCTCGCGCATGTCCACGAGCATCGGGTGGGGCAGCGCCTCGCCCGCGGAGTAGAAGCAGGTCAGCCGCGGCACGTCGACGACCGAGTCGTACATGGTGCGCCGCTCGGAGCGCCACGGCACCTCGTGCAGCAGCGTCTCGAGGACGTCGTCGGCGCCGCATGCCCAGCCGGGCACCTGATCGACCCACGCGCTGCCGTCGAGGTAGCGACGATGGCGCGACTGCAGGTCCCCGAGGGTCGGGGCGTCGGCGGTGTCGAAGAGCGAGGACTGGAGCGCCTGCATGCGTTACTCCTATGTCAAGCTGCGGCCGCGAGTCCAGTCGCGGGTGCTGCCTGGTCGGTGGTCAGGTGGTGGAAGACGATGCGGGCGAGGCGTCGTTTCAGGCAACGCAGAGCTTCGCGGTTGGACATGCCTTCGGCCTTCTTCTTCTCGTAGTACGTCTTGCCCAGGGAGCCGTCGAGGCGGACCTGGGTGATGGCGATGCGGTGCAGCGCGGCATTGAGCTGACGGTTGCCCGAGCGGGTCATGCGCACCCGCCCAGCGGTATTGCCCGACCAGACCGGGATCGGCGCCACGCCGGCATGCCGGGCGAACGCGGCCTCGCTGTGGAAGCGGGCCGCGCCGGCGGACTCACCGACGAGCTTCGCGGCGGTCAACGGCCCGCAACCGGGCATCGCCATCAGCGTGGGCGCGGCCTGCTCGGTCAGCTCGGTGATGCGCTTGGCATAGGCCTTGGCGCGGGCGGTCATGGTGATGATGTCGTCGAGCTCGTCCAACGCGAGCTCGGCCACGACACCCTGCAGGGTGGCCAGCCAGACGCGCAGGGCCTGCTGGTGCTTGGTCAGGTCCAACGAGCGGGCCTTCGGAGCGTGGTCCGGGTCGAGCTCGTGCACCCGCCACAACAGCGAGTTGATCGTCGCGGTGCGTTGCGCGACAAGCGTTTCCCGGCGATCGACCAACAACTTCAGCTCACGTGAAGCCTCGTCATGCGAAGCCGTCGGAAGGCTCGGTTCACGCAGGTATGCACGGGCCACGGCCAGCGCGTCGATCGGGTCGGACTTGCCGCGGGTACGCGCCACGCGCCGCTGCTCGGCCATCATCTTCGGCGGCACCCGCACCACCTGCTGACCGCTGGCCAGCAGGTCCCGCTCCAGACGGGCGGACAGGTGCCGGCAATCCTCGATCGCCCACACGACCTCCTCGCCGAACTCCTCCCGGGCCCACCTGAGCGCCTTGTGGTGACCGGCCGTGACCGCCTCGACGGTGACCTGCCCGATCTGTTTGCCGACTTGGTCAACGGCGACGAACGTGTGCGTGCGCTTGTGGACATCGGCTCCAACAACAACCATGGTGGTTGCCTCCTTCACTGACGAGTGACTGGACGGTTGGGCCGGTCGGCGGACACATCTCAGTGGGGGCGATGCCACGCTCCTATCAAGTCACGCCGGCCGGTCCTTCACACCAAGTGTCGACAGAACGCATGCTCATCAGCCCGAAGGCGACAGGGAGCGTAAGAGCCAGACACCCAGTGCTCAGGATCCAACCACCGCCAGCAACAGCGGCGCCATCACCCTGACACTGACATCGAGCGTAGCAGCGCATCGAACGGGTGTTCGACAAGCGGCGCACCGGCGTGGGGGTGCGTGTCGCGCGAGGACGAAGGGGGACAATGCAGGGGTGCCCCTCTACCGCGAGTCCGGGGTCGTGCTGCGCACCCACAAGCTGGGTGAGGCCGACCGGATCATCACCGTGCTCACACGCGGCCGCGGCAAGATCCGCACGGTGGCGAAGGGAGTGCGCCGGACCAAGTCGAAGTTCGGCGCCCGCCTCGAGCCGGGGATGCACGTCGACCTCCAGTGCTACGAGGGGCGCAACCTCGACACCGTGACGCAGACGGAGTCGCTGGACGCCTGGGGCGATGCCCTCGCACGCGACTACCGACGCTGGACCAACGCCAGCGCCATCCTCGAGACCGCCGATCGGCTCACCGAGGAGCACGAGCCGGCCGTGCAGCAGTACCTGCTCCTGGCCGGAGCGCTGCGCTCCCTCGCGCACGACGAGCACGCGCCGGAGCTGGTGCTCGATGCCTATCTGCTGCGTGCCCTCGCGGTCGCCGGGTGGGCGCCGAGCTTCCACGACTGCGCCCGCTGCGGCGAAGAGGGCCCGCACCGGGCCTTCCACGTCGCCTCCGGTGGGGTCCTGTGCCGCAGCTGCCGGATGCCCGGCTCGTCGGCGCCCGCACCGCAGACGCTCGATCTGCTCGCCGCGCTGCTCACCGGTGACTGGGCCAGCGCCGATGACTCCCTCGACCGGCACCGCCGCGAGGGCTCGGGGCTGGCGGCTGCCTTCCTCCAGTGGCACCTCGAGCGCGGGGTGCTCTCCCTCCGCCATGTTGATCGCAGCGTCGATCGAGACCCTGCCGACCGCACCCAACCGCAGAGGACCGGATGAGTCGCTACGCCACCCCCTTCGCCCATCCGAGTGGAGCCACCCCACCGCCGGTGCCCGCGGACCTCGTGCCCGGCCATGTCGCCGTCGTGATGGACGGCAACGGCCGCTGGGCCAACCAGCGCGGACTGGCGCGCACCAAGGGCCACGAGGCGGGGGAGGGCGCGCTCCTCGACGTCGTCGCCGGGGCCCTGGAGATCGGCGTGCAGCACCTGTCGACCTACGCCTTCTCCACGGAGAACTGGCGGCGCTCGCCCGACGAGGTCCGCTTCCTGATGGGTTTCAACCGCGACGTCATCCGCCGCCGGCGCGACCAGCTGCACGCATGGGGTGTGCGCATGCGCTGGGTCGGGCGACGGCCGAAGCTGTGGAGTTCGGTGATCAAGGAGCTCGAGACCGCCCAGGAGATGACCAAGGACAACGACGCGATGACGCTGTACTTCTGCGTCAACTACGGCGGTCGCGCCGAGATCGCCGATGCCGTGCGGGGGATCGCGCAGGACGTGAAGTCCGGGCGGCTGAAGGGCTCGCGCATCGACGAGCGGACGATCGCGCGCTACCTCACCGAGCCGGACATGCCGGACGTCGACCTCTTCCTGCGCAGCTCGGGTGAGCAGCGCACGAGCAACTTCCTGCTGTGGCAGTCCGCCTACGCCGAGATGGTCTTCCAGGACACCCTGTGGCCGGACTACGACCGGCGCCACCTCTGGGAGGCGATCGAGGTCTATGCGGGTCGTGAACGGCGGTACGGCGGTGCGGTGAACGCGCCCACCGCCTCCTGAGGAGCGAAGGGGGTCACTCCCCGGCGCATCTCCCGCAGCGTCCGAAGAGCTCCAGGGTGTGCGCCACCTGGGTGAATCCGTGCTCGATGGCCACGCGATCGGCCCATCGCTCCACGGTCGGCCCCTCCACCTCGACGGTGCGACCGCAGTCGCGGCACACCAAGTGGTGGTGGTGGCCCGTGCTGCAGCGACGGAAGATCTGCTCACCCTCATCCGTACGCAGCTGGTCGACGATGTCCTCCTCGACCATGGTCTGCAGCGTGCGGTAGACGGTCGCCAACCCGATCTTGTCGCCGGCGGCGTGGAGGCTGGCGTGGATCTCCTGCGCGGTGCGGAACTCCTCGAACTCCTCGAGGTCCGCCTCGATGGCGATGCGCTGCTTCGTCGGGCGTCGGGTGCGGATGTCGGTCATCGGTGGGTCCCTTCGAGGGGCGAGCGTGGCTCCTCGTGCCCGGGCGCGTGCTCGTCCCAGTGGTCACCGTGCTCGGCGTGGCGGTGGCCGTCGTGGAGGTAGTCGACGTGGTCCCCGTGGAGGACGGCCTCGTGCCCGCAGTCCTCCCAGTGGATGTGCTCGTGGCCCCCGGTGGTCGTGTGCCGACCACGCCCGATGAGGTGGACGAGCCAGGCACCGACGGCCGAGGTGATGAAGGCCGCGATCGCCAGCAGGACGATCGTCGCGCCGGACGGGGTGTCTGCGTAGAAGCTGGTGACCACCCCGCCGACGCTCGTGGTCAGTCCCACGGCGACGGCCCACACCAGGCTGCTGCGGAAGGAATGCCCGAGGCGCTGGCCGGTGGCATTGGGCAGGATCATCAGTGCGCTGATGAGCAGCAGGCCGATGACGCGCATGGAGATGACGACGGTGACGCCGGTGAGCACCGCGAGCAGGACGTTCGTCGCCAGGACCGGCAGGCCCGAGGCCCTGGCGTACTCCTCGTCCTGGGCGACCGCGAAGAGTCGCTCGCGCAGCAGGAGCACCGTCACGAGCACGACCCCGGCGAGGGCGGCGAAGGCGATCAGGTCGCTGCGGGAGACGGTGTTCAGCGCGCCGAAGAGATAGCCCTGCAGGTTGGTCGAGGACCCTTGGGGGGCCTTGGCGAGGATGACGACACCGGCCGCGATGCCGCCGTAGAACATCACGGCCAGGGCAAGGTCCCCGCTGGTGCGGCCGAAGTGCCGCAGCAGCTCGATCGCCACCGCGGAGACGACGACGACGATCAGGGCGGCCAGGACGGGGGAGCTCTGGGTGAGCACCCCGATGCCGACACCGGCCAGGGCCACGTGCCCCATCCCGTCGCCGATGAGGGACATGCCGCGCTGGACGAGGAAGACACCGACCAGTGGGGCGGAGGCGCCGACGAGCACGGCCGCGATGAGGGAGTTGCGCATGAACTCCAGGCTGAGCAGGTCGATCATCGGGGGCCTCCCGTCGTCGGCAGGAACGTCGTGGGGACGGGGGAGGGTGGTGGCTCGTCCTCGCCCACGTGGTGGGTGTGGTCCACCGCGTGCGGGGCGATCTCCTCCGGTGGCCCGTCGTGGCTGATCCGACCGCCGCTGACGACGACCGCTCGGGTGACCAGGTCTGCCAGCGCGTCCAACTCGTGGGTGACGACGACGAGCGTGGCGCCGCGCTCCACGAGACGGCGCATCACCGCGACGAGCACTTGCTGGTGTCCCCGGTCGACGCCCGCGGTGGGCTCGTCCATGAGGAAGACCTCCGGGCGGCTGGCCAACGCACGGGCGATGAGCACGCGGCGCTGCTGCCCACCGGAGAGCGTGGCGACGTCGTGGGCGGCCAGGGTGCCCAGACCGACGACGGCCAGCGCCTCCCGGACGATGGCCCGGTTGCCCGCGGAGCGGATCCGCCAGGGCGCCCACCAGGGCGTGCGTACCGTGCGACCCATCGTGACGATCTCGGCGGCCGTCGCCTTGACCGCGGAGGCGAGGGTGTGGCGCTGCGGGACGTAGCCGATGCCGTTGTGGGCGGGGCGGGAGCCGATCGGGGACCCCAGCACCCGGGCGCTGCCCGCCTGCAGCTCGACGAGTCCGAGGAGGCCCTTGACGAGGGTGGACTTGCCCGCGCCGTTGGGGCCGAGCACGGCGACGACCTCACCTTGCCTGACGGTCAGGTCGATGTCGCTGACGACCGTGCGGTCCTCGTGGCCGAAGGCAGCGCCGCGTAACTCGATCACCGTCGGGTCGCTCATCGACACCCCTGCCCCTCGCGGACCGCGTCGCGGTTGCTGCGCATGATCTCGAAGTAGTCCGAGCCCGCCGACTCCTGCGTCACGCCCTCGATCGGGTCGAGCACGGCGACCGTGGCGCCCGAGTCGCGTGCGATCGTGTCGGCGAGGTCGCGGGGCACGAGGGGTTCGGCGTACACGGTCGAGATGTCCTCGGCCCTGATGTGGGAGATGAGCTCGGCAATCGCTGCGGAGCTCGGCTGCGCATCGGGGCTGAGTCCGCTGACCGAGACCTGGTGGAAGTCGTAGCGATCGGCGAAGTACGCAAAGGCCGCGTGCCCGGTGACCAGGTCGCGTTGGCTGCAGACGGACAGGTCCTGCTCCAGCTCCTGGTCGAGGTCGGTGAGCTCGGCCGTGAAGGCCGTCGCGTTGGCCCGGTAGTCCTCGGCGTGTGCCGGGTCGTCCTCGGCGAGTAACTCGGCGATCGCGTCGGCGACGTCGGCGTACCGGGTCGGGTCGAGCCAGAAGTGGGGGTCCCGCGCGCCGTGGTCGTGACCGTGCGACCCCTCGCCGTGGTCGTGCCCCTCGTGCTCGTCCGCGGCGATGTCGAGCCGGGCCGACTCGGAGACATCGAAGGCGGTCTCCTGGGTCTGTGTGACGGCGTCGTCGACCGAGGGCTGGAACCCGGAGAGATAAATCAGGTGGTCGGCGCGGCTGGCCTGAAGGACCTGCTTGGGGCTCAGCTCGAGGTCGTGCGGCTCGGCGCCGGGCTGGGTGAGGTTGCTGACCTGGACGTGCTCCCCGCCGACCTGCTCGGTGGCGTACTGAAGGGGATAGAAGGACGTGGTGACCGTGACCGTGTCCTCGTGCTCGGCGGACGTGTCCGTGGACCCGCACGCAGTCAGGGCCAGCAGCAGGGCAGATGTGGTCACGGTGACCGCGGTCCGGTACATGAGAATGATTCTCACTCCCGGTGAGAACGATTGTCAATCTCATCGTCCGGGGGCTCACGATCGCAGGGCGACCTGCGCCCCCGGATTCCCCCGACGCACCCCTCGGGTCAGCGGGGTAGCAGGGCGACCTGCGCCCCCGGATTCCCCCGACGCACCCCTCGGGTCAGCGGGGTAGCAGGGCGACCTGCGCCCCCGGAGCCCCCGATGCCGCCTCGGGTCAGCGGGGGACCACCTTGATGATCGCCAGGCCGACCACGAGGGCGACGACCGCGATGCGCATCAGTCGCTCGCTCGGACGCAGCCGCGGCCAGCTGAGGGCGAGCATCCAGAGGAGGAAGAGCACGACGAGTCCGAGGGGAATGGCCCCCCATGGGCCGAGGAAGGCCCCGAGGAGCACGAGGGCGAAGACGACGACCACCGGGACGTACGAGGGCAGTCCGGCCAGGAGTCGCGTCGCCGGCAGGCTCACGCGCTCGAAGGCGTTGGTCGCGACGGGCTCGGGGCGGGGCGTGTCGTTGGTGGGCACGTCCACAGGATAGGTGGCCCGATGCGGCTCTCGGGCGGGGTCCCGGATAGCCTCTCTGCCATGGCCAAGCCGACCTCAACCGTGGACACCGTCGTCAACCTCGCCAAGCGCCGAGGCTTCGTCTTTCCCTGCGGCGAGATCTATGGCGGGACCCGCTCCGCCTGGGACTACGGCCCCCTGGGCGTGGAGCTGAAGGAGAACATCAAGCGTCAGTGGTGGAAGTCGATGGTCACCGGCCGCGACGACGTCGTCGGTCTCGACTCCTCGATCATCCTGCCGCGGGAGACCTGGGTGGCCTCCGGGCACGTCGGCACCTTCACCGACCCGCTGACCGAGTGCCGCAACTGCCACAAGCGGCACCGCCAGGACCACCTGCAGGAGGCGGTCGCCGACAAGGCAGCGAAGAAGGGCGAGGCCGTCGACCCGGACGACGTGCCGATGAGCGAGGTCGCCTGCCCGGACTGCGGCACCCGTGGCGAGTGGACCGAGGCGCGCGAGTTCAACATGATGCTCAAGACCTACCTCGGGGTCCTCGAGGACGAGTCGGGGCTGCACTACCTGCGCCCGGAGACCGCCCAGGGCATCTTCGTCAACTTCAACAACGTCCTGCAGACCTCGCGGAAGAAGCCGCCCTTCGGCATCGCGCAGACGGGCAAGTCCTTCCGCAACGAGATCACGCCGGGCAACTTCATCTTCCGCACCCGTGAGTTCGAACAGATGGAGATGGAGTTCTTCGTCAAGCCGGGCGATGACGAGCAGTGGCACGAGTACTGGATCGCGGAGCGCACTCGCTGGTACACGGACCTGGGGATCGACCCGGACAACCTGCGTCACTTCGAGCACCCGACCGAGAAGCTGAGCCACTACGCCAAGCGCACCGTCGACATCGAGTACCGGTTCAACTTCACCGGCAACGAGTGGGGCGAGCTCGAGGGCATCGCCAACCGCACCGACTTCGACCTGAGCAGCCACAGCAAGCATTCGGGCACGGACCTGTCCTTCTTCGACCAGGCGAACAACGAGAAGTACACCCCCTACGTCATCGAGCCGGCGGCCGGCCTGTCCCGCTCGATCATGGTCTTCCTCGTCGACGCCTACGCCGAGGACGAGGCCCCCAACGCGAAGGGGGGCGTGGACAAGCGCACGGTGCTGCGCCTCGACCACCGGCTGGCTCCCGTCAAGGCGGCTGTGCTGCCGCTCTCGCGCAACGCCGACCTCTCGCCGAAGGCCCGCGACCTGGCCGCGCAGCTGCGCAAGAACTGGAACGTCGACTTCGACGATGCCCAGGCGATCGGCAAGCGTTACCGTCGCCAGGACGAGATCGGGACGCCGTACTGCATCACCGTCGACTTCGACACGCTCGAGGACAACGCCGTGACCATCCGTGAGCGCGACTCGATGCGTCAGGAGCGCGTCTCGATCGACCAGGTCGAGGCCTGGCTCGCTCCCCGCCTCCTGGGCTGCTAGGCGTCATGACCGCCCCGGGGGCGCCGATCCGGCTGCTGCTCGTGCACGGGAGCCGGCTCAACGCGGCTGCCTGGATCCCCCTGGAGGAGATCCTCCTGGGACGGATCGTCTGCGAGCACATCGACCTGCCCGGTCACGGACTTCAGCAGCAGGTGCCGTTCACCATGGAGGGCGCCATCGCGGCGGTCGGCGATGCGGTCGAGGCGCTCGATGCGAGCCGGCACCGGATCGTCCTGGGCGGGCACAGTCTCGGTGGTTACGTGGCGATGGAGTGGGCGGCGCGCAATCACGGCGTGCTTGCGGGGCTCGTCCTCATGGGCTCGACCGCCCAGCCCTCCTCACGACTGGCCGGGGTCTACCGTGCCTTCGGCAGCGCACTCCGGGCGGGCCTGGAGGACGTGCGCAGGGCGGAGTCCCTCCGGGAGACCGACGCCGCCTCGCTGCGCCGGATCATCGGGGCGCGGACCGCCGCTGCGGTCCTGCAGCGAGGGCCCGGGCTCGAGGCGATCCCCGACGCCTGGGACGCGGTGATCAACGAGGTGGACCTGAAGTCGCTCGCCGAGGTCGACGTGCCGGTCCTCGCGATCAACGGCGAGTACGACCAGTTCCGCGTCGGGGAGGGCACGGCCCGAGCGCTGCGCCACGACCTCGAGGTCGTGCACATCCCCGGGGCCACACACTTCGCGCCGATGACTCATGCGGCCCCGGTCGCCACGGCCATCCGTTCCTTCGCCGCCTCCCTGCCCGCCTGAGCCGTCGGCTCAGTCACCGGTGGCGACCGGGCGGCCCGGGTCGGTGACCCAGTGGCTCCAGCTGCCGACGTAGACGGCGGCCTCGATCCCGATCTCGTGCAGTGTCAGCGCGGTGTGCGCGGCAGTGACGCCCGACCCGCAGTAGCTGCCGACCACGGTGCTCGCGTCGATGTCCTCGGCCGCGAATCGTTCCCGCAGCTCCTCGGGGGAGCGCAGCCTCCCTTCGCCCGTCGTGAGCTCACCCATCGGGATGTTGACCGCCCCGGGGACGTGCCCGGCGACGGGGTCGATGGGTTCGCTCTCCCCGCGGTACCGCTCGGGGGTCCGGGCGTCGACGAGGACACCCGCCCGGGTGAGGGTGGCCACGTCCTGTGCCTCCAGTACGGGCACGGACCCCGGTCGGACCGTCACGGACCCCGCTGTGGGGGATGTGGGCTCGGTCGAGACCGCACCTCCTGCGGCCTGCCAGCCGGCGAGGCCACCGTCGAGGACGCGGACATCGGTCAGCCCCGCCCAGCGCAGCACCCACCAGGCGCGGGCTGCGGCGAGCGAGGTCGCCTGGTCGTAGACGACGACGCGCGAGTCGTTGTGCACGCCGGCGGCTCGCAGGCCCGACTGGAGTACGCCGGGCTCGGGAAGGGGGTGACGGCCTCCCGCGCCCGGCTCACCGGCGAGCACGGCGTCGAGGTCGACGAAGGGGGCCCCCGGAAGGTGCCCGGCAGCGTACAGGTCCGGTCCGTCGCCGCTGAGGGTGAACTGCACGTCGAGGACGAGAGGGCCCGGCCGGCTGTGGTCGGCGAGCTCCTCCCGCAGGGAGGTCGGGTCGACGAGAGCGCTCATGGGGTCTCCTTCTCGGCGGGGACGTCGGTGCCGGACTGCGCTTCGGGCAGTGGCTCGATGGGGACCTCGTAGCCGCCGAAGTCATCGTAGGAGCGCGGGTCCTCGCGCGGCTCGAGGTGGACCGTCACGCGCAGACCCGGGTGCTGCTCGGCGATGACCCCCTCGATGTCCTCGACGACGTCGTGCGCCCGTCGTACCGACCATGCGCCGGGGACGAGCACGTGGAACTCGGCGAAGGAGACGTGCCCGGCCACGCGGGTGCGCAGCCCGTGGACGGTGACCTCGTCGGTGCACTGGGCGGCGATGGTATCGGCGAGGTCGGCATTCTCCTGTGGGCTGAGTGCCGCATCCATCAGACCGGTGCCCGACTCGTTGAGCAGCCGCCACCCGGTCAGCAGGATGTTGACGCCGACGAGCAGGGCGACGAGCGGGTCGAGCACCTCGATGCCGGTGATGACGACGAGTGCCACGCCGACGAGGACACCCACGGACGTCCACACGTCCGTGAGCAGGTGCTGCCCGTCGGCGCGCAGGGTGATCGAGCGGTGTCGGCGCCCGGCCCGGATGAGCACGAAGGCCACGGCGCCGTTGATGATCGAGGCCACCACGGAGATCGCCAGACCCAGGCCGACCTGGTCGATGGGCTGCGGGTCGAGCAGCCGACCGATCGCCTGCCAGACGATGAAGCCGGCGGCGACGAAGATCATCGCCCCCTCGATCGCGGCGGAGAAGTACTCGGCCTTCGAGTGCCCGAAGTGGTGGTCGTCGTCGGCCGCGCGCCCGGCGACCCTCAGGGCGATCAGCGCGGCGACGGCGGCGACGAGGTTGACGATCGACTCGGCCGCGTCGGCGAGCAGGCCGACCGAGTCGGTGATCCACCATGCGCCGGTCTTCAGGCCGATCGTGGCCAGGGCCGCCGCGATCGACAGCCAGGCGAACTTCTCCAGGTGCTTCCGGGAGCTCGAGGTCGCGGTCATGTCCACACGGCGACTGCGACGACGATGAGGATGCCCGGCAGCAGGATCAGTCCCATGACCACCCAGCCCATCGGACGCCCGAAGTTGACCGTGGTCCCGACCCCCACCCGCTTGGTGACGAAGACGTCCGGGTCGTCGGAGTTGGCGTAGACGAGACCGCCGAGCCTCCAGCCCTCGCGGTCGTCGGTGGTCTCGCGTCCGGTGCGTACGGAGGCGACGATCACCCAGACCGTGGTCACGAGGATCCCGGCGAGCAGCAGCCAGAAGCCCCAGCCGGGTGCGACCGCGTCGCTGGAGAGGTACTGGGCGATCGAGATCGCGCAGATCCCACCGCCGACGACGAGGCCCATGGCCGCAAGCGGCATGACGAGCCGGCGCAGTCCCCGGCCACGCGCCAGCAGGAGCACGGCGAAGACCGCCAGACCGCTCAGCTGACCGACGATCGGGGGCATGAGGACGGTGCCGAGCGATCGGTCGGCGAAGCGGTCGGGATCGCCGGCCGGCCCGAAGTGCACCGGGTACGGATCCGGCAGCTGGTCCAGGCGCAGCACCCCGATGACGACGGCGGCCACGCCCAGGGCCAGCATCGCCACGAGCCAGGGCACCGCCGGGCGAAGGGAGACGCGCTCCGTGTCGTCCCGGCCAGCGTCCTGCGTCGTGTCCCCGTCCATGTCCACGATTGTCCCTGCCAGGTGCCCCGGTGAGACACTGGGCATCGTCATGACCACCCTGACCCAGACCCTCGACACCCTCCCGACCACCGGCGAGCGGGTGCTGCCACCCCTTCGCCTCGGTCGGCACGTCATCGACTCGCCCGTCGTCCTCGCCCCGATGGCCGGGATCACCAACCGCGCCTTCCGGCGGTTGTGCCGCGAGGCCGGCGATGCCGGTCTGGCCGCGAGCGGAGCCACGGGCGCGCACAGCCTCTACGTCAACGAGATGGTCACCTCCCGCGCCCTGGTGGAGCGCACCCCGGAGTCGATGCGCCTGATCGAGCACGACGGGGACGAGACCCCGCGCAGCGTGCAGCTCTACAGCGTCGACCCGGCGACCACTGCCAGGGCCGTGCGGATGCTCGTGACCGAGGACCGTGCCGACCACATCGACCTCAACTTCGGCTGCCCCGTCCCCAAGGTCACCCGCAAGGGCGGCGGTGCGGCGCTGCCGTGGAAGCGCGATCTCTTCCGCGCGATCGTCTCCGCGGCGGTCACCGAGGGGGCGAAGGGCGACGTCCCCGTCACCATCAAGATGCGCGTGGGCATCGACGAGGAGCACCACACCTACCTCGATGCCGCCACTGCTGCGGTTCAGGAGGGCGTCGCGGCCGTCGCGCTGCACGCCCGCACCGCCAGCCAGGCCTACTCCGGTACCGCCGACTGGTCGCGGATCAAGCTGCTCAAGGAGACCATCACCTCCGTCCCGGTCCTGGGCAACGGCGACATCTGGTCCGCCGAGGACGCCCTGAGGATGGTCGAGGAGACCGGCGTCGACGGCGTCGTCGTCGGTCGCGGCTGCCTGGGGCGTCCGTGGCTCTTCGCCGACCTGGCGGCGGCATTCAACGGCACGCAGATGCGCATCCGTCCCTCCCTCGGTGAGGTCACCGCGACGCTGCGCCGGCATGCCGAGCTGCTCACCGACTTCTACGAGGGCGACCAGCTGCGCGCCTGCCGCGACATCCGCAAGCACATCGCGTGGTACCTCAAGGGGTTCCCCGCCGGCTCGACGGTGCGCAACCAGCTCGCGCTCGTCGACTCCCTCGCGGCGCTCGACGACCTCATCGCCACGCTCGACCCGGACACCCCGTGGCCGGGTGAGGCCGCGGAGGGCCAGCGCGGCCGCGCCGGCTCCTCGCGCGTCGTCGCCCTCCCGGAGAACTGGCTCGCCAGCCGTGAGCTCGACGCCGGCCAGCATGCGCAGGTGGTCCAGGCGGAGCAGTCCGTCGTCGATGGCGGCTGAGGGCCTGTCGGGGATGACCACCAGGGACTAGGGTCGACCAACGGACCCGCACGCACCTGGAGGGCACCATGGGTTTCTTCGACAAGCTCCTCGGTAGGAGTGAACAGCTGAAGGACAAGGCCGGCCAGTACGCCAGCGAGCACGGCGACACGATCGGTCAGAGCCTCGACAAGGCGGGCCACGCGGCCAACAAGGCCACCAAGGGTCGTTTCGAGGGTCAGATCGACAAGGCCACGGGCGCGGCGAAGGGCGGCGTCGACAAGCTCGGTGAGCAGGGTGGACCCGCCGGGGGACCGGCTGGTGGCCCCTCGGAGGGCGGCACCCCTCCTCCTCCTCCGCCTGCGGGTGGGGCCCCTTCCGGGGGCCGGACCGGCTGACCCGCCACCTGAGCGTGGTCATCACCCGGGGGGAACGACCATCCTCCGGTCCGGCGCGGCCGGGTCAGTTCATGCTGTGGATGATCGTGGCCAGTTCGCCGCGCGAGTGGATGTCCAGCTTCAGGTACACCTTGCGCAGGTGGTACTCAACCGTCTTGGGACTGAGGAAGAGCGCGGCCGCCGCCTCGCGGGTCGTCCTTCCTTCCGTCAGGAGCACACAGACCTGAAGCTCCTGGGGGGTCAGCGCTCGCGGACCGGTCGCCTCGCGCGCCGGGACCCTCTCACCCGTTGCCTCGAGCTCGGAGCGGGTGGCGTCCCCCCAGATGGCGGCTCCCAGCTCGTCGAAGATCGCCAGCCCTCGCCGGAGGGCCTCGCGGGCATCGACGCGCCGTCCCGCACGACGCAGGCGGATCCCGTGGGCCAGATGGGTGCGGGCGGTCTCGTAGACGTCGCGGGTTCGGTCGTGATGGGTCAGGGCAGCCGAGACATGGGCGTCAACGTCCTGGTCGGGAGCCATGAGGGCCAGGGCTCGCTCCGCGCGGGCCAGCGTCCACGGCCGGCCCAGGGCGCGTGCCAGGTCGATGAACCCGTGGGCGACCTCTGCGGCCTCATCCCGCCTCCCCAGACGCAGCAGAGCGTCCACCAGATCCGGTCCGGGGTGCAGGTCAGGGTCGCGGACACCATGCTCCTGCAGCAGTTGGTTCAGTGCGAGGTACCGGAGGGCAGCCTCCGGGGCTGACCCCTGCGACAGGTCCAGATCACCCAGAGCCAGCTCGCACCAGATCTCGCCGAAGTGCAGGGACCGCGCGCGGCACAGCTCCAGTGCCTCCTGCGCGTACGTCCGGCAGGCCGCGACGCCGCCCCGCCGGGACTCCAGGCACGCGCGGCCCGCCAACGAGATCGCCAGCTCCGTGCTCAGTCCTGTCTCACGGGCCAAGCGGATTGCCTCGTCGTAGTTCGCCTCGGCACGGTCCCAGGCGCGGGTCGTGGCCTCGTCCCGTGCGACGTGGAAGAGCAGGCTCGGAAGGGCCCCGATGCCGATCCGGGTCCGGGCGTCGTCGACCAGACGTCGCAGCTGGCCGCCTTGGTCCGTCTCCCGCAGGAAGAGCCTTGCGAGCATCGGCCAGGTGAGCGCGGACGGGTCGGCGAGAGGGCCGATCTGCAGGCCGAGCCGAGGGAGCGCCGCCCGGATCAGCGGAGCACCGCCCTGACCCAGCAGCACCTGTGCAGCACCCGCGGCAGCCAGCCCGATCGCTCGGGTGTCGGGTCCCGTGGCCCTCGTCAGGCTCGTGGTCAGCTGGGCTTCCACGCGGTGCAGACTCGTCATGTCGGTGAGGTACATGCAGGCGTGGCACGCCTCGGCGAGGAGACGCACGCGGTCGTCGGGGTCGGCGATCCCAGCGGCCCGCTCGAGCAGGACCAGCCCCTCGCGAAGCGATCCGGACTGCGTCGCGATCCTCGCCCGCAGCCGCGAGCCCGAGGAGGTCACGGTGCCACCGGCCGGCTCCGCCTCGTCGAGCAGGGCGAGAGCCCGCTCCCGCTGGCCCCCGTCCCAGGCGGCGTCGGCAGCCGTGACCAGCCGGAACCGGCACCCCTGGGGGGTGGGGCTCCATCGGGCGGCACGCTCATGCGCTGTGGACGCCACGGTGAAGGCCGCCCGCTCGCTCGCTCGCCGTCCGAGCTCGTCGAGCTGCCGGGCCAGGGCCTCGTCCAGGCGGGTCGCTCCGGCGGCCCTGTGCCAGATCTGTCGGTCCCGGTCGGACTCGGTGGTCAGCTCGTCGGCCACCGCCAGGTGAACGGTTCGCCGCAGGCGCGCGCTGGCGGAGTCGTAGACCACAGATCGCAGGATCGGGTGGCGGAAGGTGATGTGGGACCCGACCCGGAGCAGACCGCCTTCCTGGGCGCTCTGCAGCTCGGCCTCATCGTCCACCCCCAGGCGTTGGCAGACAGCGCGCACCAGCCGAGGGTCGCCGCCGGCCACCACTGCCACGAGGGCGCTCACCCGCGTATCCGGAGCCAGAGAGTCCAGACGTCTGGTGTAGGCGGAGCGCAGTCGGTCCGGCAACGTGGCGAGAACCCCCGGGGCGACCTCGCTGACCGGTGATGCGGTCAGCGAGGTCGGATCCGTGCTGAGCTCGAGCAGCGCCAGTGGGTTCCCACCGGTGGTGCGATGCAGCTCCCGGACCGTCGCGTGCCCCAGCGCCGGGTGCTCCTTGGCCATCAGCCGAGCGGATCCCGCGGCCGTCAGGCCGGGCACCTCGAGCATGTCCAGGTCGCTCACCGCAGTCGGTAGCTCACCGCTGCGCCCGGCCAGCAGCATGGCGATCGGGTCGTTGGAGAGTCTGCGGGCGGCGAAGGCCAAGGCTTCGATCGAAGGGACGTCGGCCCAGTGCAGATCATCAAGTACCACGATCACCGGAGCTCCCTCGGCGAACGTAGTGAGCAGCCCGAGGGTGGCTGCCCCGATCGCGAATCGGTCGCTGCCAACTCCCGCCCGCAGTCTTAACGCCATCGCCAACGCGTGGGCCTGAGGTTCCGGGAGCTCATCCAGGACATCGAGTGCGGGGTGCAGCAACGCGTGCAGGGTGGCGAACGGAAGGTCCTGCTCGATCTCCGTGGCGGTGACCCGGAGCAGGTGGGTGTCGGTCGGCCCGTCCCGCGGTGCGAGTGCGTCAGCCAGCAGTGCGGTCTTGCCAACGCCCGGTTCGCCAGTCACGACGAGTGCTCCGCCTCGTCCGAGGCGCGCTGACGCCAGGAGCCGGGAGAGTGCCTCCTGCTCGGTCGATCTGCCGACGAGCGCCACCCGGCACAGTCTAGGGACTAGGTGGGGCACCGGACGCGGCCGGAGGGGGATCAGACCTACGTTTCAGGCATCAACCCTGATCCAGGAGGCTCCCGATGAGCACTGACACGAACACCCCCGGAACCACCGCGACAGCGGACCGGGGCACTGACGAGCCGCAGGTGGACATGGATGTGCTGATGTCCTTCGTCTTCCGGGCCGTCGACGAGGTCGGGGCGAGCCTGAACGCCGCCCTCGTCGTCCTCGGCGACAAGCTGGGGTACTACCGGGCCTTGGCTGCGCACGGGCCGAGCACGCCCGCCGAGTTGGCGGAGCGCACCGGCACGGCCGAGCCCTACGCCCGGGAGTGGCTCAACGCCCAGGCCGCAGGGGACTACCTCACCTATGATCCGGCGACCGCGCGCTACACCCTTCCGCCGGAGCAGGCGGTCGCTCTCACCGTGGAGGACAGCCCGGCCTTCCTGCCCGGGTTGTTCCAGCTCGCCCTGGGCACGGTGCACGACGTGGAGCACGTGCTCGACGCCGCCCGCAACGGCGGTGGCTTCGGCTGGCACGAGCACGTCACCGACGTCCATGACGGCTGCGAGCGGTTCTTCCGGCCGAGCTACAACGCCGCTCTGGTGGCCGAGTGGCTACCAGCCCTCGACGGGGTCGTGGCCAAGCTGCACGCGGGAGCTCTGGTGGCCGACGTGGGGTGCGGGCACGGGGCCTCCACTGTCCTGATGGCGCAGGCCTTCCCGCAATCACGCTTCATCGGCTACGACTACCACCCGGAGTCCATCGCGACAGCACGGCAGCGCGCCGCCGATGCCGGTGTGGCCGAGAGCGTGTACTTCGAGGTCGCATCGGCAGACGCCATGCCGCGGAAGGGCTTCGATCTGGTGACCATGTTCGATTGCCTGCACGACATGGGCGACCCTGTCGGCGCGGCCGAGCAGGTCCGCGCGGCACTGGCCCCGGACGGCACCTGGATGGTCGTTGAACCGATGGCCGGTGACCACGTCGAGGACAACCTCAATCCGGTCGGTCGGGCCTACTACGCCTTCTCCACCCTGCTGTGCACGCCGGCGTCCCTCTCCCAGGATGTTGGTCTGGCGCTCGGGACGCAGGCCGGTCCTGCCCGAATCCGGGACGTCGCCACAGCGGGCGGGTTCACCCGGTTCGCATCAGTGGCCGAGACCCCCTTCAACCGGGTGCTGCAGATCCGACCCTGATCGCGGGTCTGGTCATTGTCGAGGACCCGGAGGAGAGTGAGTTCGTGATGAGTCGCGCCCATGCAGTGCACTCCAGCGCCGCCCCCCTTCGGGTCCCTCTCCCGGTCCCCGGGGAGGAGCCGCGCACCTGCTCTCCACCGCACACCACCGGGTCCGTCGTCCGTGACGGCGTGCGGATCCCCTATGCCGTGCACGGAAGCGGGGAGGTGACGGTCCTGCTCCTGCCGACGTGGTCCCTCGTGCCCTCACGCTGGTGGAAGGCCCAGGTCCCGTACCTGGCCAGGCACCTGCGGGTGGTGACCTTCGACGGGCGCGGGAGTGGTGACGCGGACCGGCCGGCGGGATCCCCGGGATACGCCGACGAGCAGTATGCCGCCGACGCGGTGGCAGTCCTGGATGCCACGGAGACCGAGCGGGCCGTCGTCGTCGGGTACTCGTGCGGTGCGACGTGGTCGATCCACCTGGCCGCCACACTGCCCGATCGTGTGCAGGCGATCGTCGCCATCGGACCGTCCTGCGGGCTCAGGGTGGCCACTCCCGACCGGGAGCGGTTCGGGTGGGAGGCGCAGCTGGACACGACGCAGGGCTGGGCCAAGTACAACCGTGACTACTGGCTGGGCGGCGGCTACGACGATTTCATCGACTTCTTCGCCCATCAGATATTCACCGAGCCGCACTCCACCAAGCAGGTCGAGGACGTCGTGCGGTGGGGGCACCAGATCAGCCCGCAGACCCTCGTCGACACGACGGCCGGTCGGCTCGGCCGGGACGGAGCGGTCAAGGTCGCGCTGGAGCCACTGTGCGCACAGGTCCGGTGCCCCGTGCTCGTCGTGCACGGCACCGAGGACGCCGTCCGGCCACCGGCCGTGGGAGAGCGCCTCGCGCAGCTGACCGGCGGTGACCTCGTGTTGGTCACGGGCGGCGGGCACGGGCTGCCCGGGCGAGACCCGGTCCGCATCAACCAGCTGATCAAGGACTTTGCCCAGGACAGCGCTGCTCCCTCGCCTCCGGTGCGTCGGACCTGGACCCGGGCGCAGTCGCGTCCGACGAAGGTCCTCTACCTCTCCTCTCCCATCGGACTCGGTCACTGCCGACGGGACATGGCGATAGCGGCCGCGCTGAGGGGCCAGCACCCCGAGCTGCAGATCGACTGGCTCACGCAGGACCCGGTGACCCGCGTGCTGCAGGAGGCGGGTGAACGCGTGCACCCGGCGTCCGAGTGGCTGGGGAGCGAGTCCAGGCACCTTGAGGACGAGTCGGCAGACCATGACCTGCATGCCTTTCACGCGATCCGGCGGATGGACGAGATCCAGGTCAACAACTTCATGGTCTTCGCCGACGTCGTGGAGGAGGGCGACTACGACCTGGTCGTGGGTGACGAGGCCTGGGATGTCGACTACTTCCTGCACGAGAATCCCGAACTGAAGAGGTTCCCGTTCGCCTGGCTGACCGACTTCGTCGGCTGGGTGCCGATGCCCGACGGCGGAGAGCACGAGGTGGCGCTCACGGCGGACTACAACGCCGAGATGATCGAGCAGCGAGCCCGATTCGGCAGGGTGCGCGACGCCTCGGTGTTTGTCGGCACGCCTGACGACGTGGTCGACCTGCCGTTCGGTCCGGGTCTGCCGGGTATCCGGGAGTGGACCGAGGCGAACTTCGACTTCGCCGGCTACGTCACCGGTTTCGTCCCGCCGACTGACGACGAGCGGGCTGCCGCCCGCCGAAGACTCGGCTGTCGTGATGACGAGTTGCTCTGTGTGGTCACCGTCGGAGGTTCCGGCGTCGGCGAATCCCTGCTGCGCCGGGTCCTGGACGCCGTGCCACTGGCCAGACGTCGCATCCCCGGACTGCGCTTCCTCGTGGTGACCGGGCCCCGGATCGACCCGGAGACCCTCCCGCGGCGCAGGGGTGTCAGCTACCGCGGCTACGTGCCCGACCTGTACCGGCAGCTCGCCGCGTGCGACCTCGCGGTGGTGCAGGGCGGCCTCACCACGTGCATGGAGCTGGCCGCCTCGCACCGGCCCTTCATCTACGTGCCCCTCCAGCACCACTTCGAGCAGAACGTGCACGTGCGCCACCGGCTGGAACGCTATGGCGCCGGCACCTGCATGGACTACGCCCAGGCGTGCGATCCCGATGCGCTGGTCACGGCCATGGTCGAGGAGCTGGGCCGGGTGACGCACGGCCTTGACGTCGAGACCGACGGGGCCGTCCGCGCCGCAGCGATGCTGGCGAAGCTGCTCTGACCGTCGGGTCGGCGCGCATTCCACGGGCGTGGCCCGCGGCCGCCGGTGCTACTCCACGACGACCAGCAGGTCGCCCCCTTCGACCTGCGTGCGCCCACCGACGGCGGTCCGCCGCACCGTCCCGGCCTGCGAGGTCGTGATCGACGCCTCCATCTTCATCGCCTCGATCGTCGCGACCGTGTCTCCCGCCTCGACCTCGGCCCCCTCATCGACCTGCAGCGTCACGACCCCGGCGAAGGGGGCCGCCACCTGACCGTCGTCGTCCGGGTCGGCCTTCTCGGCCGCGACGACCTCGGCCTCGACCGACCGGTCGCGCACCTGGACGGGGCGCAGCTGGCCGTTGACGGTGCCCATGACGGTGCGCATGCCGTGCTCGTCCGGCTCGCTGGCCGTGGAGATGCCCAGCGTCAGGGTCTTGCCCGGCTCGATCTCGACGTCGTGGTCCTCGCCGTGCTCGAGGCCGTGCAGGAAGATGCCCGTGTCGAGCACGGAGGTGTCGCCGAAGGTCTCCCGCGCATGCCGCATCTCCTCGTGGGGACCGGGGAAGAGCAACTCGTTGAGCGTCTCCCGCGGGCTCTGCCCCAGCGCCTGCTCCTGCTCGTCGGTGAGGTCGACGAAGGGAGGGTCCACCTCCCGGCCCGCGAGGGCCTTGGTGCGGAAGGGCTCGGGCCACCCGCCGGGCGGGTCGCCGAGGTCACCGCGCAGGAAGCCGATGACCGAGTCGGGGATGTCGAAGCGTGACGGCTCGGCCTCGAACTCGGACGGATCGGCACCCGCGCCTACGAGGGCGAGGGCCAGGTCGCCAACGGCCTTGCTGCTCGGGGTCACCTTGACGATGTTGCCGAGTATCGTGTTGGCCGCGGCGTACATGTCCTCGATCTCCTCGAACCGTTCCCCGAGGCCGAGGGCGATGGCCTGCTGGCGCAGGTTGGACAGCTGCCCGCCAGGGATCTCGTGGCGGTAGACGCGCCCCGTCGGTGAGGAGAGCCCGGACTCGAAGGGGGCATAGGTGCGCCGCACGGCCTCCCAGTACGGCTCCAGCGCGAAGACGTTGCGGATGTCCAGACCGGTCGGCCGGTCGGTTCCGTCGGTCCCGGCGACCAGGGCCGACAGGGACGGCTGGGAGGTCGTCCCGGCCATGGTCGCGCTGGCGGCGTCCACGGCGTCCACCCCGGCGTTGACGGCCGCCAGGAGGGTGCCGATCTGGCCGCCCGCCGTGTCGTGCGTGTGCAGGTGCACCGGCAGATCAAAACGGCTTCGTAGCGCTCGCACCAAGGTGTCCGCCGCGGGTGCGCGCAGCAACCCCGCCATGTCCTTGATCGCCAGGACGTGGGCGCCGGTCTCGACGATCTGCTCGGCCAACCGCAGGTAGTAGTCGAGCGTGTAGAGCTTCTCGCCCGGGTCGAGCAGGTCGCCGGTGTAGCACAGGGCGACCTCCGCAAGGGCGGTGTCGGTCGCCCGCACGGCCTCGACCGCGGGACGCATCCGGCTGACGTCGTTGAGTGAGTCGAAGATGCGGAAGATCGACAGTCCGCTGCGGGCCGCCTCTGCCACGAAGGCATCGGTGACTCTCGTCGGGTAGGGCGTGTAGCCGACGGTGTTGCGTCCACGCAGGAGCATCTGCAGGGGGACGTTGGGCATCGCCTCGTGCAGGGCGTCCAGCCGCTCCCACGGGTCCTCGTGCAGGAAGCGCAGGGCGACATCGTACGTCGCGCCACCCCAGGCCTCGACCGACAACAGCTGCGGGGTCAGGCGAGCGACGTGCTCGGCGACCGTGACGAGGTCGCGGGTGCGCACACGGGTCGCGAGCAGGGACTGGTGGGCGTCGCGGAAGGTGGTGTCGGTGACCGCGACGTCGGTGCGCGAGCGCAGGTCGGCGGCGAAGCCGGCCGGGCCCAGACGCAGCAGGCGGTCGCGGCTCCCCTCGGGCAGGTCGCCCTCCGGTAGGCCCGGGAGCTTGCTGGCGGGCCGGACGTCGCTGGTGCGGGGCCCGTGCGGCTGGTTGATGCTGACGTCGGCGAGGTAGGTCAGCAGCTTGGTGGCGCGGTCCTTGCCGCTGGGCGCGTCCAGCAGGTGGGGACGCTCGTCGATGAAGCTCGTGGTGGCCTCACCGGCCTGGAAGGTGGGGTCGGACAGGACGGCGTCGAGGAAGGGAAGATTCGTCGCCACGCCGCGCACGCGGAACTCCGCGAGGGCCCGGCGGGCGCGCCGCACGGCCAGGGGGAACGTCGCGGCCCGGCAGGTGAGCTTGACGAGCATGGAGTCGAAGTGGGGACTGATCTCCGCGCCGACGAAGGTGGTGCCGCCGTCCAGCCGCACCCCGGACCCGCCGGCCGAGCGGTAGGCCGAGATCGTCCCCGAGTCGGGCCGGAAGCCATTGGCGGGGTCCTCGGTCGTGATCCGGCACTGGAGTGCGAAGCCGCGGGTGCGGATGTCATCCTGCCGCAGGCCCAGGTCGGTGAACGTCGCGCCGGCGGCGATCTGCATCTGCGCGACGACGAGGTCGCGCTCGGTCACCTCCTCGGTGACCGTGTGCTCGACCTGGATGCGTGGGTTCATCTCGATGAAGACGTACCGCCCGTCCTCGCCGAGGAGGAACTCGACCGTGCCCGCGTTGACGTAGTCGATGGACTCGGCGAAGCGCACCGCGTCGGCGCACATCCGCTCGCGCAGGTCGGGGTCGAGGTCGGGTGCGGGGGCGATCTCGACGACCTTCTGGTGGCGGCGCTGCACGGAGCAGTCCCGCTCCCAGAAGTGGATCACCTCGCCGCTGGCGTCGCCGAGCACCTGGACCTCGATGTGCCGCGGGTTGATCACGGCCTCCTCGAGGTAGAGCGTCGGGTCGCCGAAGGCCGACTCCGCCTCGCGCTGGGCGGCCTCGAGGGCATCGCGCAGGTCCGCGCGCCGTTCGACACGACGCATTCCTCGTCCGCCACCACCGCTGACGGCCTTGACGAAGACCGGGAAGCCGATCTGCTCGGCTGCCGACTCGAGCGCATCGAGGTCGGTCGTCGCCTCGGCGCCCTGGAGCGTCGGCAGGCCGGCCGCGTCAGCCGCGGCGATGGCGCGCGCCTTGTTGCCGGTCAGCTCGAGCACCTCGGCCCCGGGACCGATGAAGGTGATGCCGTGCCGGGCACATTCCTCGGCCAGCTGGGGGTTCTCCGAGAGGAACCCGTACCCGGGGTAGATCGCGTCGACCTCGGCCTCGCGGGCCACCCGCACGATGTCCTCGTGGTCCAGGTAGGCACGGACCGGGTGGCCCTCCTCGCCGATCTGATACGCCTCGTCCGCCTTCATCCGGTGCTCGGAGGTGCGGTCCTCCGCGGGGAACACGGCGACGGTGGTCGCGTCGAGCTCGGTGGCCGCGCGAAATGCGCGGATGGCGATCTCGCCTCGGTTGGCGACGAGGATCTTGCGGAACATGGGCCCCTCCGGGTGTGGCGGTTCTCACCTGAGGCTACTGGGGGCGCAGTGCACTCGCCGGGGTATCCCGCGCAGTGGGAAGGGGGCGGGCCGCCGGTCCGTCGTAGGCTCACCAGCGTGAGCAGCCAGAGCGACCGCGAGCGGTGGGTCTCCGAGGACCCGGTGCACAAGCGTGCCGACCGGGATGACTTCGCGCGTGACCGCGGGCGGCTGATCCACTCCGCCGCCCTGCGCCGGTTGTCGGCCAAGACCCAGGTGCTCGGTCCCGGTAGCGACGACTTCGTGCGCAACCGCCTCACGCACAGCCTCGAGGTGGCGCAGATCGGCCGCGAGTTCGGTGGGGTGCTCGGGTGCGCCGCGGACGTGGTGGAGGTCGCCTGCCTCGCGCACGACCTGGGGCATCCCCCCTTCGGCCACAACGGTGAGAGCGCGCTGAACTCCATCGCCGCCGACATCGGTGGCTTCGAGGGCAATGCGCAGACGCTGCGGATCCTCACTCGCCTGGAGCCCAAGCGCGTCCACGCGGACGGGCAACCGGCTGGTCTCAATCTCACCCGGGCCAGCCTCGACGCGGCGACGAAGTACCCATGGCGTCGGGGAGAGGGCCCGGCCCCGACCCCGAAGTTCGGCGTCTACGAGGACGACCTCCTGGTGTTCACGTGGATGCGCTCGGTCGGCCCGGGGACCGACAGCTTCGTGCGCTGCCTCGAGGCCGACGTCATGGACTGGTCCGACGACGTCGCCTACAGCGTCCACGACGTCGAGGACGCGATCGCCTCGGGCCGGCTCGACCTGCGGCAACTGCGCGACGCGCACGACACCGACGCAGTGCTCGACGTCGCCGTGACCCACTTCGCCGCCGACCTCGGCCGCGACGCCGTGGGGGAGGGGCTGGAGCGGCTGCTCGCGACCGGGGCGGTCCCGAAGACCTACGACGGCTCCCGGCAGGCGCTCGCCGGACTGAAGGACATGACCTCACGGGTGATCGGGCGCTTCGTGCACGCGGCCGAGACCGCGACCCGGTCGGTGCACGGGCCGGGGGATCTCGGCCGCTACGAGGCCCGTCTGGTCGTGCCCGACGACTCCTTGGCGGAGGTCGCGGTACTCAAGGCCGTCGCGGCGCACTTCGTCATGTTCTCCGGGGAGCGGGACGATGAGTACGCGTACCAGCGCGAGGTTGTTGCCGACCTCGCGAAGTGGTTCGCAGCGGATCCCGAGCAGCGGCTCGACCCCGACCTGCGTCATGATCTGGCGGGCGCGCAGAGCGAGGACGCCCGGCTGCGTGTGGTGGTCGACCAGGTGTCCTCGCTCACCGATGTCCGAGCCCTGGAGCTGCACCGGCGACTGGCTACTCCCGTGGACCGATCGGCACCACCGCCCGCTTGAATGTCGAGTTCGTGACGACGGCGAAGGATCCGTACCAGGCCGCCAGCGCGGTGAGGATGCCGACGTAGCCACCCGCTGTGGTGATGGCGTCCGCGGTGAAGAACTCACCGAGGGCAAGCAGGATGTAGGTGATCGTCAGCAGCACGAAGACGGTCAGGACGGCGTTGTTGGTGTGCATCGCCGCCACCGTCATGTACAGCGTGAAGACTGCCCATGCCATCAGGTAGAGCCCCAGGCCCTGGTTGATGTCCGAGCCCGCGCCGCTGAGGTCGGTGTGGCCGGTCAGGTACCAGAACGACAACCAGAAGCCGCCGTAGGAGCTGAACGCGGTGGCTCCGAAGGTGTTTCCCCTGGCGAATTCCCACAGGCCGGCGCAGAGCTGGGCTATGCCGCCGTAGGCGAAGGCGAGGCCGAAGACGACCGGCTCGACAGTGCTGGGTACCCACCCGGCGTTGACCACGCTGAGCACGACGGTGGTCAGGGCGAACCCGGCGAGGCCCAGGGCGGCTGGATCGGCGATGAAGCTGCCCGGTGCCGGCTTCGGGATGGCTGCGGGTGCCGGCGCGTCGACGTGTGGATGTGTTGCTTGTGACATTTCGTCTCCTTTGGAGTGGTGCGCCGCGGATCTGCCCCGGCGCCACAGGATGTGGGCGCGGGCTCCACTCGGACTCGTTTGGGGAGACGTCTCGGCAATGTCGTCCGGGTGCGGCTCGTGACGATCTGTGGGATGACCACCTCCTTCCGGGAGTGCTCCCGGTGCGCGGGTCAGTTCTCGGAGCGCTGCTTGAGCTCGTCGACCACGGAGGGGTCGGCGAGAGTGGTGGTGTCGCCCAGCTCGCGGTTCTCCGCGACGTCCTTCAGCAGGCGCCGCATGATCTTGCCGGAGCGGGTCATCGGCAGCTCGTCGCTAAAGACGAGGTTCGCCGGCTTGGCGATCGGACCGATCTGGGTGCCGACGTGATCACGCAGCTCGGCGAGCTTCTCGGTGCTCCCCTCGGCGCCCTCCTTCAGCGTCACGTACGCCACGATCGCCTGGCCGGTGGTCGCGTCGTAGCGCGAGACGACGGCGGCCTGCGCGACGTCCGGGTGGTCGACGAGGGCGGACTCGATCTCGGTGGTCGAGAGCCGGTGTCCGGACACATTCATGACGTCGTCGATGCGGCCCATCAGCCAGAAGTCGCCGTCGGCGTCCACGCGGGCGCTGTCACCGGCCAGGTAGGCGTCGGGGAACTTGTCCCAGTACGTCTCCCGGAAGCGCTCGTCGTCGCCGTACAGCGTGCGGAACATCGACGGCCAGGGCGCCTTGACGACCATGTACCCGGCACCTTCGCCGGGTGCGATCTCCTTGCCCTGCTCGTCATAGACCGCAGCCTCGACCCCCGGGAAGGGCCGGGTGGCCGACCCCGGCTTGAGGGTGGTCAGCCCCGGCAACGGGGAGACCATGATCATGCCGGTCTCGGTCTGCCACCACGTGTCGACGACCGGAGTCCTCCCCGCGCCGATGTGGTCGCGGTACCAGAGCCATGCCTCGGGGTTGATCGGTTCACCGACCGAGCCGAGCACCTTCAGCGAGGACAGGTCGTGCTGCTCGGCGTGGTGGGCACCCCACTTCATGTGCGTGCGGATGGAGGTCGGTGCCGTGTAGAGCACGTTGACCCGGTAGCGCTCGATGATCTCCCACCAGCGGGCCTTGTCCGGGAAGTCGGGCGTGCCCTCGTAAATCACGCTGGTGGTCGCGTTGGCGAGCGGACCGAAGACGATGTAGCTGTGGCCGGTGATCCAGCCGATGTCCGCCGCGCACCAGTAGACCGTGTCCGGCTTGATGTCGAAGACGTAGTAGTGGGTCGTCGCGACGCCCACCAGGTAGCCGGCGGTGGAGTGCACGATCCCCTTGGGCCGTCCCGTGGTGCCGCTGGAGAACATCAGGAAGAACATGTCCTCGGCGTCCATCGGCTCGCACGGGCACGACGCCGGGTCGTCGGACTGGGTGTCGACGACGTCGTGCCACCACAGGTCGCGCCCCTGCTTCATCGTCACGTCGCTGCCGGTGCGGCGCACCGTCACGCAGTGCTTGACGGTTGGCGCCATGTCCATCGCCTCGTCGGCGATGGGCTTGAGCGGGGAGGCCTTCCCGCGGCGGTTGCTCGCGTCCTGGGTGACCAGGTACTCACACTCCATCTCCACCATACGACTGCCCAGCGCCTGCGCGGAGAAACCACCGAAGACGAAGGTGAAGGGAGCCCCGAGGCGGGCCAGCGCCAGTAGCGTGACGGGCGACTCGGGGATCATGCCCATGTACACCGCGACCTTGGTGCCCTTGCCGATGCCCAGGGACCTGAAGCCGTTGGCCGCCTTGACGACCCGGGACTGCAGGTCCGCATATGTGATGGTCAGTCGTTCGTCGGCCGGCTCGCCCTCCCAGTAGTAGGCGACCTTGTCGCCCAGACCGTTCTCCACGTGGCGGTCCACGCAGTTGTAGCAGGCATTGAGCCGGCCGCCGAGATACCACCGGGCGTGGGGACGGTCCCACTGCTTGAGTGCGTTGAAGTCGGTGAACCAGGTGATCCGTTCACGGGCCTCCTTCTCCCAGAACTCGTCAGGGTCCTGGTCGTAGAAGCCCGCTTGGGCATTCGCCTGGGCGGCGAACTCGGGATCCGGTGGATAGGTTCGCTCCTCTGCCATGAGGGCATCGATGTTCTGTGTGTTCTGCGCCATTGCGTCCTCCTTGTGTCGTCAGGTCGATGAATCGACCGACCCTTGAGCAGGCGGCGTCGGCGCGCCAACAGGAGTGCGGCGTCGTTGAACTCTCGTGGGGTGGGGCGGCGGGTCGGTCGCCACGGACCGTGTCGTGGTCACTTTCCATTGCTCTCCTGAGGGCCCCGGCTCTCGGTGAGGGTCCTGTCTCCAAACCATCGACAGGTGCTTGTACCACACAACCGACGATATTCCTCCGGAGCCCGGCGCACCACCCCCTGGGCATGAGGGTGGGCGGAGCTCCACCGTGCGACCTAGACTGAGCGCCACGCGTGGTCGATCAGGGAGTGAGGTGCCAGGTGGCGGGCCGGATCCGAGCCGAGGACGTGCAGTCCGTCAAGGAGCGCTCCTCGATCACCGACATCGTCCGCGACCACGTCTCGCTGCGCCCCGCCGGTATCGGGTCGATGAAGGGCCTGTGTCCCTTCCACGACGAGAAGACGCCGAGTTTCACCGTGCGTGAGGCCGTCGGCGCCTACCACTGCTTCGGCTGCGGTGAGGGCGGTGACGTCATCTCCTTCGTGCAGAAGCTGGACCACTTGACCTTCGCGGAGTCCGTCGAGCGCCTCGCGGCCAAGCTGGGCATGGAGCTTCGCTACGAGGAAGGGGGCGGTCCTCGCGACGGGGTCGGGCTCGGCAAGCGCACCCGTCTGCTGGAGGCCCACCGTGCCGCGGCGGAGTTCTACCACGAGCGGCTGCTGGAGTCCCCGGAGGCACGGATCGGTCGGGACTTCCTGCGCGAGCGTGGTTTCCGCAGCCCCGAGGCGAAGCTCTTCGGCATCGGGTACGCACCCCGTGGCGGGGAGGAGCTCGCCCGTCACCTGCGCGACAAGGGATTCACCGCCGAGGAGCTGACGATCGGGGGCCTGTGCGGGAGCGGTTCGCGCGGCCTCTACGACCGCTTCCGCGGGCGACTGGTCTGGCCGATCCGCGACATCACCGGTGAGACGGTCGGCTTCGGCGCGCGGCGGCTCTACGACAACGACAGGATCGCGGCGAAGTACCTCAACACCACCGAGACGCCGATCTACAAGAAGTCCAGCGTCCTCTACGGCCTCGACCTGGCCAAGAAGTCGATCACCAAGGACCGGCAGGCCGTCATCGTCGAGGGGTACACCGACGTGATGGCCGCCCACCTGTCCGGTGTCGAGGGTGCGGTCGCCACGTGCGGCACCGCCTTCGGTGTCGACCACATCAAGGTGCTGCGCCGGATCATGCGCGACGAGGCAGATCTCGCCCCGGCCAAGGTCATCTTCACCTTCGACGGTGATGCCGCCGGACAGAAGGCCGCGATGAAGGCCTATGCCGAGGACCAGCGCTGGGCCAGCCAGAGCTTCGTCGCTGTCGCCAAGGAGGGCATGGACCCCTGCGACCTGCGTCTGCGCGAGGGGGAGATCGCGGTACGCGAGCTCGTGGCCGACGCGGTGCCGATGTTCGAGTTCGCGGTGCGCACGACGCTGGCGCGCTTCGACCTGTCCACCGCCGAGGGCCGCGTGCGCGGTATGTCCGCGGTCGCGCCGATCATCAACAGCATCCGTGACTCCTCGCTGCGGCCGGAGTACGTGCGCACGGTCGCCGGTTGGGTCGGTGTCGAGGTCGAGCAGATGCGAGACCAGGTGGCCCGCGCCGGCCGGATCAAGGCCAAGGAGGAGGCGAAGGGGGAGACCCGCGCCAATCCCGAGACACCGGAACCGACCTCGGCCGAGGCCGGCAGCGGGGTCCCGGCACCCGACCTGCGTGACCCGATCGTGCGTGCCGAGCGACAGCTGCTCCAGGCGATGCTCCAGCATCCCTCGTTGTTCACCTCGCAGGACCTCGACGGCGTCGAGCCGGAGGGTTTTGCCGCGCCCGCGCACCAGGCGGTCTTCGCCGCCGTGCGCACGGTCGGCCCGTTGCGGGAGGGTGAGACCCTGGGTGCCTGGCACATGCGCGTCGACGAGGAGACCCCGCTGGCGGTCGCCTCGCTCGTCGCCGAGCTGTCGGTCGCCCCCCTTCCCGTCCTGCACGACCAGTCGACCGGCCTGCCTCCGGCGAGCTACACCCGATCCCTGCTCGTGCGCGTTCGGGAGGTGGCGGTCGGCCGACGCATCTCGGACTCGATGTCGCGGATGCGACGCATGGCGGCGGACCCGGGCACCGACCAGCAGAGCCTGCGTGAGCTCTCGCTGTCCCTGCAATCACTGGAGCGCCAACGCGCCGCGCTGCGTGAGGAGATTCTCTGATGGGTTGGCTGAAGGTCCTGAAGAACAAGGCGGTTGCCGTCCCCGCGGACGTCGAGCTCGAGTCGGGGGAGCGGGTGCTCGCCACGGCTTCCACCCGGGACGGGGCGCTGGTGATCACCTCACGTCGGCTCATCGCTCCCGGCGAGGACGCAGCCCGGGGCAAGCCGTGGCATCTTGTCGACAGCGGTCGGTGGGACCCGGACGAGTCGGCCCTCGCGGTCTCGTGGGTCGACGGGAGCGCCGCGGGGCACTGGCACCTCACCGACCCGGGTGGTGTCCCCGATGCCTTCCACGAGCGGGTCAACGCCTCCGTGCTCCTCGTCGAGCACGTGCGCCTGGACCGGTCGCGGCGGGCCCGGGTGGTGCTGCGCAAGGACCTCACCAGCGACGCGGTGCTCGCCCAGACGATCGTCGCGCGTGGCTGCGACCCCGACGACGCGGAGCTCGTCGCGATGACCGAGCAGGTCGCTGCCCGACTGGCGGAGCAGGTCGGGCAGGAGCCGTGAGCCCTGGGTTTAGACACACGCCCTGTTCTTGCTATGGTGGCGCAGCGCCTCGGCGCGATCCCCTGTAGCTCAATTGGCAGAGCATTCGGCTGTTAACCGGAGGGTTGCTGGTTCGAGTCCAGCCGGGGGAGCCACACGACGAAGGGCCTCGATCCGCGCCATGCGGGCCGGGGCCCTTCGTCGTGGGCGATCAGCAGGCAAGAGTGTCAGTTCACACTTTGGTCACCGATCCGTCATAATCGGGGGATGCATCTCGTTCGCAAGTGGCCGTACACGGTTGCGGTGAGCGTGTCGGTCCTCGTCGGGATCGCTTCGATCATCGGCAGCCAAGTCCTGGGGATCCCGTTGAAGGACCCCGAGGGCTTCCTCGGCCCTGCCTACGTACGTCTGCCGCTGCTGGGCCTGCTCCTCTCCGGGGTGGGTGTTCTCATTGCGGCCACGCGCAGACGCGGTTGGCGCCGCATCCCGCGCGGGGTGAGCGAGGTCATCAAGCACGAGTGGACCCTGCGCCGCACCCTCTACATCATGACGGGCCTGGTGACGTTCTACGTCAGCTACGTGGCGTACCGGAACCTCAAGAACGTCCTGCCGCTCTATCGTGACGACACGCTCTACGACCGCGGGCTGCTGCAGACCGACCGGTGGTTCTTCGCGGGCCACGACCCCGCCACGGTGCTGCACGCAGTCCTGGGCACCGACATCACGGCGATGCTGCTGTCCTTCGTCTACCTGTCGTACATGCCACTCGTGCCGATCAGCCTCGGTGTCTTCCTTGTGCTCAGCCGCGATGTGCGGGTGGGCGCTTGGTACGCGACCACACTCTGCCTGAACTGGGTCTTCGGGGTCGTCAGCTACTACGTCATCCCCGCGGTCGGTCCGGTCTACTCCCGCCCGGACCTGTACGTTGATCTGCCCGGCACGGGAGTGAGCTCGCTGCAGCAGGCGCTGCTGGACAACCGGCTGGAGTTCCTGACGAGTCCGCTCACCAGCGACGCCATCCACGGTGTCGCAGCCTTCGCCTCGCTCCACGTGTCCGTGACCTTTGCCGCTGCCCTGTTCCTGCAGCGCACCACCCGCAACTCCATCGCGCGCACGGCCGCCTGGACCTTCTTCGCCCTGACTTCCGTGGCGACGCTCTACTTCGGTTGGCACTACGTCCTGGACAACGTCGCGGGCATGCTCATCGGCTGGGGCTCGCTGGTCATCGGCGCGTGGGCCACCGGGTGCACCAAGGAGCACCTGAGGAAGATGCGTGAGGAGCCCGAACTCGACCTCCCGCAGGAGAAAGAGCTCGCCTCGATGACCGGCCGAGCCGTCTGAACCGGATGCCCGACCCTCACTGCCGACCGGCGTGACGCCATCACGGCATGAGGCGTCCCCCACACAACGCCGCACCCTTCATCTATGCTGAATGTTTGCTGAAGATCGTGCTTCGTCTCCGGCGCTGCTCCCGCATCGTCACAGGGATGACGCAGCCACGGAGAACAGGACGCCACGATGAAGATTCACAGGACCGTCAAGAGTGTCGCCAGCGTCGCGCTGGCCGCCACGCTCGTGACAGGCTGCTCGGCGATTGCCGACAAGGCCGGGGAGAAGGTCGCCGAGAAGGGGATGGAGGCCGCCGGTGGTGGTGACGTCGACATCGACAGCGACGGCGACGGCAAGGTCAGCATCGAGTCCGACGAGGGCTCGCTGGAGATCGGTGGCAGTGAGCTCCCCGATGACTTCCCCGAGGAAGTGCCGTTGCCGGACGACTTCACACTCGAGGCGTCCATGTCGATGGGCACTGCTGATGACCAGTCGTTCACCGTGCACTTCACCAGCGAGGACGCTGACGTCAAGCAGACCCATGACGACCTGAAGTCCCGCGCCGAGGCCGCTGGCTTCGAGATCCTGTCGACGAACTCGATGGGCGGGGACGACTTCGAGATGCGCTCCTTCACCATGGGCAGCGACGACTGGAATGCCAACGTCGCGGTGAGTTCCGATTCGGACGCGACCACGGTCAACTACACCGTCATGACGCCCGATGAGGACCAGTGATCTGATCGGGTCCGGCCGTCCCGGTGGTCCGCGACGATGACGAGGGACTGTTCCACCGAGGGCTCCTTCCCCCATTCGATGATCGCTCTCGGGAGCTATCGTGAGGCGGTCGATGACCTCGTCAGCGACGTGGGTGGCGTGGGCCTGGAGGTGCAACGGCGCCGGGCGACACAACTCCTCGACCCGAGCAGGCTCGCTGCGGAGATCACGCGCGCACTCGAGCTGACGCCCGACGGAGCCAGCCGTGCCGTGGCCTCGATGAGCCGGGAGATCTCCGAGTACCGCCCCAACACCAGGAGCGCCGCCGCCGACCTGCCGTCCCTGGTCCGGATCCTGATGCTGGCCCAGATCGATGCCATGTGGTGGGGGCACGTGCCGGCCTACCGGACGACGCATACGGTGGATTCGACCACCGAGCTCGTCGACGTGCGCAGCGCGAGACAGGGGCGATCCTCCGTGCGATGCCGCGTGCAGCCCAGGACTCGCGTGCACCGGCTGGCCCGGGCCGTCGAACGTCGCATCGTGCCGGATCGCACGCCGCGCACCGCTGGGGTCGTCAGCCCGCGGACCCGGCCGGAGGTCAGCATGTTGCTCGAGGAGATCTCCGCTGACTTCCACCGGATCGCGCCCCCGGAGACGCCACCGCTGTGGGTGACCAGCATGACGCGGAGCATCGAGCACCAGCAGCACTTGCGGTCCCTGGGGTACTCGGCGGTCCTGCCGAGTGCACACTGCACAGGGCATGCCGTCGACCTCGAGATGCGATGGTTCGAGCGCTTCGGTGTCTGCGAGGTGCTCGCAGACGTGCTCTGGGCCCACCAGGACGAGGGGCGGGTCAACGTCATCAACGAGGGCCAGGCGTGGCACGTGTGCATCAGCCCCGACGCACTGGCAGGGTTGCGCACACACGACGCGGCACGGATCGAGGACTGAGACCATGGGCGGCATCGCTGCCATCGTCGGAGCGTCCGCGAATCGCGCCCGCTTCGATCGGATGCGACGGGCCATTGCGGGACGCGGAGAGGTCGAGGAGAGCAGCCAGGCGCCTGGGGTGCTCGCGAGCACGAGGACCGCCGCCGGTGACCACGAGGACACCACGAGGACATGGCAGTCGATGGACGGCGAGTGGATCGCGTGTCTCGACGGGACGATCTACAACGGTGCCGAGCTCGGTGACGAGCTCCGCGAGGGTGGACACCCCCTTCGTGATGGTGACAGCCTCGAAGTCGTCGTGGCCGCGTTCTTCTGCTGGGGCGGAGCCGGCCTCGCCCGGCTGCGGGGGGACTTCGCCCTGATGATCATCGAGGTCAGCACGGGCCGGGCCTACTTGGGGCGGGACCCCGTCGGCATCCGGCCGCTCTACTGGTCGTGGGCGGATGGCTGCCTCCACGTCGGCTCGGAGGTGAAGTCACTGGTCCCCACGGGCACGGCGATCCACGAGATCCCGCCGGGACACCACGCATGGGCCGAACCCGGACGCATCCCGCAGGCGAAGCCGTACGTCGACCTGTTCCACACCGAGGACGGTACGCCGGTCACCGACGTCGATCGGGCGTCCGCTCTGCTGCGCGCGGCGCTGGAGGAGAGCGTCCTGGCGCGTTGCGACACGCAGGCGCAGGTGGGCGTGGTCCTCTCCGGTGGCCTCGACTCATCGCTGGTGCTGGCGCTCGTACGCCGAAGCCACCCGGACTGCGTGGCCTTCACGATCGGCAGCCCGGACAGCGAGGACGTCCGGTATGCGCGGCGACTGACCGCCGATCTCGGGGTGCGGCACGAGGTGATCGACGTGGTCCCGGAGCGGATCAGCCGACACGATGTGCGCACGGCCATCCGGATGTCGGAGTGCACGGAGTACGGCGACGTCATCAATGCGGTCGTCTCCGTCCCGTTGTTCGCCCGGATGCGTCGGGCGGGTATCGACATCGCCATCGCGGGGGACGGCTCGGACGAGCTCTTCGGTGGGTATGCCATGTACGACGAGGTGCCACCGGAAGCGGCGCGTCGACTCTTCGAGCACAAGATCCGCAACCTGTCCCGGACCGAGTTGCAACGCGTCGACCGCACCGGCACGGGGCAGGGGGTCGAGGTGCGCGTGCCCTTCCTCGATCCAGCTCTGATCGCCTTGGCCACGCGGATCCCCATGGGACTGAAGGTCCACGACGGTCGGGAGAAGTGGATCCTGCGGCACGCCTTCGCCGACCTGCTCCCCGACTACGTCCTGGACCGGCCGAAGAACCCCATGTCGCACTCCTCCGGCTTGCACGAGCGTGCCCGACTCCACAAGCCGTGGTTCGCGCGTCACTACCGCAACGCCGGCTACGAAGCGCTGGGTCCGCTGCGTCGCGACTTCTCCGTGGTGCTGGGGCAGGAGGGACACGATCTAGACCGGGCCCTCGCGGCGATCTCCGCCCGTCCGGACCACACCGCGGCCGAGCATGCCCGCGACCTGCTGGGTGCCGTGCGCTGGAATGCTGTCAGTGCGGCCCGTACCGCGCAGCGGGTCGTTCGGGTCAGCACCTCGCGAACCGGTTGATCGGCAGTCTGCGGTGGGGCGACCGGGGCTTGAACCCGGGACCGACGGATTATGAGTCCGGTGCTCTGACCGACTGAGCTACCGCCCCGATGTCGCAAGACGCGACGGCGTGAGGTTACCCCGACTTGTCTGCGCCCCGTGGGGCGGGTGTGGTTCCCGTGCGGGCTGGTGCTCCTGTGATCTGTGGGGCACAATGACCAACACAAGCACTTCGGTGCACATATTGCTCGAGCAGCACACCGCGACACGCGCAGCAGCCGTTCGATCCAGAGTGTCTGGCGTTGGGGAAGACGTCCATCGCACTCAAGGAGGATCAGGATGTCTGCAGGAAAGCGCATCAGTACCCGCGGCGTGGTGTTCATCCACAGCACCCCCACGGCCCTGTGTCCCCACATCACGTGGGCTCTCGAGTCCGTGCTGGATCAGTCTGTGGTCCTCGACTGGACCGAGCAGCCGCTCGGCCGGTCCCTCAAGCGTGCCGAGTTCTCCTGGACGGGAGACCCCGGCACGGGAGCGGTTCTGGCCTCCGCCTTGCGCGGCTGGGAGGGCGTTCGTTACGAAGTGACCGAGGAGCCCACCCCGGGCCTCGACGGCTCCCGCTGGAGCCACACCCCGACCCTGGGCATCCACCACGCGACGATCTCCGCCTCCGGTGACGTCGTCCTCCACGAGAACCGCCTGCGCGAAGTCATCACGCTTGCCCAGGGGGCCGGTGAAGCCGTCGAGGACATGATCGGCGAGCTCCTGGGCGAGGCCTGGGATGCCGAGCTCGAGCCCTTCCGGCACGCCGGCGACGGGGCACCCGTGCGTTGGCTGCACAAGGTGGGCTAGGGACCACCGCCCCATGACGAAGGGGGCTGCGCTTCCTCCTTG